>CAMVGH010000078.1 GCA_947166945.1 uncultured Clostridia bacterium
CGAACCTGTCGAAGTACAACTATCTCTCTATACCCGAAAGCGACAAATGGGGGCTGGTTATGCTGCGTGACACTCCTCTTGCTAAAAAGGAGTATGTGACATTTGATGATCTTTACGGCTTGCCGCTGTTCTGCTCAGAGCAGTCTATCCGTGTGGATTTTCCGCGCTGGTGCGGGGATAATATGGATAAGCTCAACTTTGCGGGAACAGTCAATCTTGCTTACAACGGCTCTGTGTTCGTGAAAGAGGGGCTGGGGTGTATGCTGACCTTCGAGCATCTTGTAGACACAAGCGAGAAAAGCGGACTTTGTTTCCGACCCATAAAGCCGACACTTGAAACGAATATGTATATCATCTGGAAAAAGTATCAGGTGTTTTCGCCGATAGCAGAACTGTTTCTGAAAAGATTAAAGCAGGATTATACTTAATTGAATAGGCACAGAAAATAAGGGCTATAAACAGATTTAAGAGCCGCGTTCTGAAAAGTCTGTAAATGTCATGTCTTAACAATGCGTTCATGCGCTTCTCGCCTCCTCCATAATGCCGATGTAGTATTCCTCAAGTCCGATGCGCCTTGTTTCGAGCTGCACCACCGATATCTGTTCTTCCATAAGCATTGCGGAGATCTTCATACTGTCAGGCTCTCCATAAACCTTTATGTGCCATTTTCGGAAGTCTCAGTCTCGTAATATCATCGGAATAAACAGTGAAATAATTCCCTTTTGCTGCACCGAACAGACGTGCTATTGATACGAACAGGTTTTCAGCGAGGAGCCTTGCCGATAAGATAATGTTTTTCATATTGAGTACCTCCGTGTTTTCTTGATCTGTCTGTATTATAGTCCGTGAATGTTTTCGAATTGTTGCGGAAATGTTGCTGAAATGTTAAAATTTCCGATATTTATTGAAAGATCAGAAAATCTATGGTATAATTCTATCATGACAAAAAGTGAGGCATGGCAACAAATGAGGTGCAGGCATGAGCCTTATCATGGTTTTCGGCAATTTCTTTCTCGGTCTTATTCTCGGCATTTTCGGAATTGGTGTAATGCTGACTGCTTACCCGCTTTACAAGAAGATCACCAAAAGCTCACGCGAAAAGGTAAAGGACGAGGTCATCATGCTGAGCGAGAAAATCAGGAATGGAGAGAAATGAAGAATGATCCCCATAACTTGCGTTAAGGGGATCGGATAGGTTTTGACAACTTAGCCTCGATCGGAGCGTCAAGCCGGAATCCGTGCTCGAATTCTGATTCGCATTCTGACTGTGTTTAAAAGCGGAGCGCGTCGTGTGCGCTTTTGGAAAACCTCTGTTCTGTATCGCATCGTTTGGTACGGTGCGGGCATCTCACAAAAATAATTTTCTCCATAACAGAGTTTTTGGATTATGTTTGTCATTGTGGTATTCTCCTGTAAAATTTAGTAAGTTTTGATTAGTTTGTTATATTACAGGAAATGCCTTGATTTGGGTCTTTGTCTGGTCTTTATTCTTACTAAAATTGGCTTTAAAGCACTTCAAAATGTCAAAAGTTATTAAAAAGTCAATCGCCTGAAACCGCATTATAAAGCCATTTATGGGATTTTATTAAAAGCGGTTAAAAGCCCTTCCTTTAATTCATATTTCAACACTCTCAAAAAAGAACCTGCTGATCTCCTCGGGAGTATAGCTGTTATGTCCGGTGAGCCACCAGCGGACAGTCTCGGCAAAGCTGCTCACGATATGGTTGAGCCGGTATTCAAACGGGATACCGGCTGTATCAATTATGTCCTGTACCGTGATATCCGAATAGTTCATTTTTTCAAGAAGCTCCGTGAACGCTCTGAACACGGCGGCTCTTGTTTTTTTCTGACGTCTGTCCATAATTCCTCACTTTCCGTACAGATCCCGATTTTTGTCCGGTAACTTACATTTCTCAGAAACTGGTTATTGTATTTGCGGTTAAAATATGCTAACATAGTTACGGAACAAAGTGTTTGATAACGAATTTATTGTAACACAACGAAAGCTGTATGTCAAGGAGGATTTTTCTATGTTGAAGAAATGGCTGGAAAACGAGCCGAAGGTCACGCTTGTGTGTGCTGTCATATCTGCAGTTTCGCTGGTACTGAGCATAACAGGCGTATTGAAAGATATTCTGCCTGTTGATATTGCGTGGACAGCAATAATTCTCTGCGGAACGCCTATACTTATAGGCGCATTCAAGGGTGTGATATTTGAGCACGACATCAAGGCTGACCTGCTGGTCTCCCTTGCGCTGATCGCTTCGGCGGCAACAAAGGAATTTTTCGCCGCAGGTGAGGTTGCACTCATCATGCAGATCGGTTCGCTCTTAGAGGACTACACCTCCGGCAAGGCAAGGGCAGATGAACAACTTTCCAAAGGCGCAACGGTAGTCTATGTTTATGCTGACGGCAAACCCGTTGGATTTATCGCGCTATCTGACATAATGCGTGAAGATGCGGCAGACACCGTAAAGCGGCTGAAAGCAGTCGGCATAACTCCTGTGCTGCTGACCGGCGATAACGCGTCCGCCGCCAACAATACTTCGGCTCGGTGTTCGTGGTGGTCAATGCGGCTATGCTGCTTCGCGTGAAGGAGAGTTCGTAAGTTCTGATATGCAGGGAAAATGAGCAGCGGAAGTTGCTTCACTTTCCCCTGTTTTAAGTGTTCCTCCTCAGCTTGCGAGATCTATATTACTGTTCTTTTTCGGGATCTCCCCCAGAAAGCTCAGATCATATCTGCTGAGATCGACCGTTTCGCAGTATTCGGCAGGTTTACCGCGCTGTATCTTCCAATGCATACCCACCGGCATTTCCATTATCTTTCTGAACGGCTTACCGCAAAGCTTCGATATGAGCTGCACTGTGGATTCGTCACGCCCGCCCATATATATGAGTGTGTCGCAGTTATCGACGATAGTCTGTGAGCTTGCGCCATAACCCGCGTCAAGCTGTGCGAGAGATTGTATTGCAATAAGAGCGGAAATACCACGTGAACGGATATTTGAGATCATATTCTCAAACCCGACTATTCGTGCATTGGTGCCGAAGTCGTCAAGCATGAACCTGACCGGTACGGGAAGCCTGTTTTCGGGAAAATCGTTCGCGGTATCGCAGAGGACGGTCATTGCCTGACTGTAAAAGAGATTTGCGACAGTATCCTTTGAACGGTCGGTATCGCTTATCTCTACAAATACAGCAGTCTTTTCCTGCCCGATACGGGCAAAATCTATTTCGTTCCTGCTCAGGAGATGACGCATTTCCTTTGTATCGAACTTGTTGAAAAGTACGGTCGTAGTTACTATAATGGTGTTCATAGTTTTGGTGGGAGCCATTTTGAACTTCTGCCACTGGCTGTACGCCCAGCTTTCCTCGCCGTACATGGTTTTATAATATTGGTTGTGGCTTTCCATTTTACGATCCATTTCGCAGGTGTGTTCATCTTCCATTTCTTCGGCATCTATCAGTCGGGTCAGCCGTATCATATCATTTATCGTGGGAGTTTTATCCTCACTTGTTTCGATGAGATACGCAGCAAGCGCTATTACAAGCAGTTCCGAAGCACTGTCCCAGAACGGATCGTACGAACCGCCGCTTTTCCCGCTGTAAACTATCTGATGTGCGAAGGTCAGTATATCATCCGATGTCTTTACCTGTGCCAACGGATTGTAGCCGTCGGACCGCTCCGGGTGTATCAGGTCGAGATGTAATATCTTATACCCGCATCGCCGCAAATGCCTCTCATAGTTTTTGTATAGTGTTCCCTTCGGGTCGGAAATAACATAGCTCCAGAATGCCGCGATTATGTTCGGTATCATGAAGCTGCGTGTCTTTCCGCCGCCCGATGTGGCAAGAACTATCCCGTTATTGTTGATGCGTGTTTCGATACTGTTGAGAGAGCTTAAACTGCCGTCCGGAAGTATCATCTTCTGTAAAACGTGAGCCTGTGTTATCGTGTCGAGTAATGCTTTGCTTTCATTCATAGTCCTGTCCTCCTGTCAATACATACTTCTTATTTCGTCGCAGATGCCGAATTCTACCGCTTCCTCCGCTGTCATCCAGCAATCTGTCTCGGTCGCCTTGTTTACTTCCTTCAGAGTGTGTCCGGAGTGTTCTGCAATGATACCGTTGAGCATATCGCGTACTTCGAGTATGGACTTTGCTGTTTTTTCGATAGTGGAAGCCGAACCGACGTAACCTCCGGCAATAAGCGGTTCATGTATCATCACCTGCGAGTGCGGAAGGACAAAGCGCTTTCCCTTTCTTCCGCCTGCAAGCAGCACCGCAGCCATACTTGCCGCTCTTCCGATGCAGTATATTTCGAGTTCTCCCGGGTAATCCTGTATCGCGTCATACATCATAAGCCCGGAATTTATCTCGCCCCCGCCGCTGTTTATGTATATTCGTGCCGGTATCTTTTCCTTTGCGAGATACATCAATGATGATGAGAACCTTACGGCAGTATCCGGCGTTATATCGCCGCGGATAAACAGCCTGCCGTCCGCTAAATGAAGAGTCGAGAGCCGGTGTTCGCTTACTCCGCCCGAATCCTCATATAAGGCATATTCCGGGAGCATTGTGTCGTTTTGGAGCTCCGGCGCACCGTTAAGGAAAAGTCGTTCGTTCATAGTCGTTTACCTCCGTTTGCTTTACTGTGATTTAATTATATCACACACAGCGGAAAATTTCGTTAACTTACAAGTTACAAAAAAAGAAGCTGCCCGGCACTGAAGTCGGGCAGTTTCCTGTTTGATCGCATATTATTTTACCTTGTTTTCATCTGTGCGCTCTTTCGGGAGATAAGAGACCAGTTCATTCAGGTCATAGATCTTTTTATCAAGGCTCAGGCATATTATCCGGTCATTCGGCGTTATGGGAAAACAATGGTCGAGAGATGCCATAAATCTCGTCATATCGCGCGATGAAAGCTGAAGTCCTACTCCGAGCCGAATTGCCGCAGCCTTTGAAAGCTTTCGTTTGCCTGTTCTCGCATTACTCAGGTAATTCGGCTTCACTCCGACAGAGTTCGCAAGTCCGCTGGGACTGTGTATAATACCGTTATCTATCGCATTGTTGATAAATCGCTCAAATAAGGCTATGCCTTCTTTGTTGCATTCCTCGAATGTTTTTATGATATTGAGCTCTCCGGGACTGTTCATTCTGTGCAGCTCGGCTTTCCTTGCCTCCCTCGACCGTTTCTTCCTGTATTCATAGTTTGTCGGATCGCCGCGCGCCTCTGCAATGAGCTTATTAACACGCTCCTTTGCGAAATTGTGAGATGCTTCACTTCCGAATATAAGCTGATCGAGCAGCCACCAGAACTCATCGGACTCCCTGAGTTCAGTTTTATTCTCGATCAGATGCCTGAATATCATAGGACGGATCCTCTCAATTCCGGGATCGTTTGAAAGATCATTATACCATGGATTGAATGTTACCCAATCCTCAAACGCAACTTCAAGCCTTAACTCAAGCTCTTCAAAATCATGAGTTTTTATAACGATGTTCAAAGTACCGTCGTCGGCTTTTACCGTCTCCCACATATACTGTTCCTTATGCTCTGCATCATAATGTGGGAATACACATTGATAACACGGCTCATCATTTTTGTCGTACCAATGTTCTGCTTCGCGGAAACCGAGCCAGCCGAAACTCTCACCAAGTGTGAACAGTTTTTCCTCGAAACTATCTGCTGCATCCTCACGGAGTGCGTCATCGGGATCGTCTTCTGATTCATACATCTCCGGTATATAGCTGAAATCAAAATCCTCACCCGGAAGTACAAGCGCCGGTATCGGAGAATAACTGCCGTCTTTATTGAGATAGTATTCGGGGTGATTTACAAATCTCTGTTTAAGTACAGCTCTGTTTTTGGTCATGGTTTCCTCTTTTCTCAGATCCGACGGGAGATCATTGGTTTTCACCTGATTATACCCGCCCTTTTCTCTGCGTCCTCCAAATACATCAATGCTTTGGCTGACTCGATATGCTCCACTCCGTATATCCCGGCGGCGACATTCAGGATCGTGTTTCGTACAGTTACTTCGTCCTTGTAATTTCCGTTCTCTCTGTAGGCATCCGCTACCGGCAGCAGACAGCGATATTCATTCGTCAGATCGCCGCTGAACTTGTAGTATAACGCCAATTTAAGCAATTCGCTTATAGTATTGGGGTGTTTTTCACCAAATACTTTTTTATACAATTCATAGCTCTTTTCTCCATACTCTGTGGCTTTGTCGAATTGTTTGTTCTCGGAGCAGGCGTATGCAAGGTTGGATAGTGTTATAAGAGTGTTCGGATCTCCTTCCATAGAGCGGCATTTTATTGCATAACACTTTTCATAAAGCTCTATGCAAGTGTTCAGATCGCCTGTTTTCTCATAAACGAACGCCAATGTATTAAGTGCGTTGAGCGTTTCGCTGTATTCATCACCAAAAGTGGAGCGGCACAGATCATAACTTTTATGAGCGTACTCAAGTGCCTGATCGTGCCTGCCTGTTTCCATGAGATCAATTACAAGACTGTTAAGTGAGCGGAAAGAATAGAAGTCTTTTTCCCCCAGCACCTCACAGTAAAGCTTGTAGCATTTCATCTCCGTCCTGCACGCACGTTCGATATCTCCGGCATCTTTGTATGACTCGGCAAGGTTGTGAAGAACATGGATCGTTCCGACGTATCTGTCTCCGTGTATCCGGCGTGAAGTCTCGTATAGCTGAGTATTGATGATAAACTCCATGTCCCGGTTGCCGAGTCTGCCCATAACCGTGGCGATCCTCATAAGAGTTTTTATAGTATCGGGGTTATCTGCCCCGAAGGTGTCATACCTTATCCTGTAAGCGGTTACCGACAGCTCCAGCGCACGTTTATATCCCATTGCAAGTGAATATGATTCCGCAAGATCATCAATAGCGGCAAGTGTACGTTTGTCTTTCTGCCCGTACTCCGAAAGACAGGTCCTGTATATTTTTTCTCCCCAGTATATTGCTGTTTTGGAATCTCGTTCGCTATTTCTGCCGGTCTTGCAAAGGTCAACCAACTTTTGCATCGCTTCCAGAAGATCATTTTCGGCAGCTTCGGTAATTAATTTTATACCGCGCTGTCGGTCGTTCTCCACATCTACGCCGTCAAGGTATGCCAGCCCGATAAGGAAGGTGTGTTCGGGAGAATTTTCGGTCTTCTGCCGCGCTATATGCCGCACAGACTCGGAAAAAGCCTTATGAAACTCGTCATCGTTATGAGCGTTGACAGGGTCGGGTATATTCGGGAACTGCTGTTTAAGCGCCTCCGTATCGGTGTCTGCCATTACAGCCGGGATAATATCCATATCCGACTCGACTGCGGCAGGATACTCCACGTTACGGACATAGTTTTCTTCGTTTACGAGATTCGGGGTGACAAGCAATGTAAATATTTTGCTCTTCTTGATAGCGTCGGCGATCGCATCGGTGAAATTCTCACCCGGAACAAGATACTCGTCATACCATATAGCGATATCACGGCAAACGGGGTCTTTATGTATCAGTTTCATCAGCTCATTGGCAAACTTCCTGTCCTTTTTGCGATAGCTTAAAAATATATACGCATCAAAGGCACTGCGTATCCGTTTGCACATCTCGTCGTCAAAGAGAACCCTTTCGAGGAACCTTTTCAGCTTTTCTTCATACGGTATCTCGGTGTCATCGTGTCTCATCATATTCAGATACTGAATATTGCCGAATTTGAGCCTGAACAGCTCGTCAAGACCGGACTCGGCAAGCAGCGGAAGAAAAGGGATATTGTGTTCTGTCGCAAACACAAGGTCGATGTCTGCCGCACGATTCGGGTCGGTCAGCAGCCTTGCAGTAACGGGCGCGACAAAAAGGTTCATTCTTTCAAGCTCTATCTCACGCGTATCCTCCGACAAGGTATCTGCCATATCATCGGTATAGAATATCGTGCAGTCACTATGTTCATAAATATCCCTGCAAACACTGTCAAAGTATTCTTCAAAGTCATCGGGATGGCAGGTAAAATATACTTTTGGCTTGCCTGCGGGGCTTGATCCTGTTCTGGTGCGAAAAGACAGACTTGTCATACAGACCTCCGTATTTATGAAAATTCCAATATATATAATATTTTCAATATATTATACTTCACAGTAAAGCTTCGGGAATATATCCTTCCTGATGATGTAAAAATCAGTATCATCGTCTTTCCTTACCGCAAGATAATCTCCGGGTTCTCCGTAAAAATAGCTGGTTTTGTCCCATTTGGTAAAGACCTTGATATATTTCGTAAGCTCAACCGCAAGTATCTCCGAACGCTTTGCTGCCCGGCAGCCTTTCAAGCTGCGCGAAAGCGTCTGAAACGTCTTGTTCTCCTTATCTATGATCGAGGGCGGGTACTCATAATCCTGTACCGGCTTTTCGGGACACGGTATGTAGGTGGCTTCAAAGACTTCCTTTTCTATCGGATAAACTTCTCCGGCAACTCCCACCATAAGGTAGAGCTTCTCACTTGCTTTTAACGGGAGGTCACCCTCAAGAGCGCGTATGATGACATCTGTGTTTTCAGGAATTATCTCCGTCAGCGGTACATAACCAAGGACGTTGTCTTTCTTAATATACGTGCGCATACCTGTTGTGTCGGCATGTTCATCTCCGGCTCGCATTACAGAGGAATCACGATTATACGATATCATTCTTTCGGTTATGAACTTCAGCGGGTCTGTGTCGCCGAGAATGATACTGCTGATCTGTCCGCCGGATTTCAGGGCGTGTCCGCCTCCGTCGCCGTCGGTGATATACTTGGCAAGATCAGATGCGTTTGTCTCTTTCCTGCAGCTTCTGACCGATATCTTCATTCCGAGAGCGTTGGGGCAGAATACAACGCTGCTTCCGACAGAATCAACCTGTATTATGAGATCGCTGATGAATCCAAGGATATTGGGGTCACACGGTTCCGTCGGAACTACAGCAAACCCGTATTCGTTGTTATATTTGCAGTTCCGAAGAGCATTGCCCGCTAT
The DNA here is from genome assembly GCA_947166945.1 of uncultured Clostridia bacterium. Lineage (GTDB taxonomy): Bacteria > Bacillota > Clostridia > Oscillospirales > Ruminococcaceae > Ruminiclostridium_E. The sequence goes on from CAMVGH010000078.1 coordinate 9,008, forward strand.
CAGCATTTCGCTGCTGGAAAGGTTGGAGTTTTTCAGAAGCGTTATAAGTGTTTCGTCATACCTTGTCAGGTCGCGAAGGTCATTATCCGCAGCGTGCCGTATCTCGGAAAACCCGTTTGTATCCATATACAGGCCGTAATATAACGCGGTAGCAAGTTTCTCATTGCTGTTGATATCTATGTCCTCGTCCAAAAGCATTTGCCGTACGATCGAAGCACAGCTGCCATAGTCGGGTCTTACCTCATGCAGATCCGGGAGTTCTCCGCGGCAGATATGATGATCTATAACAGCAACATTATCCGCAGAAAACTTTTGAACATTTCGCTCTTTATATGCACAGTCCACGGTAACAAGCAGTTCGGGAGTATGATCGAGCTCGGTCATATACCTGATCGGGATATCGAGGTTTTCTGTCATTATAACTATGTTGGCCTTCTGCGCTTTTTGGGGACCCGCATAGAAAAGTAACGGGTTCTTTCCGTTCCGGCGAAGATATTCGTACACGCCAAATCCCGAAGCTATTGCATCAGCGTCGGGATAGTTATGGCATTGGATCGCTATGTCGTTGAATTCCAACAGTTCTCTCAGTTTCATTTTGTTTCCTCCTGTTTTTTTGATATTGTGTACCCGAGGGAAAGGATCATTTTGACCGTCTCTGTCGCAGTATTTCTGTCATACTCCTTTTCACTTTCGGGAAGCGTATTATACGGAACAAGACAAGGCGTGAGTTTTTTATCATCGTCACGTTTTTCACCGTATCTCCAACCTTGTGATATCCGTCCCTTCGCCCAGACATCGTGGACATTCTCGGCGATCCTTTCTGTGAGCATCAACAGATCTTCATCAAGCAATATTCCGCTTGTATCGATCGGTTTTGGTGTGTACATTTTCAATACCTCCGTTTTCTGTCCTTTGAATTTATTAATGTCTGCTCATCAGCCAACAAATTGCTTCATAGCGCAGCTTGAAGCAATTTATTGGCTGCAAAAGTGCAAGGAAAATTTATATATTTTAGGATTTTCCTTGCACTTTTGTTCGTCCGAAGGACGAAATGAGCTTGACATCAAGGAATGTGTCCGTTGTTTAAATGCACCGCAGGCGCATTTAAACAACATCTGAAAATCCGTTTTGCAGATTTTCAGTCAATAACTGCCAAAAGGCAGTTATTGAGGACACATTTATTATAACACAGGTTCATAAATTATTTCATTAACCTATAGGTTACAATTATTTTTCTCTGTTCTCGTCCGTCCTCTCAGGCGGCAGATGCTCAACCAGCAGATCAAGATCATAATTTCCCTTCTTAAACTCATCGCACAGCAGGAAATCGTTCTTTGATATCGGGAATAAGTGGTCAAGTGACGCAAGAAATCTTGTCATATTCTCCGGAGAAAGACGAAGCCCGATACCCAACCTGAGTGCTGCGGCCTTTGAAAGCTTTCGTTTGCCTGTTCTCACATTACTCAGGTAATTCGGCTTCACTCCCACAGATGTTGCAAGCCCGCTGGGGCTGTGTATCAGCCTGCTTTCTATCGCCTTGCTCAGATATTCTTCAAAAAGTGGGAGCCCTTCTCTGCTGCATTCCTCAAATGTTTTCATAACATTGAATTCCTGCGGCTCACTCATCTTGCGGTACATGGCTTTTTTCGCCTCGCGCACGTTCATTGCCTTATAATTCGAGTTGTTCGGGTCATTATGAGAAAGAGCTATCATCTCGTTTATACGCCGTCTCGCGAACTCGCGCTCCTCATATATTCCGAACACAAGCAGCTTCATCAGCCACCAGAATTCCTCTGATTCGTTAAGTTCCGGCTGTCTTTCGAGCATTTTTTTGAATGACAGGTTTACAAAACTCCATTCCGGCATTTCGGGATCGGGATATCCGCCGTTCTGTTCTTCAAGAGCTATTTCAAGACGAAGCTCAAGCTCTTCAAGATCGCTCGCCCATATAGCTGCGTATTTCATATCAACATCAGGCGGCTCCGGGTCAGTCCCGGGGTCCCACACTATATCCCGGTAATGTTCCGGGATAAAATCGAGATATGTGCAAAGATAGCACGGGTTCCCCTCTTTGTTGTACCAATGTTCTATATCTACAATGGAGAGCTTTTTGAATTTATTCTCCAGATGACGCAGTTCATATCCGAACTGTTCAACCGCATAATCACGCATCGCGTCCTCCGGGTCAGGACAGTCCTGAAAATCCCGATAATCGCACAAGACCTCAAAGCCCTCACCCGGAAGCACAAGGAAATAATTCTCCCCCTTTTTTCCGTTTTTAAGCGTATATTGGTATTTATGTATCTCAAACCGTTCCTTCAGCGTTACACTTCTGGCAGACATAGACAGCTCCTTTTCGTATATATCTGTACCGATATATTATTTGTTTAATTATAACATATCTTGACGTATCTTTCAAGACTTTTTCGGAACATGATCAAAAAACAGGCTATAAACCGCTTTTCAACGGTTTATAGCCTGTTGTGAGGAGTATATTGCGGAGACTGCGGCTTCGATGCAGATATGCCGACACTCACCCTATGGCGCTTTCAGGCGGTCAGAAGCAGCGCACGGCGGAAGTACCGCTTGTACGGGACGTTTTTTGTTAATATCCGGCTGTTTCAGCCTACACGCATTGCATAGCACTGGCAAAAAGCATAGCCGGAGGAGCCGGTATGCCCTATCTTTGCGCCAGCTTCAACGGTATCGCCCTCTGCAACATTTAACTCTTTGGCAAGATGCCCCCAGAGCCAGTAATGTCCGTTGTCATCACGTATCAGCACCGAATTGCCCCAGCCATTATAGTAGCCTGCAAATTCGACTGTTCCGCCGACAAGCGCTGTAACATCGCAGTCGGCGTAGTTGATGTAAAACTGACACCCGTCAAATACGAACAGGCTCTTGTCATACGGCAGGTTATAGTCAAAGTCTATACCTCCGCGCTCTTTCACAAGCTCCCATGCTTCGTCACCGGTTATCGGAGTGTCAAGAAATTCGCCGTAGAAGCCGTTTCCGTTGCTTATTGCTATGGGAAATTCGGGGAGAGCAGCTTCGGTTGAGTTTACGGGATCTTCGCTGCCCTCGATCACCTCATAGGGAGGCTCATATCCGGGAGGATAAATTCCCTCGATAAGCGAGAGGTCGCCCTGCTGTATTTCCGTCAATTCTTTAAATATCCTTGAATTAAAGGCGCCGAAATCTTTTGTCGGTTCGGTCTTGCTGAAATCCACGGTACATTCAAGGAAATCACCGGTCGCCTGCGTATCGGGACGGCGAATTATGATCTTGTAGGTATGCCTTCCGGCTCCCGATATATCCCAGACGATCTTATCCGTTTCTGAAATATCTTTTGTTTCGGTAAGTTCCTCCTGAAGCTCATCGTCGATGTAGTACAGAAATTCATATTCACCCGGCACCTCAACTCTGGTTATATCAACAGATATCTGGGTTGAGCGTTCAAAGCTGTAATAATACACATCTGCAATGTCAATATCAATTCCGTTTGTCGGGAATGAAAGTATTCCGCCGCCGTTGTCATCGGGTACAAAAGTTCCTTTGCCCAATATCGTTTTTCTGCCGTCAAAATCTACCGCTGCAAGGTGTATGTTTTCAAACTCTGACGGGTCGGCAACATCAAGAAGCTCATACGATACTTCCGTTGCGGTGCCAACGATTTTTCCGATATGGTATCTGTATGGATATTCAGGATCCTTGGTTTCTTCAAAGTCCGTATTGCAATACTGTACGGAGGTCTTTTTAAGATCAATCAGGAAGATATCAAGCTCGCGGTAAGCATCCGGAGACATTGCTTCGATCTCACCGTGCTTCATCCGGACATATTCATTGTTGTCGAGAAAACTAAGTGATATGCTGTCAGTATAGTGAAAAAGCTCTATCGTTGCACGCATTTTGATTGAGTTTTCTTTCTGCTCGAATACATCAAGTGTCGTACTTGCCTCAAAATCACCAATCGGTGTGATACGAGGTGATATATCGCTTTCGATATCTTCACATCTATTTGTGCCAAAGTCTATGTCATACTGCAATTTAAGCGTTTTTCCGTCGAACTGCCACCAGTCAACTATCGCTCTTACTCCGTCAAACTCAAACACATTTTCCGGAGTATCTGCGGCGCTCTGCGCAGGCTCGGCTATATCCTCATGATACCCCGCGCCGTTGCTGCTTTCGATACCGCCCTCTTTAAGCCCGCCGTGCTCATTCAGCCAGTTCAGCCCGAATACCGCTCCGGCGAGGACTGCGGCTGTTCCGGCTATGCCTGCGACTACACCGAAAATATGATGTCTGTTTTCTTTGCTTTTTTCCATTTTCTTCGCCCTTTCCGTGATGATCTTCATTATTTCTGAATTTTCGGAAAAGGTGTATTCGGACAATTTCCGTGACATTGCATCGTCAAAAACTCTTTTATAATCCATATCTGCTTTCATTCCTTTCATTCTCAATGAGCTTTTTCAGCTGCCTGCGGCCTCGTTTAAGCCGGGAAGAAACAGCGTTCGCGCTTATTCCGAGTATCTTTGCTGTCTCTTCAACGGAGTATCCCTCGTAATAGTACATATACAGCACTATACGATTGTTTTTTCCGAGTTTATGTATAATGTCGTACAATTCATCTTCATGGCGGTCATAATATACCTGCTCCCCGGCAGCTTCAAGCGGTGCGGAAAACCTTCGCCAATGCGACCTGAGCAGGTCTTTGCATTTGTTCACGGTGCATCTGATAAGCCATGCCTTTACGTGCTCATCTTCGTTGAAGCTGCCGCTGTATGTATAAAGGCTGAAAAAGACCTCCTGCAATATATCTTCCGCATCGCACTGCTTTTTTACATAACAAAGCGCTGTTGTTATGACATTATTGCGGTACAAAGCAAGATAATGCTCAACATCTTTTGCGTTCACCCGGATCTCACCCCTTTTCCTGTGAAAGGACCTTTCATAAACAACACGAATGAGAATATGAAAATCTGTTGCGTTTATAAAAATTCAGCAATTTCACCAATATATTATCATACTTTTGTGCAGAACACAACATTT
>CAMVGH010000079.1 GCA_947166945.1 uncultured Clostridia bacterium
TGGCTGTATTTGTTCTGATACTGTTCGTACCTTTTACAAAGCGCGAGGGCAGCTTTTTCAGAAAGTACATTCTCCCGCCGCTTATCACCATAGGCATTATCGGCGGTATCATCGGAGTGATATTCGGGATAAAATACGCTGCACAGGGTGTGGAAACTCTTGGCAAGTACATCGATGACAAACAGACCGGTGCCGAGATCGACAGATTTGTTGATCAGTCCGATGAAACTCTCGTCTATATCAATCCTGCCGACGGAAAGAAATATTACCCCGAGGGTATATATTACAGCTCTGTAAAGACTTCAAGCGCGTTCATAGACTACGATACAAAAGAAGTCGCGTTCGTGGTGTATGTGTGGGGGATAGACGATAAATACTATACCTGCCGGCTCGAACAGACCGAGTTTAAAACAAGGGAATTCGAGAACTACTACGATGACACTTTTGAGGCTCCCGACATAGGTGACGGGTATTACTATCAGACCTATACCGAACTGAACGCGCCCGGACAGCTCCTGTACACCTATGGAGATTACAAAAGATCTGGCAGCACTAACGGCGTTGCGCTGATAATGCGTGACGGCACAATGTGGGTCGCTCATTTCGAGCCGACAGACCTGTCCCTCGGACAAGATATATTCGGTTTTGATCTGTGCCATGACGGTGAACAGCAGAAGATTGAAGATCAGGAGTTGGAATATACACATCAAAAATGGAGCGAATGGAATGAAAACAGCAATTAAAATAATAGCAGTCCTTATCGGCGCGGTGATTCTGATCGCGGGCGGCATTTACCTTGACATTCAGAGCGCCTGTGTCGTTGTTTACGGGGTAGATTACGCAGAATAAGCATTAAAAAGTGGCAGAATGGGCAGAGTTCGGTCTCGCGTCTGTTCTGTCACTTTTTTTAACAAAACCGAAAGCTGTCTATGCTTTTATCCCCTGTTTATGTTTTTATTTTGCTATTGATTTTCTCTTCCGAATATGGTATAATTAATATAGTATTACGAGTGAAAGGGGGCGGCGGTCATAGCAGAGGATAAAGAGACGGAACGGAATATAAGGAAACACCGCAATTCTCTGTACATAATGGGGTCGGGCGTGATAGCGCTCGGACTGTGGAACACGATAAGAATTGTCCTTATTCTGATATATTCCCCGCAGACCCTTATCACACAGGAACTTGCAGGAAACAGGGCCGGGATCGTCGGAATAGCAGTATTGCTTGCATTGTTCGCGCTGGTAGTGGTCATATTGCTGAGCATTTTTCTGTATGTCGGGAAAAGAGCCAGAGACGAAGGTCTCGGAAAAAAGAGGTCTCCGTTCTATATTGCGGTGATCGTGCTGCTTGCAATTACTCATTTTTTCAGTTTCATATACAGCGGCTCTGCGCTCATCGGCATAATCACCATTGAAGAAGTAGATGTACTGAGCCTCGTTGTGTCAATGATCGTTGACGCCACCGCCGCGATAACTCTGGCGGAAATGTGCTGGTCAGCCGTTATGCTGAGAATATACGGGAAAAAGAATACAGGTAAAGGATAATGCAGAAGGATTTTCACTATTACGGTACATACTGTGCGGCATTCCTCGCGGGATATACGCATGAGGAGTGCATGGAGATATGTTACAGCGCACAGTTTGTTGACCTTTGCTCGGAAACGCTGTTAAGAAAGATAAAAGCTCCGCCGGAAGCCGCGACCACACAGTTCCAGCTGGAGCTTATGGATACAAAGCCCGATATCGCGGGGCTGCAAAAAATCACCCGTATCTGGGCTTCATTCCATTTTCTGCCGCATGATCTTTACGCGGTAAGAAAAGGCGCACCGAAGAGATATCTTGACAAATACCGGCTTATATGCGATACCAACAGCGATCTTCTTGTGGAAACCGTGAAACTCGCAAAGAACAGCGGGCTTCCGGCTGCCGGCATTGCAATGCACGTACTGGCGGACACATGGGCGCACAGATATTTTGCGGGGACGCCCTCGTTCGTCATAAACAACACCGACTTCTGTTTCTATGAGATCATACCCGGCGAGAACGGCTTCACCGAACGCGCAGTGCAGTTCATACATAACCCGTCGGCGCAGGACGATCCCGAAAAGGGGGTCTATGTCAACACAATACATCAGAACAGCGAGATATCGGTGATGAATCTCGGTCACGGCAGAGCCGGACATCTGCCGGATTACAGCTATGCGCGGTACAGATATCTGCCGGCATGGGGCGATTATGAGGAGATAGTGAAGGATAACCCTTCCGATTATATGAACGCGTTCTGCCAGATGATATACGCGCTGAGATACCTGCGGGGAGACGAGCCTTCCTTTGAGAAGAACAGGTATGACACCGCGGCTGCGGAGCCGTGGCGGGAAAGGATAGAAGCCATACTCGAAAAGCGTCAGACGGACGCCTGCGAAGACTGGAAAAAGCTCGGTGAGGAAATGTCGGGACATGAGATCGAGGACTTCGATATCGGAAAATACGAGCCGGAATATACCGGTTCCGCCGACAGGGGAAGCACTTTTCTCGGAAGATTCACTGCCGCCGCGATCGCACAGAAGAGTATGGTCACATATAATATATACAAGTCCGGCAATAAGCTTGCCGGGACCGCCATAATAAAAAGCGGAAAGGAAAGGAGCGTAAAAAAATGAGCTGGCTGCAGCGGATACGAATAGCGATCTCCGGGATACTGCTTATATTCGCCGGTCTTCTGTTCATTCTGCTTCCGGATATAAAATATTTGCTGCTGCTTGCGGGGCTGACCATATACCTGCTGATCTACGGCATCAGAATGATGATATATTATTTTACCATGGCGCGGCTGATGGTCGGCGGTAAGTCGATACTTTACAAGAGTATAATAATGCTGGATCTGGCGATGTTCACCGCTTCCCTTACCGATCTCAGCCCCGTGCATCTTATCATTTACCTCGTGGGCATATACGCGGCTTCCGGCGTGGTGGACATTCTAAGGAGCCTTGAAGCAAAAAAGCTCGACGCCCCGGAATGGAAGAGACGGTTTGCATTCGGGCTTTTCAATATCATGACCGGCATTGCCGCGGCGGCAGCGGCGATCCTGTTCCGCTCGACAGAAATACCCGAATACATCTACGGGTGCAGCCTTATCTGGTCGGGTATCACCGGTATATCCACGGTATTCCGTAAGACCGGCACCATATATATCCAGTAGGTATGGAAGACTTTCAGAAATAAGAGAACACAGAACAAAGCACCTTGTTATGATCGGACAAGGTGCTTTGTGCAATTTTTATGCAGCCATTCGGTTTTCTTTACTTTCCCGACGCACAGCGTGGGTATTCTTTCTTTTATGTGATCCAGCACGAAATCAAAGTCCTCTGCGGACGCGTACACCTGATTTTTATAAAGCGTCTCGTTTTGTTCATGAATTCGGCTGCACATTGACAGCTTGTTATTATTATGATATAATACTGATATCGTGTCTGCGGCGGTATAATGATAATGACGAAACAGACAATATATCCCTGTATGAAAGGAGCAGCTATGAACATACAGATCTTCGGCACAAAGAAAAGTGCCGATACCCGCAAAGCCGAGCGATTTTTCAAGGAGCGCGGCATAAAGTTTCAGTCCATTGATCTGAAAGAAAAAGGATTCAGCAAAGGCGAGCTTCAGTCAGTGATGCAGGCTGTGGGCGGTCTTGAAGCAATGCTCGACCCGGACTGCAAGGATCAGCAGGCGCTTGCCATGATAAAATATCTCGTTCCCGGTCAGAGACTTGAAAAGGTACTCGAAAATCAGACCGTGCTGAAGCAGCCTGTCGTCCGGAACGGTAAACAGGCAACTATAGGATATGCTCCGGAAGTATGGAAAAACTGGCAGTGATGCGGAGAGAAAACGGCATCAACAAAAAAGCAGTGCGGCTCAATTATTCCTCAGCGTAAGAATTTTATGAAACCGTCGCTCTGCCCGCGCTCACACGCTCCGCAAACTCGTTCTTGGGCATCGGCTTTGCGTAGTAGTAGCCCTGTATCATATCACAGCCCTGCGCGGCAAGGAAATCCACCTGCTCGCGTATCTCGACGCCCTCCGCCACTGTGCGCATATTGAGGCTCTTGGCAAGACGTATGGCTTCGGAGACGACTATCTCTCCCCTGCCCCCGCCGTTCTCGCCCCGGAAGAATTCCGCGTCGAGCTTCAGCACATCAAGCGGCATATCCTTCAGTGAATTCAGCGAGGAATATCCGGAGCCGAAATCGTCCATGGATACCGCAAATCCGTAATTTTTGAGTTTGTTGATCGTGTTTATCAGTGCGTTCTTGTCATCAAAGAACGCGCTCTCGGTAAGCTCTATCTCGATAAGATCGTGGGGACAGCCCGCGGCGTCGATCATATCGCGTATCTGCTCGGCAAGGTCGCTCTCTATGAAGTGTGCCCGGGAAACGTTCACCGATACCGGCACGCATTTATAGCCCATATCCAGCCACATTTTCTGATCTTTTGCGACATGGGAGATCATATAGTGGTCTATCTCGGTGATGAATCCGTTCTTCTCGAATATGGGGATTATCTTTCCGGGAGGCACAAATCCGAATTCCGGCGACTGCCAGCGTATAAGGGCTTCCGCTCCGCGCAGCTCGTCGGTGCGCGGGTCGTACTTCGGCTGATAGTACACCATGAATTCCTCGTTGTCTATCGCCTTCTGCTGATGCTCCTGAACGGCATCTATCCATTTCTGATCCTCTATGAGTTTTTCGTCGAACATCGCTGTACCGGACTCGCCGCTGTCGCTGAGACTTTCACGCGCTGTGCAGGCATTGCTGTAAACGACCTCTATATCGACGGTTTTTCTTCTTACAGGAACTCCGCTCTTGTCGGGGGTGCCGTCCGGCTCGATCACCGCAATGCCGGCATGGAAAACGAATTTATGTTCTTCATGCACCTTTTCGAGCATTCCGATAAGAGTCATCAGCCGCCGTCTGAGCGCCTCGGGGTCTGTAAACCGCATCAGGAGCGCAAATTCCGTATCCGAGCCGTGCGCGCACAGTTCCTTTTTCGGGTCGAGCTGTGATTTTATGGTCTCATACACCCTGCGCAGCATCTTCTCGCCTTCCTCGACGGAATGGCAGACGCAGAAGAACCGGTAATTCACAAAGCTCAGATCCACCACCGCGTAGCGGATACCGTAGCCGGAGATCCTGTGTATCATCTCGCCGCCCTTTATCACGAAGTGCATATAGTTATGACCGTGCGTCGGCAGGTCATTGAAGAACACTCTTAGTATCTTGCCGCGCTTGAGGGCGCTGTTGACTATGTTCACTATCAGGATAATGAAAAGCACCATCATAAGCGCCGATACGACCATGAGCGTTACCGCCATCATGACCATATCGTTCAGATTTGCCGAGATATAGGCTTTGCTGATGAAATGGCGGCTGCCGCCGTTCACGTCAACGGATATCCAGAAAGGAAAACGTATAAGCCCGCTTCCCATTATCATCTCGAATTCCGCTTCCCCGGTGCCGCCCTCATCAAACGGTACGCCTACGGAATCGGGATCGTTGAAATAGGAATTGAAGTTATTGCGTATTTCAAGGATATTAAGTGTGAGTTTATGGTCCGGGGTAACATATACCGCCTTGTTCACGCTGTCCATATATACCGTATAATTCAGGACCGGCTCACTGCTGAATTGTGTTATGAACATTGGAAGCGACAGGTCGTTCACCATGCCGCCCTCGAACGAGCAGGTGTTTTCCCCGCTTTCGTATATGACGTTGTTGTCCGCGTCGGTTATGACTATATCCCGCCCTGTGCCGGCAAAGACATCCGCCAGCTCGGTATTGCTTTCAAGGGCATTCTGATATATCATCGCTATCTCATTGGTGCGGTTGTATTCGGAACTGAATTTGCTGTAGAACAGTGTTGACATATATGTGCCGGTCATCATTCCGATGACTGTCATTGAGAATATGAATATGAATACGAGTATAATGATCCATACCCAGACATGGCTGCGGCTTATTGCTTTGAGGTGATGTTTTTTTCTGTCTCCAATTTCCAAACCTCCTGATCTCCGACGTACAGATTTATTATAACATATATAACTGCAAAAATCAAGAGTTAAAAGCTTGACAATAATCGTTAACAGTGATAAAATATCTGAATATACATATCGGTTCTGTAATGTGAAAAAACGGAGGAAAAGATCAGATGAAGAAAAAGATACTTGCCGCATTATGCACGGTGATACTGGTATTCAATGCCGGGTGCGGAGGAAGCGCTCCTCAGGCGGCGCAGACGACTTCCGGCAAAGGCACTGCTGCACCGCAGGAGAGCGGTACAGATACAAAGGCAGCGGAAACCCCGACTTCCGCGGACGATGATGCGGTAAATGAAGATACTTCCGCAGTTCCGGACGATGCTGATATATCGGAAAACGAAAACGCCGGTACAGACAGTGATACCGCCCGTGAATACGCGGAAAAGAAAACCGCGGAAATGACACTCGAACAGAAGATCGCGCAGATGATGTTCGTAACGCTGCGCTACTGGAACGATCTCCCGGACACCGGAGAGAATGCCTCCGACACAAGGGTGAATGTCACCGAACTCAACGACAAGCTGAAAGAGATACTGAAAAAATACGACTTCGGCGGGGTATGCCTGTACAACAGCAATATCACCGGTACAGAACAGACCGTCCGGCTCACTTCGCAGATACAGGAAGCGGCGCTTGCAAGCGAGAATGGCATACCTATGCTGATCGGCGCCGATCAGGAGGGCGGCTCCATAGTCCGTCTGAAGACCGGCACACCTACTCCCGGAAATATGGCTCTCGGTGCTGCCGGAGACCCGCAGACGACCTATGACATAGCTTCGGTCATCGGCGGCGAACTCAGCGCAGTCGGCATAAACACCGACTTTGCCCCCGTCCTCGACGTGAACAACGATCCCGCAAACCCGGTCATCAATGTGCGCTCATTCGGCTCCGACCCGCAGCTCGCAAAGAAATTGACAGCCCCGTTCATAAAGGGTCTTGAAGACAACGGGGTGGTCTCAACGGTGAAACACTTCCCCGGTCACGGCGATACAGGCACCGACAGCCATACCGGTCTCCCTATGATCGACAAGTCATACAGCGAGCTGAAAGATTTTGAGCTTATCCCCTTTGAAGAGGCAGTGAGATCCGGAGCTGATATGGTGATGACCGCTCATATCCAGTTCCCGCAGATCGAAACACAGACCTATACCTCCATAAGCACGGGAGAAGAGATGACCCTGCCCGCAACTCTTTCAGAAACGATAATAAGCGATATTCTTCGCTTTGATATGGGATATGACGGGGTAGTCATCACCGACGCTATGCTCATGGACGCGATAGACACGAACATAGACCCCATTGACGCGGCGGTACTCTCCATAAACGCTGATGTCGATATGATACTCGAACCCATGTATATGGTAGATGAAGCAAGCGCGGAAAACATGGGCAGGTATATTGACAATATCGCGGACGCGGTACGCGGCGGAAGGATAGACGAAGCCGAGATCGACGACTCCGTGGTGCGTATCCTGAAGCTAAAATACGAAAAAGGGCTTATGTCCGCAAAACTTCCCGATGTTGAGAAACGCGTCCCGGAAGCTCTCGATATCGTAGGCTCGGAAAGCAACCACAACAGGGAGCTTGAAGCCGCGAAGAAGGCTGTCACCCTCGTAAAGAACGACAACGGCACTCTTCCCTTCATTCTCACCGAAAACACCAATATAGCGTACTTCTATCCTTTTGAAGGCGAAGAGAACACCATGACATTCGCTCTCGGCAAACTGAAAGAACAAGGGCTTCTGCCGGATAATGTAAATACGGAGTGCCACTTCATGACCGAAGCAGAGCCCTCCGCGTTTGAGGAAACGGTAAAGAATTCGGATATCGTCATCATTGCCACCGAGACATACCGTCAGGGCAACATGAACGCCGAAGAAACACGCGGCTGGCAGGCACGCTTCACCGACGAGATGATAGCTCTCGCCCATAAAAACGGCAAAAAGGCAGTACACCTGAGTATGCATTTCCCGTACGACGCTGCCCGCTATACCGAGGCGGACGCGACCCTCTGCGCCTACAACGGTAATGATATGCCCGTCCTGCCCACCGCATACGACGGCGATACCGTTACTTACGGCGTAAACTATCCTGCCGCGCTCATAACCGTGTTCGGCGGCAATACACCTGTCGGTAAGCTGCCGGTCGATATCCCGGTAATAAACGAAAACACGGAATACACCTCCGAGATCCTTTATCCGGCAGGCTTCGGTCTGACTTATTAAAAACAGCAGATCTTACTTTCGCAGCATGAAAGTCCTCATGGCGGCTATCTGTATCTTTCTCGTCAGGGGACGCAGGGCTTTGTCGGCTGCCTTCAGTTCCTCGCGTATAGCGATGCTCTGGGGGCAGTGCTTTTCGCACTTGCCGCAGCCGATGCACTGTGTTGCGAAAGTTTTTTCTTTTTGCAGAGCTACTGTCTGTACATATTCAAATCTGCCCTCGCCTTTTCCCTCGGAGTACATACGGTTGTAGCAGCGGAATATTGCCGGTATATCCACGCCCTGCGGACACGGCATACAGTAGGCGCAGCCGGTGCAGCCGACCTTCATAGTCCTGTTTATAAGCGCGGTAACTCCGTCCGTGAGCGCGAATTCCTTTTCCGTGAAAGAATGGGGCTGCACCTCCGAGGCTGTGCGGCAGTTTTCTTTCACCATTTCAAGCGAGTTCATTCCCGACAGCACGCAGGTCACTTCGGGCTGATCCCAAAGCCAGCGGAAAGCAAGCTCCGCCGGAGTCCAGCCGGTACCGCTGTCCGCTATCAGCTTCTTAGCCTCGTTCGGCAGCAGATCGACCAGTTTCCCGCCGCGAAGCGGCTCCATTATGATGACCGGTATGCCTTTCGCAGCCGCGGCTTTCAGTCCTGCGGCGCCCGCCTGTGAGTTTACGTCGAGATAGTTGTACTGTATCTGGCAGAAATCCCAGTCATAGTCATTGAGTACTTTAAGGAAATTTTCGGTGTTGCCGTGGTAGGAAAAACCGATATTGCGTATCTGTCCGCTTTCCTTCTTCCTGGCTATCCAGTCCGTGATGCCCAGTTTTTTCAGCTTTTCCCACTGCATTATGTCGGTGATGTGGTGCATCAGGTAGTAATCTATATAGTCCGTTTGCAGACGTTTCAGCTCCTCGTCAAAAAACCTGTCGATAGCCTGACTGCTGCCGACCATGTACTGCGGGAGTTTGGTGGCTATGTTCACCTTTTCCCGTATGCCGCAGCGCTTCAGTATCTCGCCGAGTGCGGTCTCGCTTCCGGGATAGAGGTACGCGGTGTCGTAATAGTTCACTCCGGCGCTGTACGCCTCCATTATCTCTTTCTCCGCCTTATCGAGGTCTATGCTGCCGCCGTTCTTCGTGAACCGCATACAGCCGTATCCGAGTATGGATATGGGATCGCCGTGTTTGTCATTCCGGTAATTCATACAGCTTCCGCCTTTCCGCTCTTTGAAAGGAGAGCTTCCACCTGTGCGCGTTTCTCGTAAAGCACACACCCGCCGTCATGCTCCGCCGTGAGCAGTTCACCGCCGCGCAAAGCGAGGAACAGCTCCGACTGTGCCGCTTCTCTCAGCGATGTTTCCCGCACATTTATGTCGGAGTACGGCGAGAACGGGCAGGGTTCCGCACCGCCGTGGGAATTGATGTGGAAGAACGCTCTTCCCGCAGCGAAACAGCCGCCGGATTCCTTTTCGTCTCCGGGGAACGCGAGGAACATCGCCTCATCACATTCTCTGCGCAGCTTCTCTATCCCGGCGCGCAGCACTTCACGCTCCGGGTCTCCGGGAGCGAGGTATCCGGTATCGGGAGCGGCGGGGACATACTCGACATATATTATGAGCTTGCAGCCGCGTGACATAAGCTCTCCGGCGAATTCCCGCGACAGTACCGAGTTAATGTTCTCTGTCGTGACCGTCACCGACGCTCCGAATATGAGGTGTCTGCGGCGGAATTCCTCCATATTTGCTGTAAGGCGGTCATAGATACCCTCGCCGCGCCTGCTGTCGGTATGTGCCTTGTCGCCCTCGATGCTCATGACGGGGATAAGGTTGCGGCACTTGTCGAACAGGTCGAAATACCGCTCGTTAATGAAAGTTCCGTTGGTGAATACGGGAAAAATGATGTCTTTTATCCCGCCGGCGGCTTCGATGACATCACGGCGCAGGAGCGGTTCGCCGCCTGCGAGGATTATGTAGCTGATGCCGAGATCGCCCGCTTCAAGGAATACTTTCTTCCATTCCTCCCCCGTGAGCTGTTTTACCGGTTCTGCATCGTCGGTAGCTTCGTTGCAGCGCGAATAGCACCCCGCACAGTGCAGGTTGCAGCGGCTGGTTATGCTTGCGATAAGGAACGAGGGGATATGCTCGCCCGCCTCTTCAAGTTCCATTCTTCGCTTTGAAGCCTTACGGCTCGCGGCGGCGAATTTCAGCATGAACGCGCTTTCTTTCGGGTCTTTCAGTACGGCGTGCAGGGAATCCGAGACTATCTGCTCGACGCCTTTCGCAAGATATTCCTGAAGTTCTGTATTCTTTTCCATGATCATCTTCCTTTGTGTGTGCAATGGTTTTGTCCGATTTAATTTTATACAATTAATTATAGCATAAACCGTTCCGTATGTCAATAGCTACAGACAAAAAATCATCTGTTCAGAGCGCGGCTTCCTTCAGATACCGTCCGAGGGCGTCCTTCCAGTCCGGCAGCGGTCTGAAGCCTGCCTCTGTCAGCTTCGCCCTGTCGAGCCTGCTGTTGAACGGGCGTTTTGCTTTACTCAGTCCGTATTCCGCGGTAGTAACGGGAACGACCTTTGTTTCAAGTCCGTACTGTCTGTATATCTCAACGCAGAAATCGTACCACGAGATATACCCACCCTCATTTGTGGCATGGTAGTATCCGTATTTCTCCGTCTCCGCCATATCAGCAAGAAGCCGCGCAAGATCGGCAGTATATGTCGGCGTACCGATCTGGTCGTTTACGACACGAACGGTATCATGCTTTTTTCCTGCGTTTATCATGGTTTTTATGAAATTGTTCCCGTTCAGCCCGAAAACCCACGCGATACGCACGATGAAGTATTTATCCAGCGTCTCCGAGACTGCCAGTTCACCGTCCAGCTTGCTCCTGCCATAGACATTCAGCGGCGCGTAGCACTTGTCGTCCGGCTGCCACGGTCTCCCGCCCTGTCCGTCGAACACATAGTCGGTGGAAATGTAGATCATCTTCGCGTTTACGGCTTTCACCGCTTCGGCGATGTATCGTGTTCCGGCGGCGTTTATGCTGCGGACTTTCGGGCGGTTTTCCTCGTCCTCTGCCGCGTCAACGGCAGTCCATGCCGCACAGTGTATGACCGCGTCGGGGCGGATATCCGATATCACCTTTTGCACCGCCGCTTTATCGGTGATATCCAGCCGCACATAATTACCAGCGCCGGAGGGCTGTATATCGCTGCCTGTCACTTCATATCCGCGCTTTATAAGCTCATTCACGCAGTCATGTCCGAGCTGTCCGTTCACACCTGTCACAAATACTTTCATCATCTGTTACCATACATCTTTTCGTAATAATTCTGGTATTCGCCGCTGATGATCTCTTCCCACCACGGCTTGTTGTCAAGATACCATTTAATGGTCTTCTTTATTCCGTCCGCAAACTTCGTTTCCGGAAGCCAGCCAAGTTCATCATGTATCTTTGCGGGGTCTATGGCGTAGCGCATATCGTGGCCCTTCCTGTCGGCAACGTAGGTTATGAGGGATTCCGGCTTGCCGAGTTCTTTGCATATCAGCTTCACGATGTCTATGTTCGCCATTTCATTATGACCGCCGACATTGTACACTTCTCCCGCCCTGCCCTTGTGGATTATAAGGTCTATCGCCTTGCAGTGATCCTCAACATACAGCCAGTCGCGGACATTCTTTCCCTCGCCGTAAACGGGAAGCGGCTTGTCATTGAGGCAGTTCGCGATCATCAGCGGTATGAGCTTCTCCGGGAAGTGATAGGGACCGTAGTTGTTGGAGCAGCGGCTTATGGTCACCGGCAGTCCGTAGGTGCGGTGGTACGCCATTGCCAGCAGGTCGGCTCCCGCCTTGGAGGAACTGTATGGAGAGCTTGTATGTATGGGAGTCTCTTCCGTGAAGAACATATCCGGTCTGTCAAGCGGCAGATCGCCGTAAACCTCGTCGGTAGATACCTGATGATAGCGGGTGATGCCGTATTTCCTGCACGCGTCCATGAGCACCGCCGTACCGATGATGTTTGTACGGAGGAAGATCTCCGGATCTTCGATGCTCCTGTCAACATGGGATTCCGCGGCGAAATTCACGACGATATCCGGTTTTTCTTCCTCAAAGAGTTTGTACACACCCTCCCGGTCGCAGATATCCAGCTTCACGAAGCGGAAATTCGGCTTGTCCATTACGCTTTTCAGTGTTGAGAGATTGCCCGCGTAAGTGAGTTTGTCGAGACATACTATCCGGTAGTCCGGGTATCCGCCAAGCATGTGGAATATGAAATTTGAGCCTATAAATCCCGCTCCGCCGGTCACAATGATCGTCATATCAATACCTTACCTTTCCTTCCGCGACGGCTTTCAGGTGCGCCCCGTAGGGAGACTTTCCGTAGTGCGCGGCGGACTCCAGGAGCTGCTGTGTGCTTATCCAGCCGTTTATGTAAGCAATTTCCTCGGGCGCCGATATCGTGATGCTCTGTCTTTCCTCCAGCATTCTCACGAACTGAGCCGCGTCAAGCAGGCTGTCCACGGTACCTGTGTCCAGCCATGCGAACCCGCGCCCCAGCAGCTGCACATCGAGCTGTCCGTTATCAAGATATATCCCGTTGAGCGTGGTTATCTCAAGCTCACCGCGTGCGGAGGGCTTTATTTTCTTTGCGTTTTCGCTCACTCCCGGCGGATAGAAGTACAGACCCGTCACCGCGTAATTCGATCTCGGTTCCGCGGGCTTTTCCTCTATGCTTGTGACCCTGCCGCTGTCGTCAAATCCTACCACGCCGAACCGTTCCGGATCATGCACATAATATCCGAACACAGTGGCACGTCCGTTCTTTTCCGCGTTTTCAACAGACGCCCTCAGCATTTTTCCGAAGCCGTTCCCGTAGAATATATTGTCACCCAGCACCATTGCACAGGCATCTTCTCCGATAAATCCGTCACCTATCAGGAATGCCTGCGCAAGACCGTCGGGAGAAGGCTGTACCGCGTATTTCAGAGATACCCCGAACTGCGAGCCGTCCCCGAGCAGCTGCTCAAATCTCGGAGTATCGGCGGGCGTTGATATCACGAGTATATCCTTTATCCCCGCAAGCATCAGCGTGCTGAGCGGATAATAGATCATCGGCTTGTCATACACAGGCAGGAGCTGCTTGGAAGTGACTGTGGTCAGCGGATAGAGCCTCGTCCCGGAACCGCCGGCAAGAACTATTCCCTTCATATATTTCCCTC
>CAMVGH010000080.1 GCA_947166945.1 uncultured Clostridia bacterium
TTTCCTTCATTATAATTCTATCTTTCAAGCAGCTGCTTCAGAAGGCTGTCCTTATCATTTTTTATAGAGAGATATTTCAATGTTGAGCTGTGACTGAACAGTGTAGCAAGGGATATACCTACCGGCAGTCTGGCACCCCAGTATTTGTCTATCTTCTTATTCAGACCCACTATTCCCTGCTCCTGCATCTGAAGCGCACTTATAGCTACAGCTACCTTGCTTATGGATGCTACACGGAATTTTGTGGCATTCCCTACTTTTTTTGTATTAAATCTGGAATATCCGTAAGTAAAGTCAAATATCTTACCGTCGCTGCCTCGTATAGCCGCGACCTGAACTCCAATGGCATTCGCATCCTTAGCGGCTTCATATACATACTCATAAACATCGGAATAAGCAGAGCCGTCGGAGGTATATTCGAGTTTTCCCATTTTCGGTTTTGCGGAATTTTTGAAATACCGGCGGGACAAATTGCTGGACACCCAGCCCACAAATCCGTTGTCATCCTTGACCTTGTACCAGAGTATGTCTGAACTGTCGAACTGCGCACCGAGATATGTGAGCGAAACGGCTCCGCCCGTATGTCCCTTTATATCGTAATCCGAACCGGGACCGCTCCGCAGATTTACATTTGCATTTGGTATATATATATAATAGTCCGATGCCGCAGAAGCGGGCGGGACGATACTGACAGCCATTATTCCTGCTGCGAATACCGCAGCTATCTTTCTGAATATTTTCATATTATCACCTTCCTGAACAAAGAAACTACTATATATTGTATCATTATTCAAAGTTTTTGTCAATATATAAAAAAGTATTGACAAAAACAGGAATAAGTGATATAATTTGAGCAATAAAAATATCACGGACATTCACAAGAGAAGTATGGTGTAAATCCATCGCAGCAGTCACTACCGTAAAAGTCGGGTCGCTTGCCTGTCCGGACGGTGAAACGCATTTTTGGGCATTGAAAGGTGCAGCCGGCGCGGTCAGATCCGCAAATGCGCTTTCTCATGTACGGGAAAGCTTTTTTAATGTGTTTCCTGACATTTTTATTGAATGAAAATGAATGGAAGGAAGTAAGAACAATGAAGAAATTTATTACGGCAGCCGCTGTTATTGCGGCTATGGGAGCGCTCACATTCTCAGCTTATGCTGACGTAAATGTACATGTGACTATCTCCGATCAGGACGGCAGACTCGTTGTTGCCGATGAACCGGTAAGCGTTTCCGATAAGGACGGGGACGGAGCCCTTACTATCAATGACGCACTTATCGCGACACATGATATGTACTATTCACAGGAAGCCGCAGGTGGATATGAAGCGGTGAACGGCGACTACGGTCTGTCTATAAACAAGCTCTGGGGCGTTGAGAACGGCGGAAGTTACGGATACTACCTCAACAATGCATCAGCTTGGTCGCTTACAGATCCCGTGAACGAAGGAGATCACCTCAACGCGTTCATATACACTGACCTTACAGCATGGTCTGACAAATACTGCTATTTTGATAAGTATGATTACATTTCCGACACCGGCGATGTTGAGCTTACCCTCAGCGCAGCGGATTTTGACGCTGACTGGAACCCCATAACTGTCCCGGTCGAAGGTGCGGAAATAACGGTAAATAATGAAAAAGTCGGAGCAAAGACAGACGCAGACGGCAAAGTTACCCTTAAATTCACCGGAGACGGCGAATACCTTATCAGCGCAGCTTCCGATACACAGACACTCGTTCCGCCGGTTACTAAGATCACTGTACAGATCGCTGCGAACGAAGAACCGGCTCAGGAGGTTTCCGCTGCTGAAACAACAGCTGCTCCCGCCGATACAAAGGGATCCCCCGACACCGGGATCGCCGATGCTGCGGTTATCTCCGGTATCGCTGTACTTGCAGCCGGCGCTGTCGTAATCTCAAAGAAAAGAAAGTAATGAACCTTAAAAAAACACTTGTTTCAATAACAATAACGGTATTTGCCGTGTTCGCTGCACAGTTCACGGCATTTGCCGCAAATAGTTCCGATAATACCGTCGGTGACGCCGAAAGCGTCATCGGCGGAATTTTGGCTTACGAACTTGATAAAAACGGCTATACCACAGCACAGGAATGGATAGACGGCAGCATTACGGAAAATGCCGGAAAAAGCTCGGAATGGTATGCTATTATTCTTTCAAAAAGCGGTAATTACGACCTGACGAAATACAGATCTGCACTGGAAAAATATGTAAACGAAAGCAATATAGCATCTGCAACTTCACGTATGAAAAACGCTCTTGCATTGCTGTCCGTCGGCGCGGACAAAAAGCTTGTGAACGACATTGCCGAAAGTTCCGTAGGAGAACAAGGGATCATGAGTCTTATCTACGGGCTTCACTTATTGAACAACAAATGTGAATGCAGCAGATATACAGCCGGCACTCTTACAGATGAACTCCTCGGCATGCAGTTTGCGGACGGCGGCTGGGCGATCATGGGAGAAAACGGAGATATAGATGTTACCGCCATGACAGTCCAGGCTCTTGCTCCGCAGTATGAAAAAAACGATAAGGTGACTTCGGCAATAGACCGAGCGCTTTCATTCATGTCGGAAAAACAGCTTGACAACGGAGGGTACAAGAGTTTCGGCACCGAGAACCCCGAAAGCACAGCACAGGTGCTGATAGCTCTTTCCCAGCTCGGTCTCGATATACATGACACCCGGTTCGTCAAGAATGGCAATACTGTGATCGACGGGATAAAAGGTTTTGTACTTCCCGACGGCAGTTTTTCACATATAGTCGGCGGAGACACGAATGAGACTGCCACAACACAGGCATACCTCTCACTTACAGCTTATGTTATATCCGAAAAGTCCGGAAATAAACTGTACCTTTTTGACGAAAACAAAACCGAAAATGCCGAAACAGTCCCGGAATCATCACCTGTTGAAACCACCTCCGCAGTTTCAACGGCAGTTCCGGCAGAAACTACTGTCCCCGGAACATCAGTCTCCCCTTCCCCGGAAATGACCGGAAAAACAGAAAACACCCCTGGATACAAGCCCATAGCATACATCATTATCGGCTCTCTCGCGGTCATTGGATGCACGATCCTGTTTGTTCTGAAAAAACGCCGTGCATCGAACTTCATAACTGTTATCATCATTGCAGGCGCGGCGGCAGCATTCGTTTTCTTCACAGACTTCCGAAGCAGCGAAGAATATTACAGCGGTAACGATACCGTAAAAGATAACATTGTCGGAACAGTGACCATAGAAATACGATGCGATACAGTAGCAGGAAAAGGTTCTTCTGAGTATATTCCCGCAGACGGTACTATACTCGGAAAAACAGAGTTTGATATATCCGAAGGGGAAACCGTCTATGATATACTGACACAGGCAGCACGAAAGTATAATATACAGCTTCAGGGTGACGCAAACGGCTATATTGCAGGCATAGGCTACCTTTATGAATTTGATTTCGGAGATCTCTCAGGCTGGATATATCATGTGAACGGTGACACGCCGTTTATGATGTGTTCGGAATACAAGCTGTCGGACGGAGATACGATCGAATGGCTTTATACCTGTGATCTCGGTAACGATCTGTAAAAGAAAGGAGTGACGATCATGCGCGGTTTTACTGAACTGAACCCGGCAGTACTTATGGTCTATTATCTGTGCGCCATTGGAACGGCAATGTTCTGCATGAATCCCGTTGTGATCGTCCTGTCACTGTCCGGAGCGGCAGCTCTGTTCGTTACTGTTTCTGAAAAGAACAGCTTAAAGCTTCACATTTCCTTTATTGTATTGTTTCTTATACTCGCTCTTATCAATCCGATATGGTACCACAACGGCGTTACAGTGCTGTTTGTTGTAAACGACAGTCCTATCACTCTTGAGGCGCTTCTGTACGGGGTATTTGCAGCTGCAATGATAATCGGAGTTCTGTATCGTCTCCGTACTTTCACTATGATAATGACCACGGACAAACTGCTTTATGTGTTCAGCAGGCTGTCCCCGCAGCTCTCGCTCGTACTGTCTATGGCTTTGCGGTTCGTTCCTATGATACGCGTCCAGACGGTAAAAGTACGCTGCACGCAGAAAGCGCTCGGGATATACCGTGAGGACAACATTGCCGATACACTCAAAGGGGAGATGCGTATTTTCTCCATAATAGCAACCTGGGCGCTTGAGAACGGAATAATAACCGCTGACAGCATGGAAGCCCGCGGCTACGGCACGCACAGCCGGACAAGCTTCTCTGTGTTCCGTTTCAGGCGCGGTGATGCCTTGTTTCTTGCTCTGACCGTTATACCTGCTGTTGTATTCATTACCGCGATCGCTTCGGGAGAAGCAGCTTTTACTTTTTATCCTGCTGTTTCAGAAATAACGGCTACCCCGCTGTCCGTTGCAGGATACTGCTCCTACGGCTTTATTTCGTTTCTGCCGTGTATCATGGAATGGAAGGAGGATATCCGTTGGAAATTCTTGATATCAAGGATCTGAATTTTACTTATAATGCAGCTTCGGATATGACTCTCAGAGATATATCCTTCTCGGTAAACGAGGGGGAATTCATTGCACTGTGCGGAGCTACCGGCAGCGGAAAATCCACTCTTCTGAGGCTGTTAAAACCGCAGCTCACTCCGCTCGGTAAACATACCGGAAATATATCCTTTTACGGCAGAGCGATTGAGGAATGTACTTCCGCTTCGGATATAGGATTTGTGATGCAGCGTCCCGAACAGCAGATAGTCACCGACAAGGTATGGCATGAACTTGCGTTCGGGCTTGAAAATATGGGAATAAAACAGCAGAATATTGCCAGACGTACCGCTGAAATGGCAAGCTATTTCGGAATTGAAGACAAATTTGAAAGAAATATAGCTGAACTTTCTGGAGGTCAGAAACAACTGATAAACCTTGCCGCAGTAATGGTCACAGAGCCGAAGCTGCTTATCCTTGACGAGCCAACCGCTCAGCTTGACCCTATCACTGCTTCTGATTTCATCAACACGGTCAAGAAACTTAACCGCGATCTTTCACTCACGGTCATCATCGCAGAACACCGTCTTGAAGAAGTCATTCCGCTTTGTGATAAACTGCTTATCATAGAAAATGGATCTGTTATAGCATTCGGTCCTCCGAAAGAAGTGCTTTCAAAGATCTATAACAGAGATGATATTATGTGCGGAATGCCTGCGGCTGCACGTATATCCGCTTATCTCGGAGATGCTGATTGTGCGCTGAGCGTAAAGGAAGGCCGGGAGCTTGTCCGTAAATATGTACCTGTAAAAACACCCCCGACTGTAAACAATGCCGCTGGTATGTCCCGCACAGTTCTTGAATTCAGAGAAGTATTTTTCCGCTATGAACGAACATTGCCGGATGTTCTCAAAGGACTCACATTTTCGGTGAATGACGGGGAAATATTCTGTATACTCGGAGGGAACGGCTCCGGCAAGACAACCGCTCTCGGAGCGGCAGCAGGCATACTGAAGCCATACTCCGGAAGTGTTCTTGTTTTCGGGAAAAAGCTGAAAGAATACAAAAATCAGTCATTGTATAAGGAATGTCTCGCACTTATGCCACAGGACATACAGACTGTATTTCTGCGGAATACAGTGCGTGAGGAACTTGATGACGCCGGTGCCGTGACAGCTGATCTGCCCTATGATCTTACTCCGCTGCTGGATATGCACCCATACGACCTTTCCGGCGGTGAACAACAGCTTGTTGCGCTTGCAAAGGTCCTTGCGCTGAAGCCGAAACTCCTGCTGCTCGACGAGCCGACAAAAGGTCTTGATGCCGCTTCCAAGAGAAATATCCGTATGCTTCTCCGTACTCTTGCGGACTCCGGTATAACAATAGTTGCCGTGACACATGATGTGGAGTTTGCAGCGGAATGCGCCGACAGATGTGCGCTGTTTTTCCGGGGTGAAATTATTTCCGCAGCACCGCCTGAGGAATTCTTCTCCGAGAACAGTTTCTACACCACAGCCGCGAGCCGCATCACGCGCGGACATTTCGACCGCGCAGTGACAGCCGAAAAAACAGCCGAACTATGCAGGCTGGGCGGAAGAAAGGCGGTCACATAATGCTTGTTATCAGAAACAAAACCGTCCGTTCGGTCATAGGAAAAGTATTTCCTTTTGTACTTATACCCGCGCTCGCAATTCTCGGTGCAACGGTATTCAACAATGACAAACACCTTATCATTTCCCTTGCGATAGCTGTTCTGACGCTTTTTGTTTTTGCGGCGGGATACGAAAAAAAGAAGGTCGGCACATGGCGTATGATCATTGCTTCCGTTATGATCGCGCTCTGTGTTTTCGGACGATTTATCCCGCTTTTCAAGCCGATCACTGCCATTACTATAATCACCGGAATGTATATCGGGAGCGAAACAGGGTTTCTTGTGGGGGCTATGTCAGCGCTGATATCCAATATCTACATGGGACAGGGACCGTGGACGGCTTTCCAGATGCTGGCATGGGGATTGATAGGATTTGCTGCGGGACTGTTATCTGAGCCTCTCAAACGGCATAAATGGCTGTTACTGACATACGGCGTTATCTCGGGGATACTTTACTCTTTCGTAATGGATATCTGGACAACTCTGTGGTACAGCGGTAATTTCGATGTAGGGGTATATCTTTCCGCCCTTGTCACTGCTATTCCATACACCGTGAGCTATGCGGTATCGAATTTTATTTTCCTGCTGTTTCTCGCAAAACCTTTCGGAGAAAAACTTGAACGCATAAGAATCAAGTACGGACTATAAAAAGGCTGTCATTTTCATGTGAAATGACAGCCTTTATCTGCTATTGGTATATATCACATACCTGCAAGGACCTTATACAGCAATCGATGCAGCTCGGCACCTTCCTCGGGGGTGAGGGATACACAGCAGGCGATCTTCGGCGGGACTTCAGCGGCAAGTTCCCTGAGCTGTCCGCCCTCCGGCGTAAGCTCGACAACAAGAACACGCTCGTCCTCCGAAGAACGGGTTCGCGTAACATAACCCTTGCTTTCAAGACTTTTGAGGACCGGAGTAAGCGTTCCGGAATCCAGGTAAAGCTTTTCGCCGAGATGTTTGACGGTTATCTGCCGTTCTTCCCACATCACCATCATTACTATGTACTGAGTATATGTAAGACCGATAGGTTCAAGATGAGGGTGGTACTTCTTGACGATCTCGCGGGAACAGGCATAAAGCGGGAAACAGAGCTGATTTTCAAGTTTAAGAGCATCGTAATTCTTTTCCATATTTTCACCTTTCAGGCAGACTGAGTGCTTTCATTGTACGCCTGACGAACAGCCTTGGCAAGCTGGTCGGCGCAGGATGTAGGTCTGCCGTTGCAGGTATTTCCCCCGAGTTTCTGTTCGATCTCATCAACTGTCATACCGTCAACAAGCTTGCTTACCGCTTTCAGATTACCGTTGCAGCCGCCTTTGAATGAAACATTTTTTACCCTGTCTCCGTCAAGAGTAAAGTTGATCTCCGTAGAACAAACCATTCTGGTCTTATATCTGTATTCCATAAAATGATCTCCTTACGCTGTATTTTATTGAATTCAATTTAATTATACTCCGTTCTTTTTGAATTGTCAATAGATTTTTTATTTTTCAGTATTCATGTTGACAATTCCGGCATTCAGGAGTATAATATATTATGTATTTTTATGTACCCGAAAAGCATTACGCGCATATAATAAAGCACCTTAATATAACAAGGAGGCGCTTACATGACTGTGTTGTGGTGTTTTCTCGCCCTGTTCTGCGGGATATTCGGGGGATATGTTGCTGTGGGAATGATATATGACAGCATCATTGCGCTTATAATAAGGAGACGAACGGGAAATGCCCGCAGAGAAAGAAGAAATACTGACAATAAGCGGCACGGCCGAGGACATAATATTCAAAAACCCGGATAACGGATACATAGTACTTACAATGGATATAGACGGTTCACCCGAAACTGTTGTCGGTGAACTCGGAGATATCGTCGAGGGTGAAAATCTCATACTGCGCGGAACTTACGGAGAAAGCGCAAAGTACGGCAGACAGTTCAAGGCGATAACCTGTGAACGCAAGCTCCCTGAAACTCCGGAGGAGATACGCCGCTATCTCGGAAGCGGTATCATCAAGGGCGTAGGACCGGCTATGGCAAAAAAAATCGTCTCTGCGTTCGGAGAGCAGTCCCTGCTGATAATAGAAAACGATCCTCAGCAGCTTACTTCACTGAAAGGAATAACCGCCGACAAAGCAAATTTCATCGGCGAAGAATTCCGCAAACTGTGCGGTATCAGAACAATCATAGAATTCCTTCAGAACTATGAGATAAGTCCGATAACCGCTTCCATGGTCTGGAAAGAACACGAAAGCGACAGCGTGCGGGTAGTACGTGAAAACCCGTATATTCTGTGCGGCGGAGAACTGAACGTGGATTTTGCTGTAGCGGACAGAATAGCGGTGGATCTCGGTCTTTCTATGACCAGCTCAAATCGTATCAAAGCAGCTATATCCTATGTTCTGCAAAGAAACAGCGCGGCGGGTCATACCTGTGTTCCCCGTGACAGCCTTATGGAAGTCGTATGCGGTCTTATCAGGGTAAGCGACGATGACTACGACAAGGCATTATTCGACGGTATCGAAGAAGGTCTTTTTGCTCTCCACGAAACCACATACCATGAATACGTATTTCTCTCTGAATATTTCAAAGCTGAGAATTATATAGCAAAGAAGATATCCGAAATGCTCAAGTTATCGGTACACACCGATAAGGACTATACCGCGGATATATCGGTGATCGAGTGGGAAGAAAACATACAGTATGAAGGATTGCAGAAGGCAGCGATAAATGCTGCTCTCGGCAATAATGTGTTCATTCTCACAGGCGGGCCCGGTACAGGTAAGACAACCGCTCTGAACGCTATAATACGGTTATTTGAAAATCACAAAAAACGGCTCACACTTGCCGCACCTACCGGGCGCGCGGCAAAAAGAATGTCGGATCTTACGGGACGCCCTGCAAAAACAATTCACCGGCTGCTTGAAGTAGATTTCTCCGGTAAGGGAGGCCGCCCGAAATTCAAGCACACCGAACAGAATCCCCTTTCGGCGGACGTCATAATAATAGACGAGATGTCAATGGTCGATACACTGTTGTTCGAGGCTCTTCTGAGGGCTGTAAAGTTCGACTGTAAGCTGATAATGGTCGGAGATGCAAACCAGCTTCCGAGCGTCGGGGCAGGAAATGTTCTGCGTGATCTGATCGCCTCAAAGCTGATACCGACAATAGAGCTGAAAGAAATATTCCGCCAGGCTGCCGAAAGTCTCATAATTACAAACGCACACAAAATAGTACGCGGAGAAATGCCGGAGCTTGACAACCGGAAGAAAGATTTCTTCTATATGCCGGTACAAAGCGATGATGATGCGGCGCAGCTCATTATAGACCTGACAAGGAAAAGGCTGCCGGAAGCTTATGCGTACTCCCCTATTGATGATATACAGGTACTGTCACCTACCAAAATGGGAGTCACAGGAACAAAAGAACTGAACAAGGCATTACAGGCAGCGCTCAATCCTCCGACAAGGTCAAAGAAAGAGCTTCGTTTCTTTGACAGCATATTTCGTACCGGCGACAAGGTCATGCAGATAAAGAACGACTATGACGTTATATGGAAAAAAGGAGCCGACAGCGGTGCGGGGATATACAACGGAGATATCGGGATAATCTTTGAGATAGATAATGCAAATTCACTGCTCCACATTGATTTTGACGGTCGGAAAGCGGTATATACACAGGATATGCTCAGCAAGCTCGATCACGCTTATGCCGTTACGATACACAAAAGCCAGGGCAGCGAATATAAGGCGGTGATAATACCGATAACCCAGCTGACCGATAATCTGCTGTACCGCAATCTTCTTTACACAGGAGTAACAAGAGCAAAGGAGATACTTATTATCGTCGGTATGAGAAGTGCCGTGACACAGATGGTTGAAAACAACCGAAAAACCAATCGCTTTTCATGTATGCGAGACCTGCTAAATCAATATTATAACGATAATATTCAGTAAGGACGGAAGAGACAATGCACGAACAAATTCGTAAATATATTTATGAGAATAAACAGCGGCTGCTTTCTGTACTGGAAGAGCTTGTTGCGATACGCAGTGTAAAAGGTGAACCTGTACAGGGCGCTCCGTTCGGGACCGGTCCGCGCGCTGCCCTTGACAAAATGGCAGGAATATGCAGGAATACCGGTTTTGATACAAGAATATGCAGTGATGTTGTAGGCACCGCGGATCTTGTTCCGGAAGACTGCAAATTCCCGTCACTGGGAATACTCTGTCATCTTGATGTGGTACCGGCGGACGGACAGAAAGGCTGGGAGACAGACCCGTTCAAAATGTGCGAAAAAGACGGCGTTCTGTACGGGCGCGGAGTGATAGATGACAAGGGACCGCTTGCTGCCGCTTTTATTGCGATGAAATGTGTGAAAGATCTTGGTATTCCGCTGAAAAAGGGAGTCAGGCTGTTATTCGGCACAGACGAAGAGAACGGTTCCGAAGATCTGGCAATATACAGAAAAAAGGAAAATCTGCCTGAATTTGTTTTCACACCCGATGCTTCATTTCCGGTAATAAATATCGAAAAGGGCATGATGCGCTCAAGGTTTACCGCGGCATACCATGGAGGAGATATTATAAGCTTTCACGGCGGTTCTATCCCCAATGCCGTTCCGGATCACGCAGAATGCATTGTATCGGGATTTTCGGCAGAGGAGATAAAAAAGGCGGCTGATAATTATACAAGCAGCGCTGAATTCATTGTTACCGAGGATAAAGACAATGTTAAAATAGAATGCATCGGACGCTCTGCCCACGCTTCTACTCCGGAAAGCGGAATAAATGCCGTAACTGCCCTTATGGGACTCCTCAGCTGTCTCCCGCTGACTGCCGGAAAACAGACAGATATCATTTCCGGACTTACCAGTGTGTTCCCTTTCGGAGAAACAGACGGCGCCTCTGTCGGACTGAAACGATCAGATGAAAATTCTGGAGCACTGACTCTTGTATTCAGTATTTTTGACATGGAAAACGGAAAATGCAATGGATGCATAGATGTAAGATTTCCCGTATGCCTGTCACTTTCAGATGTTGAAAAAGCCGAGAGAGAAGCTCTTGAAAAAGCAGGCTGTAAATTTGACGGTTATATGGGCGATGAACCGCATATCACTGATGCCGATTCTGATTTTGTAAAGGCACTGCTCTCCGTTTATGAGCGTATTGAGGGCGAAAAAGGAAAGTGCATCGCTATAGGCGGCGGAACTTATGTCCACAATATCGAAGGTGGGGTTGCCTTCGGGGCAGAGCGCGGTGATACCGACTATCACATGCACGGAGCGAACGAATTTATAACAGTGGACGAGCTTATGAAAGATGCACTGCTTTTCGCGGAAGCAATAGTTGAAATTTGCGGGTAGATCCCGATAAATACAGATGATCAGTCAAAGGAAAGGACAAAAAAATGAAATTAGGTATGGTAGGACTCCCGAATGTCGGGAAAAGCACACTCTTCAACGCACTTACAAACGCAGGCGCGGAGAGCGCAAATTATCCGTTCTGCACGATCGAGCCCAATGTCGGTGTAGTATCGGTGCCGGACGAGAGACTTGACAAACTGGCAGAAATGTACAAGCCTGAGAAATTTACTCCCGCTATGCTGGAATTTGTGGATATAGCAGGACTTGTCAAAGGCGCTTCCAACGGCGAAGGTCTCGGTAACAAGTTCCTTGCGAATATACGCGAGGTTGACGCTATAATCCATGTGGTACGCTGTTTCGAGAATGAGAACATAGTTCACGTTGACGGAAGCATCGGTGCAAAGAGAGATATCGAAACGATCAACCTCGAACTTATATTCAGTGATATCGAAATACTCGGCAGACGTATAGACCGCGAAAAGAAGCTTGTCAAAGGTGACAAGTCTCTTCAGAAGGAGATCGATTTTCTCGAAAAGCTTATGGCTCATCTCGAAGAGGGGAAATCCGCACGTTCCTATGATTTTACCGAAGACGAGGCGGAAATGATCAAGAGCACTCCCCTGCTCTCGAATAAGCCGGTGATATATGCAGCAAATCTGTCGGAAGATGATTTCCGAAACAATTACGAAGAAAATGAACAGTACAAGGCTGTAAAGGCTATTGCCGAAGAAGAGAACAGCGCTGTTCTCCCGATCTGCGCTCAGATAGAAGCGGATATCGCCGATATGGACGCTGAGGAAAAGGAACTGTTCCTCTCTGACCTTAACCTTTCCGAATCGGGGCTTTCCCGTATCATAAAGACCGGATATTCTCTGCTCGGGCTTATATCGTTCCTCACAGCGGGTCCTCAGGAAGTGCGCGCATGGACTATTACAAAAGGAACAAAGGCTCCTCAGGCGGCAGGAAAGATCCATACCGACTTTGAAAAGGGATTCATACGGGCAGAAGTCGTGTCATTTGACGATCTTGTAACCTGCGGAGGTATGACCGGGGCAAAAGAAAAGGGGCTCGTACGCCTTGAAGGAAAAGAATATGTTATGCAGGACGGCGATGTCGTACTGTTCAGGTTCAATGTATAATGAAGATATATAAAAGCAGAAATCCCAATAAATTAAGACTCGGCGTACTGTTCGCCATGCAGGTCATTTTCGGGGCGCTGCCGGCGGTATTGTTCATTATTTTTGCAATAGATAATTTCCGGCTTTCCCAAAACAACCCGGAAGCGGTCACCGCAAATACAAACTATATCAGTGCCTACGTGTCTGCCGCCGCAATAGTTCTCTGCGGTATTGCATACTTTATTCTTGCGCGTCGGTATAATGTTCTGCTGTCCGGTCTGAAAGGCGAGCATTCCCTTGCCAAGATAGCCAAACGCCACAAAAATAACTATGACATTTTCATTAACTATCCGATACAATACAAGCGGAACCGTTCGGAGATAGATATGATAATGGTCGGTAAAAACGGAATAATAATAATCGAAGTCAAGAACCACTCGGGTACCGTGTGCGGGGCTGACAGCGATGAAAAATGGGTACAGTACAAGCACTACCGTGACGGGAAAAATACCGAAGCAGAAATGAAAAACCCGATAAAACAGGTCACAAGGCAAAGGGATATATTGAAAGGTATCCTTCGTTCAAACGGAGTTGACGCGTGGATCGACGGAGTCGTGTTCTTTTCCAATCCCCTTATCCGACTTAAATTATCCCTGAAAAACAAGGCAAGCATTGTGTGCGCAAGTGAGAAGGAGCTTGATAAGTTTATTTCGGAATACTCCGCTCCCCGCCCCCTCTCCAAAAAAGACAATGAGAAAATTATAGATATACTTCGCTCACAGATGTAACGTCGTTTTTGCCAAATATGTAACCGCTTTGACAGACACGGTGGTAAACTTTTACAATTTTGTTACAGGCTTTTTGTGATATCG
>CAMVGH010000081.1 GCA_947166945.1 uncultured Clostridia bacterium
GCTGGCCGCCGGAGGCACTCAAGCGCAGCGACCACTCAAGCGCCAGCGACCACTCTCCCCCCCGCCCGCCGGAGGCACTCAAGCCGCAGGCGACCTTTCCCCCTGCTTACGGCAGGGGGATCATGCTGCCGCCGAGGGCGGCGGAGGCAAGATCTCCGGCGATGATGATGCCGTCGCAGACCATGATATGCGCTTCGGTGAAATCCGAGGGCTGACCATCTACCGCGGCAACAGAGTACGTATAGACCGTGGCTTCCCGTGAGCGGTAGGGGGTAAGATCATAGCCGCCCTGCTTCTGAAGCTCGTTGTAGCGCTCATAGACTTCACCGAATTCCGCCGGGATCGTCACCGTCTTTTCGGAGCAGTCCCCGGTGACGGAAATACCCTTGCCGCCGAGGTATTCCCGCAGGTCGGATTCATCTGAAACGCGGTAGGAGTGTCCGCATGAAGCAAGCAGTACAATGACCGCCGAAACCGCTGTAATTGCGGCTTTTATTGAAAACCTTTTCATAAATTGACCTCTCTTTATCTGCAAATTTCAACAAAAATCGGACGCGGTTTTTGCTGTTCTTTACAGTATATGGGAAAATTTTCACAAAAAGTAGTACCGTCAATAAGCAAAGTCCACAAAAAACAATTTTCCCAACACAAAATATGACCCCGAAAACCCCTTTTCGACACTATATTTTGTTTATTATCACTACAAATAAGGGGGCTGTTTTGGTCGGTTTTGTCCCGTTTAGGCATTTTATATAAACGGCTCTTGAAAATTTTAGTCAATTAGGTACTTACATTTTAATAAAAATTCTGTTATTATATATGAGTAAAATATTATCTCAACAGGAGGTCCCGCAATGGCAAGTTTATCACTCAGAGGCATATATAAGCGCTATCCCGGCGGCGTTGTAGCCGTATCCGACTTCTCGATGAACATCAAGGATAAGGAGTTCATCATTCTGGTTGGTCCTTCCGGCTGCGGTAAGTCCACAACTCTCCGTATGATAGCAGGTCTTGAAGAAATATCCGAAGGTGAATTATTCATAGGCGACAG
The DNA here is from genome assembly GCA_947166945.1 of uncultured Clostridia bacterium. Lineage (GTDB taxonomy): Bacteria > Bacillota > Clostridia > Oscillospirales > Ruminococcaceae > Ruminiclostridium_E. The sequence goes on from CAMVGH010000081.1 coordinate 1,052, forward strand.
ACTCGTAAACGACGTTGCGCCTAAGGACAGAGATATAGCAATGGTGTTCCAGAACTACGCTCTGTATCCGCATATGACAGTTTTTGAAAATATGGCTTTCGGTCTTAAGCTCAGAAAAGTTCCGAAAGATGAGATCAAGAAGCTCGTTGACGAAGCTGCTAAGATCCTCGATATAGCTCACCTGCTCGACAGAAAGCCGAAGGCTCTCTCCGGCGGTCAGAGACAGCGTGTTGCGCTGGGTCGTGCTATCGTTCGTGATCCTCAGGTCTTCCTCCTTGACGAGCCGCTCTCCAACCTCGACGCAAAACTGCGTGCGCAGATGAGAACCGAGCTCTCCAAGCTCCATAAGAAACTCGGTACGACCTTCATCTACGTTACACATGACCAGATCGAGGCTATGACCATGGGCGACAGGATCGTCGTTATGAAGGACGGTTATATCCAGCAGATCGACTCGCCGCTCAACCTCTACGAGAACCCTGTAAACAAGTTCGTTGCAGGCTTCATCGGCACACCTCAGATGAACTTCATCGACGCTAAGCTCATCATGATGAACGGTAAGTTCACAGTTGAGTTCGGTTCCGAAGATACAAAGACTTCCAGAGGAAGAAAGTTCTACGTTGAGATCCCGTCCGCTAAGGCTGACCCCGAAGCACTCAACTACTACGTTGACAAGGACGTTATCCTCGGCGTAAGACCCGAGAGCATACACGATGAGGAAATGTTCCTCTCCGCAGCTACAACAGGTATCATCGAGGCTAACGTTGATGTTACCGAAATGATGGGCGCAGAGACATACCTCTACCTCACCTGCGAGGGTATGCCGATCACAGCAAGAGTTTCTCCTCGCTGCACAGCTCGTCCTCAGGACGTAGTAAAGCTCGCTATCGACCCGAACAAGATCCACCTGTTCGACGCTTCCGACGAGCACGCTATCCTTTCATAAGAAAAAACATATCGCCCGCATCGGTTCTCCGGTGCGGGCTTTGTTGTTTTACAGTCCGATAGTCTCGTTGTATATCTTTATCGCCTTTATCCTGCCGACATCTATCACGTTTTCTTCTTCGCTATTGAAATTTTCTTCTTTATATGCTATAAGCGGGGAACGCCCCGCCGCGAAAGCTGTCCGGGGTACTTTCTTCCCTTTCTTTTTCTTTTTCGCTATTGAAATTTTCTTTTTTATATGGTATAATTATAAAGTATTATCGAAAGGGGGAGCCGGAAACTTGTCCAATTTGACAGAAAAGGCGATAAAAGCATCGGCAATGAAGCTGCTGAACGAAAAGCCTCTGAACCAGATAACAGTTAAGGATATCGTTGAGGACTGCGGGATAAACCGGAACTCCTTTTACTACCACTTCCGCGATCTTCCGTCACTTATCGAGGAAATGATACTTGAACAGGCAGAGGTGCTTATCGCGCAGTATCCGTCCATAAGCTCGCTGGAGGAATGCCTTGACGCTGCGGTGAGTTTCGCGATGAACAACCGCAGGGCAGCAATGCACATATACAATTCGGTGAGCCGCGACATATACGAGCAGTATCTCTGGCAGGTGTGCGAACACGTTGTGACCGTCTATGTGGACAGCGTGATACCGGAGGAGGCTATCGACGACTTCGACAGAGAAGTGATAATCGGCTTTTACAAATGCGCCTGCTTCGGGCAGATACTCGACTGGCAGCGCGGCGGTATGAAGAGCGATATCAAAAAGCGGTTCTTGCGTATGCTCGAAATAAGAAAAGACACTATCGGCGAGATAGCAAAAGAGTGGATAAACTCGTGCGGAAAGCGGGACGGCGATACTCCGGAGTAAACGGAGAACTGTACCGTTTCGGGGACAATTCAGCCGAATTGTATTGAAATCGGAACAATTATATGATATCATACGAGTTGTAAGAAACGGAAAGCACGGGAGAATTTTTCCCGGACAGAGAAAGGAATTAAGAATGGCTAAAGCAGCAGCTCCCAAGAAGGGACTTGAAAGACCGATCACCGCAGAGGAAAAGAAAAAAGCCCTCGACGCGGCTATCGCGCAGATAGAAAAGCAGTTCGGCGCAGGCTCGGTAATGAGAATGGGCGAGAAGGCGAACCTCGATGTTGAGGCTCTCCCCACCGGCTCTATCGGTCTGGATATGGCGCTCGGTATAGGCGGGCTCCCGAAAGGACGCATCATCGAAATATTCGGGCCGGAGTCCGGCGGTAAGACCACCGTTACCCTCCATGCCATCGCGGAAGCACAGAAGCTGGGCGGCATCGCGGCATTCGTAGATGTCGAGCACGCCCTTGATCCGGTATATGCACGCAAGCTGGGCGTTGACGTGGATCAGCTGATCGTTTCCCAGCCGGATACAGGCGAACAGGCTCTCGATATCATGGAAGCCCTTGTACGCTCCGGCGCTATCGACATCATAGTGCTCGACTCCGTGGCGGCAATGGTCACCAAAGCCGAGATAGACGGCGATATGGGCGATACATTCGTGGGCGTTCAGGCAAGGCTTATGTCGGCGGCAATGAAGAAGCTTACAGCGGTAATTTCCAAATCCAACACCGTCGCTATCTTCATCAACCAGGTACGCGAAAAGATAGGCGTGATGTTCGGCAACCCGGAGACCACTCCCGGCGGACGCGCTCTGAAATTCTACGCGTCGGTGCGCATCGAAGTGCGCAAGGGCGAGCCGATCAAGGAAGGCTCCGAGACTATCGGCAACCGCACAAAGTGCAAGGTCATCAAGAACAAGGTGGCGCCGCCGTTCAAGAGCTGTGAGTTCGATATGATATTCGGTCACGGCATCTCCCGCACCGGCGAGGTGCTCGACTACGCTCAGGAGCTTGGCATAGTGAAGAAGTCCGGCGCGTGGTTCAGTTATGAGGATATGCGCATCGGACAGGGCCGCGAGAACACAAAGAAATTCCTTGACGACAATCCCGAAGTGATGAAGGAGATCGAGGAGAAGATCTGGGCGCAGGCGGAAGAGCTGGAAGAACTGGAAGAGGGCGGCTCACCCGCCGCGGAAGGGTCGGAAGAGACCGCTGCTCCCGAATCCGCACCCGCTCCGGAGGAAGCTCCCGAAGAGAAGCCCAGACGCGGCAGAGCGAAGAAGAGCAGTGTGGTGATAGCCGCGGACGACGATTTCGAGGAATTCTCGATCGACGATATAAATGAGTAAGCCCGAGGAACTCGATATAGCCAAACGGCGCGCAATGTACCTTATCGGCGGAAGAGAATACGGCAGGAACGAGCTGATAGACAAGCTGAAGAACAACTACAGCGAAGAGACTGCCGTAAAAGTCGCCGATCTGATGTGCGAGTACGGCTATGTTGATGACGCGCGTTACGCGGAGAAGCTCGCCCGCAATTACATCAGAGTACGCAGATACGGGAAATCCCGCGCGGCTGTGATGATGAGGCAGAAGGGGCTTGACCGTGAAACGATAGACACCGCCCTGTCGCAGTACACCGAAGAGGACATGATAGAGGAAATAGCGGACATACTCCGGAAAAAGTATGCGGACAGGCTGTTTCTCGAAGGTCTTGAGGGCAGGAAGGAAATGCAGAAGATAATAGCCGCACTCGCACGGCGCGGGTACGGTTACAATGATATAAAGTCCGCTCTGTACATCGTACAGGACGAATCCGAAGAATAAAAGGAGAAATAATTATGGCATTCTGTAAATACTGCGGAGGACAGGTCCCGGACGGGACACCCACATGCCCCAACTGCGGCGGTGTAATGGACAATAATGCCAAGAACACACAGCAGACCCCTCCCCCGCCCGGTCAGCAGGGTCAGTTCATGGGAACCGATACCTCGTCGTTTTTTGAAAGTACCGATCTTGCCAACAACAAGTGGTGCTATGTCCTCGCGTATCTATGGATACTGTTTTTCCTGCCGCTTGTGGTATGCCCCGACTCAAAGGTCGGCAGATTCCACGCAAATCAGGGACTTCTGCTCTTCATATTCACCACAGCCTGTGAAGTCATTGCGGCATTCCTCCGCTTTTTCACTATCATTCCCGTCATCGGCGGTATCTTCGGACTGCTCGCCGGACTTATCGGCTGGGCCGCCGGTATCATACACCTCGCCGGATTTATATTCGCCCTTGTAAATATCCTCGACAACAGAGCCGTCGAGCTGCCGCTCATCGGCAAGTACAGACTGATAAAGTAATGGCAGAAATTTTTATAATTCCTATTGACATCTTTTGTCTGTCGTGATATAATATATCACGCAAAGAGGGAGCTGATGATATTCGGCTGAGAGGAAGCGAAATTACGCTTCGACCTGTGAGTTCCGTTCCGGCGGAGCCCGTACCTGATGCAGATAATGCTGCCGTAGGTAAACATAGGCTTGATGTTGACCCCCTTTTGCAGAAAAAGGGGGTTTTTTACTGCCCCCGGACAAAAAGGAAAGAAGGAGACAAACACAATGAAAAACTCAAAAACACAGATGCTCGTCCTTGGTGCGGTAATGATAGCGCTGGCAACGGTGCTCAGCCTGGTGAAGGTGTATAAGCTGCCGTGGGGCGGCTCGATAACACTGCTGTCAATGCTGCCGATATGTATTTTCAGCATAAAGAACGGCATTCGCTGGGGATTATTCGTATCTTTCGTTTACTCTCTCGTTCAGCTCGGACTTGACCTCAGCGAAGTGCTTAGCTGGGGACTCACGCCCGTTACGCTGATAGCCTGCTTCGCACTGGACTACATACTCGCGTACAGCGTGCTGGGGCTTGCGGGAATGTTCAGGAACCACGGGCTTCCCGGCTGGATCGGCGGAACTGCCGCGGCTGTATTGCTGAGACTTGCCGCTCACTTCCTCAGCGGTGTGCTGATCTGGCATTCATTCGGCGATCTCTGGGACGGCTTCTCGACAGAGAACGAATTCATTTACAGCATTCTCTACAACGGTTCCTATATGGTCCCGGAGATGATCTTCACTGTCATCGGCGCGATAATACTCTTTTCCGTGCCTCAGACAAGGAAAATGCTTACCCCTGCCACACCCGCGAAAGCGTGAGCGTATAAAGACAAAAATCCGTCTTCCGGAAACGATCCGGAAGACGGATATTTTTTATTCGGGGAACTTCGGAGCCTGCGGGAATTCCGGAGTTTCGATCTTGTCGGGGAATGTAGGTGCCTGCGGGAACTCGGGTCTCGCGTAGCTCGACGAATAGTCGGGCACACCCGGAAATTCCGTCACCCTCGGCACGTCCTGCACCGTGGGGATATCCTGTACTGTCGGGATATCCTGCACGCCCGTTATGCCCTGCACTGTCGGGATATCGCCGAAAGAGTAAGAAACGTTCTGCACGGACGGGAGATCGTCAGATCCGGAAACTTCCTGCACTTTCGGAATATCCTGCACACCGTAGTTCCCGGCGGGAGCGGAGAACCGTTCAACAGCCGGTTCCGGAGCGGGGGGAGCTGTATAAGAGGGGGCAGGCATTTCCGGCATTTTATATACCGGAGCCGAGTAAGCGGGGGCGGGGGCAGGAGCGGGTGCCGGCTCGGGGACGGGATCCCGCTCGATACCGCCGTTGGAGATATCCACATTTGTCTCGGTGTATGGATCCACTTCCTGCATCAGATGACCGCCGACAGAGTAACGGTTGCGCATTGACGGGTCGGTAGGCTCCACCATGAAGGAGCTGTCCGCCGCGGGAGCCTGCACCGGCGCCGATACGGACGGCATTTCGGGAGCCTTCGGCATAGCGGGCATACCGCTTTCCAGCGAATCCGCAAAAGCCGCGTCCGCTTCGCTGCGGTTCGGGTTGACAACGGGAATATCCCCGTTATGCGGCATTGTGTTTCTGTACACGGCGGCTCTGTCCTCGGGGGAAATGCCGCCGTTGGACAGGTCTATATTGTCCTCGGAATGAGGATCCACAGACGGCATCGAATCTCCTTTCGGAGGGCGGCGTACCGGCGGTACAAATGGCGGAACGGAAGCTCCGTAGATGTTGTTCTGCTGTCCGACCGTCCTTCGCATCTGTGCGTTCGGGTCATCGTCCAATCCCTCTATCAGGTTCGCGAGCCCTATGCGGTTGCGTCTGAGGTTATTAAGTCCGAGACCGGTCTGCTTTACGGATATTTCGTCCTTAGGTCTTGAGGGGGTGCTGAGGATCCTGGTTATCTCTTCGTCCATCTTCCTGCTGCCGGTATTCGGAACGATCGGCGCACGCGGTGTACTGCCGCCGCCCGCCGTGCCGCTGCCGTTCATACCGTTGTTCTGAAGATACGGCGGAAGACTGTTCCCGCCGCTGTATGCGCCTGAGTTTGCGGGCGGCGGTACAGCGCCGGTACTCCTGTACGGCTGATAGCTGTTTACGCCGGAGGGAGAGCCGGGATCGTTTGATGAGTACGTACTGCCGCTTACCGGCGGTACATAGGTGTAACTGGGAACGGAGCTGTTGTTCCTGGTCTTTGCAAGGTAGATGATGAATATTACCGCCATTATGACGAGTATGGTCACGCCCACTGTGAGCATCCAGCTGCCGCCGCCCGCGTCATACTGCACGACATACGGAACGATACGGCTCACATAGGCATTATAGATATCATCTATATCGCGCTGTCCTTCATAGAACCATTCCACATATCCGCGGATATATTCGGTAAAATACTGCCTTTCCTCGGCAGTCATGCTGTGGACTTCCGCGCGGTCAACCTTTACGTGCGTACTGGTGCTGCTTATCTCTCCGAAATAATACCGGTCGGTCTCTTCTTCAAGAGTTTCAAGCTGCGCCATCTGATTATTGTTGCCGGTCTTGTAGAGCATTATCTTATCCGGAATCGGAGCGTCGAGAGATTCAAAGAACGGTATCACATAATACCCTGCCGAGGTATATTCGTCCGTTTTGACGACGAAGGTGTATTCCGTGGTGGTGATATATGCTGCCTGCCCGAAATTCTCGGTTATGGTGCCGTGGATAATGTCGCCTTCCTTGAAATCCGAAAGGCGCATGGACGAAAAATCGGCATGAGTACCGCCGATATCCTTTCCAAGCTCGATGAAACCCATTATCGTCAGCATCAGTCCGACGATAGCAAATCCGAGGATAAGTCTCATAGCAGCGTTTTTTCCGTACGATATCGCCATAAGTATTCCTTTCCCGTTATATCAAATGATCCCCCGGACCCATAGGATCTGAGGGATCTTTCTTACTTCTGCGGGCGGGGTATCCCCGCATCCGGCCGTATCGGCCTTATACAAGAGCGTAAGGAAAATGCCTCGCACCCGCCTGCTGCCTGATGCTTTATTTCTGTGGAACTTCTATCTTCGATTTGCCGCCCATATACGGTCTCAGCACCTCCGGTATATTCACGGAGCCGTCGGCATTGAGGTTGTTTTCGAGGAACGCTATCAGCATTCTCGGAGGAGCGACAACAGTATTGTTCAGTGTATGCGCAAGGTACTTCTTTCCGTCCTTGCCCGCTACTCTGATCTTTAAGCGGCGAGCCTGCGCATCACCGAGGTTGGAGCAGCTTCCGACTTCAAAATACTTCTTCTGACGGGGCGACCACGCTTCAACGTCAAGGCTCTTGACTTTCAGATCCGCAAGATCACCGGAGCAGCATTCAAGCGTTCTTACCGGTATATCCATGGAACGGAACAGCTCAACGGTGTTCTGCCAGAGCTTCTCGAACCAGTAGGGGCTGTCGTCGGGGTTGCATATAACGATCATTTCCTGCTTCTCGAACTGGTGGATACGGTAAACTCCGCGCTCCTCAAGTCCGTGTGCGCCCTTTTCCTTGCGGAAGCAGGGGGAATAGCTCGTGAGGGTATGGGGGAGAGTCTCCTCGGGAACGATAGTGTCGATGTACTTGCCTATCATGGAATGTTCGCTGGTACCGATGAGGTAGAGGTCTTCGCCCTCGATCTTGTACATCATGGCGTCCATTTCAGCAAAGCTCATAACGCCGGTAACGACATTGCTTCTTATCATGAAAGGCGGCACGCAGTAGGTAAAGCCCTTGTCGATCATGAAATCGCGGGCGTAAGCGATGACCGCGGAGTGGAGTCTTGCGATATCGCCCATTAAATAGTAGAAACCGTTTCCGGCAACTCTTCTTGCGGCGTCAAGGTCGATGCCGTTCAGCTTTTCCATGATATCGGTATGGTAGGGGATCTCGAAATCCGGAACTACCGGCTCACCGAACTTTTCGATCTCGACATTCTGGGAGTCGTCCTTACCGATCGGAACGCTCGGGTCGATGATCTGGGGAATGGTCATCATTATCTTGGTGATCTTCTCGGAGAGTTCCTGCTCTTTGGCTTCCAGTTCAGCGAGACGGGAGGAGAACTCACTTACCTGCTTCTTTGCTTCCTCGGCTTCGTCCTTTTTTCCCTGTCCCATGAGAGCGCCGATCTGCTTGGAGATGCGGTTTCTGTCCGCGCGCAGTCCGTCGGCTTCCTGCTGGGTCTTGCGGCTTTCCGCGTCGAGGGCTATGACCTCATCGACAAGCGGGAGCTTCTGATCCTGAAATTTCTTTTTGATGTTTTCCTTTACTGCTTCGGGATTTTCTCTTAAAAATTTAATGTCGATCATTGTTTTATATATCCTTTCAAATTAATTACATTTTATCGGGCTTTTCCGGAACCGGCATCTTACTTCCTAAGCTCTGACAGGAATTTTATCAGTTCATGAAGCTCGTCCTCGTTGGCGCAGTCTATGCTGAACGTGTACTTATCCTTTGACTTTGCTATATGCACGGGTTTTCCTATATGGTCGGTCATACTGATCTCCGCTTCCACAAGGTAAGTATCGCGCGGGCGGGGAGGTTTATCCGGCTTGTTCTCGGTCATCTTCTTTGCGAGATTTTCAAGCGCCCGGACGGTCACACCGTCTTTTATCGCCTTTTCCGCGAGGATACGCTGTATCTGCTCGTCCTGTATTCCGAGAATGACCTTGCAGTGTCCTACCGAAAGCTCTCCCCTGCTGACGGCTATCTGAAGTTCCTCGGGAAGATTTATCAGGCGGAGGAAATTCGCCACCGACGAGCGGGGCTTCCCGACGCGCTTTGAGACTTCGTCCTGCGTCATATTGAATGTATCTATGAGCTGTTTGTAGCCGAAAGCTATCTCTATCGGGTTAAGATCTTCACGCTGTAAGTTCTCTATCAGCGCTATCTGCATGGTCTGCTCGTCCGAAAGCTCCATTATCCGCACCGGGACTTCTTTCAGTCCGGCGATCTTTGCGGCTCTCCAGCGGCGTTCGCCCGCCACTATCTGATATCCGTCCCCGTAAGGCCGGACTGTAAGCGGCTGTATGACGCCGTGTTCGGCTATATTCTCCGCGAGCGCGTTAAGAGCCTCTTCATTGAAGTTCTTACGGGGCTGCTTCTTATTCGGTTCTATCTCCGACAGTCTTAGCTTCTGCGGAACGATATTCTCGTCCGTGCCGAACAGCCCGTCGTCGAACAGATCGTCAAAATTCGCTCCCAGAGCAGGTTTCTTTGCCATTGCCGCTCCTTTCTCAAAGCATCTCTTCCATTGTCCTGCACTTTCTTGCTACTTCCTTCGCAAGATGTATGTACGCATCCGCGCCCTTTGAGGACGGGTCGTAGTAGGTTATCGGCTCACCGTGACTGGGTGCCTCGGCTATCCGCACATTTCTCGGTATCTCCGCATTGAAGAACAGGTCTTCGGGGAACTTCGACTTTATGCTGCGCATGACCTCACGGTTGACTTTCAGCTTGCTGTCCACCATGGTGAACACTATGCCCATTATCTGCAAATTGCGGTTGCTGGTCTTTTTCACACGCTTTACTGTGGCTATCAGCTCCGCCACACCTTCGAGGCTGTACGGCTCGCACTGCATGGGTATGATTATCCTGTCGCAGGCGTTCAGTCCGTTGAGCGCCACCACACCCAGCGACGGCAGGCAGTCTATTATAATGATATCGTAGTCCTCGCGTATCTGGAGGATCGCTTTTTTCAGCTGCATATTCTTGTTCTCGAAACGCAGCAGCTTTATCTCCGCTTCCGCGAGTGCCTGGGTGGAGGGCATGAGCCACAGATTTTTGAATTTTGTCTGTATTATCGCTTCCGCGGGTCTTACCTCGCCCATTATCACTTCATAGGTCGTATTTTCAAGGCTGCGCTTTGCGGCTCCCGATATTCCGAGTCCCGCCGTAGCATTTCCCTGGGGGTCGAGATCCACTATCAGCACACGTTTGCCCATGCTTCCGAGCACCGCCCCGAGGTTCACCGCCGTGGTGGTCTTTGCCACGCCGCCTTTCTGGTTTACGATAGATATGATAACAGCCAAACTTATCGTCCTTTCATCATATATCTTTATTACAACAAATTATTATACCATATTATAAATAAAAAATCAACTGTTTCGGCATAAAAACGCAAAAAGCTGTCCGGGTTACTTTCTTCTTTGTCTTCTGCTATTGATTTTCTCTTTTCTATATGTTATAATATAGCCGGTGATGATATGTATATATACCGGACAGGCATGATCGGCGAAGCTATACGCACGAAGATCAGCGAAACGAAAAACTCCATACGCGGCGGCTCTGAAAGCTCCCGCTCATTCAGCGACATTCTCACGGACATGATGAATGTCGATACAAAGCAGAAGGTCGTCGGCGTTACAAACAACAACTCCGACAGCACTTCCCCGCTCGCCCGTGCGGACGGCAGCACCCTCCTCTACGCGATACAGAACGCCTCGGAGGATTCCACCGCGTCGGCGGTCGTCAGCAATCTCGGACTCAATGTTTCCGACAACTCCCTCAAAACCGCCGCGGATAGTCTCACCCGCTCCCTGAACCTCCTGCTGTCCCTGAACGGCACCGACGATCCCTCAGCCGTAACACAGCTCGCAGACTTCGCGGACAAATACAATGCCCTCATGACCGATCTGCGCTCCGCGACCACTCCTGCCGGTCTTATGTACGCAAATATCCTGAAAACGGCAGCTTCCACCGGCACAGATGCTCTCGCCCTCGCCGGCATCTCGGTCTCCGAAGACGGAAAACTCACCCTCGATACCGGAAAATTCACAAGCGTCGGTCTCGAAGGCTTCCTGAATACAGTCTCCTCCGCCGCCTCCGCAGTTTCAAACTACGCTTCCACCATAAAGCCCTCCGGTACCGGCGTCCTCGATTTCCTCACCGGAGATTCCGACGAAGATTCCGATTTCATCAATACCTCCGATTACTATAACTCCCTTATCAATATGTATCTGTAAGAAGCCGCCGGCGGGCAGGGGTCGCTGCGCTTGAGCGGTCGCTGCGCTCGAGTGCCTCCGGCGGCCAGCCCCCTTTAAAAAGGGTGCTGGATCCCCTAAACAAACCGCTTCGCCTTGCAGATCCGTTACTGAGTACAACTATTCAAGAAACGAAATATAACAGAGTAAAAAAAGCCTGTCAATTCGGTATGAATTGACAGGCTTTGTTTTATTCTTCTGTTTTGGTATTCTTTCCTACGATGAAAGCGATCGCAAAACCGGCGGCAAGCGCGATAACACCGATCAGGGTGTGGATATTGAGTCCGAAGCCGGCGGGGAATATCGCGTAAAGAGAACCGACCACAAGTCCGAGGATAGCGGAGAATACCATGAGCCGGAACTTTTTAAGCAGGAAGGTTATCAGCCTTGCGCCGAGTACAAGCCCCGCGAGAACTCCTATGGCGGTAGGTATTATCACCGCAAAGTTCAGCGAATGGAGATGAATGGACGCTATCACCGTTTCGTATGTGCCGAGAAGCACCATTATGAACGAACCGGAGACTCCGGGGATTATCATAGCGACTGCCGCGACAAATCCCGCGACCAGAAACAGCATGAACGCTCCTATTCCCTGTATGTCTGCGGCGGGTGTGACAGCGCCGGACTGTTCGAGCATCGCAAGACCGACTACCAGCGCAAGAGCAAGTACGAACGGCACCGCGCAAACCGGACGGAATTTTTCCTTTACCTGCGCGTTGCGGAGAATGAGCGGAACGCTTCCGGCTATCAGTCCCATGAAGAACATATATGTTTCAGTGGGGAAATTCCCGAACAGCCACGTTATGACTACCGCAAATCCCAGCAGTCCTATGACCGCCCCTATCCCGAAGAATATCAGGAATATGATGTTTTTCTTTATTTCCTTCAGATTCAGCGAAAGCGCCCCGCACACCTTGTCATAGCAGCCGAACACCACAAGCATCGTGCCGCCCGATACACCGGGGATTATATTTGCAATGCCGAATACAATTCCATACAGCACTGCAAGCAGATATTGGACCATAAAGTTTATTCCTCCATAAAAAAATTATAATTTACACAGACTCTGCACAGCTGCACTTCCTCCCCCCGCTGCAAGGCGAAGCGTTTAAAAGCTTTAGGGGGTGAGAGAGGGAGTGGG
>CAMVGH010000082.1 GCA_947166945.1 uncultured Clostridia bacterium
TTACAGCACAGGTTGTGGATGCTGTTTCAATTCACGCCTCCGCGCGGGAGGCGACCCATTCGCCCTGCATGGACGGGTTGTTGAGTATGTTTCAATTCACGCCTCCGCGCGGGAGGCGACATCGAATAATGGCACACTTTGAGCATCAGCTCATGTTTCAATTCACGCCTCCGCGCGGGAGGCGACTTTTTTCGCTTTCTTCATTATCTTCATTTTTTAAGTTTCAATTCACGCCTCCGCGCGGGAGGCGACTAACGCATACAACCGGATCTGGCAAATTCAGATTGTTTCAATTCACGCCTCCGCGCGGGAGGCGACAACAGCCACCTATTGTGGGTATACATTCAGAAAAGTTTCAATTCACGCCTCCGCGCGGGAGGCGACACAACTGGTGCATCTGCATGGACATCCCTCACAGTTTCAATTCACGCCTCCGCGCGGGAGGCGACATATCAAGCGGCTCATTCGTGAAGATATTGCCCGAGTTTCAATTCACGCCTCCGCGCGGGAGGCGACAGCAAATCTGCACAAAATTGATTATCATTTCTTATAAAAACAGATACTATTGACAAAATTCGCAGACTTACAGTATAAATCTTAATAAAATAATTACATATTATATACGCTATTATTTATTTTGTTTGCGCATACCTATCAGAACTTTAAGGGATGATAGGGGTATGCGCAGCTATTTCATAACGATCCATTCATCATCGTCGGGCAGTTTACCCCATGAGATATCACCATATGGATCGTCAAGAAATCCTATCTCCACACCCTTCGGGAGCTTAGAGATATCAACGCTCATATCATAATCACGGTAATTTCGCGGTTGCTCAATACCGTCCTTCTTTTCTGTTTTTACAAGTTCAAACAGCTTGTGAGCGGGAGCACAGCCAAGTTTTGCCTGTTTTGCACGCTGTACCTCATTGGTATCAGTGCCAACGTGTCTGAATATTATCAACGGAGATATCACGGACATCTCACCCTTGCTTGCGGAACGGTCATGCTCATACATATTGAGTATAGCCTCAAACAGAGCTTTAAGGTCATTTTCATCAAAACCTGTTTCTGCTGCAAGATTGGCACTTATAAAACCTCTTGCTTCATAAAGGCCGTATGAGATAAACTGCTTTCTGCCCATCGTCCTCAATGAATCAACATCTTTTTTCAGTTCATCATTCTCGTAATCAGATGAACTTTTAGCATCCTTTACTTCATCTGTCTTACACATTCTGGTGATGGAAATATCAAGAGGAAGTATCGGATCAACGGATTTGGCAAAGGTCAACTGTACAGGGCCTCTTACCTGTCCAGCATTCGGACCTGTTGATAGTACTGCTCCAAATGTGCGTACATCATAGAACATGGAGCAGGCTTCCTGCCTTGCTTTGTATATCTCATTTTTACCTTTTGCAGCAAAATCGACCCCTGCATTCTCTTTTGCCTTAGCAATGAATTTATTGATGTTGGTGGCATTCTGCATTATGATACTCATTCCGTCCTGCTCTGCAAATGCAGTCTGGATATAATTGCGTATACGCCTCTTGATAGCGACATCAGTGATATATCCATGCATATCTTCGGGATCCATGCGAGGAGAATTGCCCATATCGGGATCACCGTTGGGATTGCCGTTCACACACTGGATATAGAACATAAACTCGTATCTGTTATTGATAGCCATTGCTCATTCCTCCGTTTTCTTACCTGTATATGCCTGTGATCTCTGGAAATAATATCCGAGAGCAAACTCCGACTGCTGTTTAAGATCAAAAGTCTTAGGAAGTGACGTGCCTATTTTAAGCATGATCTCTTCAAGCATTTTGCTGTAGAATACATAGTATCCCTGATTATCGCTTTTAAGTTTCGACAGATGATACTGTGACATAGTAGCCAGCTTTCCCATAACAAGTGCGGGTGAATTACAAGCAGATGTATAGTAGCGTTCAACAACACCCGCTCCCACATCTCCGAGCGCCTTGTTCTGTATCATTGCATATACTGCCATCAGTCTTCCGACCTGATATGCCTTTGAAGGGCTGTTCTCATTCAGATGATCCATTATCTGATCCTCCTTATTCCTGTATTTTCTGTTATGCCATGCTTTAATGATCTGACAGGCTGTCTTGTCGGGTATGTATACTTTTCTTTGGTCATCATCGGTAGATCTGTACATATCTGAGCGTATATAAGCTAAAGCTTTTGCTGCAACGGAATCAGGCAGCGGTGTCCCATGATAAATAGAGTATACTATTCTCGAAGCTATCCCGCTGAGTTCCTTATCAATCTTTTCACTGAGCTTCTTTTTATCCGATGAATATTTCAACAGCCTTGAATATACGCCGAATAATTTCGGATACCTGTATCCGTGCTTCGGTTCGTTTATTGCAAGGTCATTATACCAAAGTCTCAGATTGCTGCAAAGCTCATCATAAGTTCCTTCATCATAGCTGCGCACCATGACCCTGCCGTTCACACCGCTGAGCGACATCATATAGTATCTGTTCTGAGGCATAGTCGGAAGAGTATTGCTTTCAAGAGCTCCGAACATTTTCCAAACTCTTATCTCATCTTCTTTCGCTTCTTCGTTTTTGTCGCTTTCGCTGTCATCGCCGCCTAATCCAAAATCATAATCAAGGAACTCTGTTACATCATTTTCGGTTTTTTCGCTGAACCAGTGTATACTTTTAGCCCCTGCAACGGGGAGCGGTGCTTGTTTCATAAGTTCTGAAAGAGCTGCATTAACAGCCGTGACAGCTTCTTCTGAAACTGCCGCATTAGCTGCCTGTTCAAAGCCGTAAGAACGATAAGCATCTTTATCAAAGCATATAAAGCTGTCGCCTTTTGTATGACCGCCTACTCTTGAAAGTCCCTGAACGGGAGAAACAGTTTTTACAGGCTCAGTCAAGCCGCCTGTGATAAAGCATCGGCTTTCAGATACGGGTTTCTTTTTGGTGTCAAGTGTCCGTCGAAAATTATCCCACCATTCAAGATACCCTGTACTGCTTTCCAATGGAATACCGTCAACTTTTACACTGACGAAGTCGGATGTTTTTGCTTTTGGTATCTTTTCAAAAGCCTCTCTGATATCTTCAATCTGTTCTTCAAGACCTGTGGCTGCTATGCCAAATTTTTTGTCATACTTGTCGGCTTCTTTAAGAGCTTCGATATAGAAGCTCTGTTTTTGTTCACGTTTGTACTCAAATGTACCGTCTTTTTTCTTTTCGGGAAGATTGAATATGACTTCAGCTTTTTCAACTATGATATTGCTTTTTGTCTTACCGTTTGCAAGGGTTCCAATATCCGGGCAAAGCGGCTGCGGCGTTCCTTCTTCGACGATATCAAAACCTAAGAATTTGCCATCTGCAGAAAAAGAGATGTAGTATTTTACATTCTTATGCTTGAACCCCGGTTTTACAGCCAGCTCATGGTCTGTGGCGTACTTATATAGTGCTTCAAGCATATCAAGCCCCCCTTTCGGGTTTCAGCACAAGTTCGCTGTCATAAGGCGGTACTTCCAGAACACCGTTTTCAAGCTTTGCCTTGAACAGCGATACAAACGGCTCTGCTTTCGGAGTGACTTCAAACTTGTTCAGATCAAATACATCATACAGCATAATGCCTATATCAATACTTTCGTTTACAGGTGTACTCTCTGTAGGTCCGCTGTAATAGCACGCAAACTCTCTTAATCCGAATGAAGGCTGAAAAAAGCATTTACCGTTTTTTATACGCCTTTCTGCCTGCTCATACAATTGTTCTGCAGTACCTTTGAAGTCTTTTCTCAGAACTATTTCGGCGGTAATGCGGTAACGCACATCTTTGAGAACAACTGTCTGCCGCGGTGTATGTATTTCATCCACAAAAATTGGGCCTTTGGGATTTTGTGAAATCGTTTTTTTTATTTCATTGCGTTTAAAACTTGCGTACCTGATAGGATTCAGCACTTCTATCCTGCGTACCTGCCAGTAGAATTCCACAGGTTTTGAATAAACCGCACTCAGGATCCCCCTTGCAGCAGATGGTGTCATAACTGGATAGGTGAGCCTTTCGACTTTGCTTTCGGGTCTTGTAAAGCAGGCAAAATCGCCCCATACCTCCATGGTTATCTCATTCATGCAATACCTCCTTTATACCAGATAGTCAAGACTGCTTTCATCATCGAAGTGCAGCCCTGCACTGTTATCATAGTATTTATCACCGAGCAGTATGTACCACCCGGGGACATATTCTTTTCCGTGTTTAGTGTATATGAAGCACCTCTCTGCAAGCTCGGACAGCTTATCTTCACGATAGCTTGTAACTGTTATTGGTGCGGCTTTCCTCATCCATGCTTTTGATATGCCTTTTGTTCGTGCTTCTTCGACAAGCTCTGTAAACAATTCCGTTTCTGCATAGTAGGGGACAAGTACATTCACTCCATTCTGAGTAATAATGCGATATTCCTTTTCCGTTTTATCAAAATCATAGTCATCTATCGCAGAAACAAGTTTGTTCTTGTCATGGTCGTAATTCCTGTCGGACAATATCAGTTCAAAGTATTCTCTTATGTGATCCGGACAGCATATATCAACAAGGTGACGGGTCATAAGAAGCTTCACTTTATTTGCAGCGTTACCGATAAAAGATGTGGGATATAGTTTTTCTTCGTCAGGGATGAATACAGTCATTTTACCCTCACCCCTGCCGTTTCGATTACATCTTCCTGCACATTGGATAATTGATTCAAGAGGTGCCAGTGCTCTGTACATACAGGAAAAATCAAGATCTACCCCTGCTTCGATACACGATGTCGATACCAGTCTGCACGGCATTCCCGATCTTAGTCGTTTGCCTATCTCTTTCAGTACATTATCTCGGTGCGCTTTACACATATCCGTTGAAATGTGGAAACATTCACCTTCCGGACATTTATCCGAGAGAAGATCAAATAATTTATGAGTATGATCCTTTCGGTTCAGTACACAGCAGACACTGTTATGCACTGACATCTCCTCTGCGATCTGTTCAAGCGGTGTTCTGCCATCTATATCCCACTCTACATCAACGCGTCTTGTCTGAGAGTACAGTGATAAAGGATCAGGCATTATTTCTCTGTGATGAAACTCGATATCCTTACGGATATCAAATGCAGGCTGTGTCGCAGTGGATAGAAGCACCGTACATCCGAACATCTCACACATAGTTCTTAATGTCTCTATGCTTGTCCCCATCAGTTCGGGAGAGATACACTGTGCTTCGTCAAAGACGATAACGCTGTTTGATATACTGTGAAGAAATCTGAGATCAGAAGGCTTTGACTTGAAAAATGCCTCAAAAAACTTTACTGATGTAGTAATTACAACGGGGGAATTCCACCGCTCAGCAAGGAGTTTTACATTATCATCATCACCGTATGATGCCATACTGTGAGCTTCAAGTACATCCCCGCATATTACACGGTATATCTCTGCATTTTGTGAGATGATAGAAAGAAACGGCAGCACAATAATAATACGCCTTTTACTGTAAAGCTTCGCATGATTTACGGCAAATGACAGCAGCGCAAGTGTCTTTCCTGTGCCTGTAGGAGCTGTTAGAGTAAACATTCCGGATGGAAGTTCTGCCGCTTTGACACAGCTTTCATAGACTATATCTCTTAATCTGTTAAGTTTGCTGTCGGAATTGGACTTCCTTTTTATCTCCTCGCGGTATGAACCAAGTTTTGTTATGATATGAACGGCATCTATTGTATTTTCTTCAGCAAGTTTCAGGATGCTTTCATCTTCATGAGAAGCAGAGGCAGTATAATCAGCATCACACAAACAAGACAGCAGCATTCTGCTGTGAAGCATAACAGGCAGATTTTTATAATATGACTCGATATTCTTTTTTAAAACAGGCTTTTCTTTCGGTATACCGACGCGATCGCGGATATATCCAAATGCTGTCTCATACTGTTCTTTTCCCGATACAGCAAAACGTTTACCTGTAAAAGAATCATTTTCTGCATTTCCACTGTATGAGTTTTTCAGATCATCATCAATAAACCATTTCAGCCCATCATGATGAGCGAAAATAACACGGGAAAGCAGTTTATATCCCATAATCAGATATGCGCCTGCAGCTGCATGGTTTACGTTGTGCTCGCAGTGTTTGAGAACTCCCTGAAACATCTCGGAGGCTTTACCTGCATCATGAAATATACCAAGCCATTCTCCTGCTGCATCCTCTCCAAAGTCACCTGCGAACTTTGACGCAAGCTCTTTAGTTTTGATAATATGCTGCCAAAGTTCTTCTTTTTTGCCCTGTTTATTCTCAGGGCGAGAATAATACGTTTCCATAACATTATCGCCTCTGTTTCTCATATGGCACAATCGGGTTATATAGTATTTCAAGATGTTTTTGTCATTATAGTACAAATCAAACTTTGCCAAGCAAAATTTTTTAACATTTTCAAGCAACGTCAGAAATATTGTGCAGGTTTTATCTCCTCGGTGTCATATCAGAAAAACAGATAACACTACCATCATCTGTTTTCTGAACAAATACTTCAATGTTTGCTCCTTCATGACATCCGAAATCCTGATCAGGTTCATTTAACAGCTTGCCCAAGATAAAATGATCACCAATGCCAGAGATCCTTACCCAACATCCTTCCGGATTCAGCCCTTGTTTAATAAGATATACCAAAATATCATCGGGATAGTATTCATGTCTTGATCTATCAAGAAAAGCCATATTTCTGGTTTCTTCTATTTCTTCTGACACTTCATAGACTTTTAGGTTATTGAGCTTTTCTGCATATCTCTTACTAATCCTGCCATCATTATCATCAAACACAAAGAATTCATCTTCTATTACAGAGCCTATACGCAGCATTGCTTTGATCTCATCACAGCTATCGAAGAAAGAAAAACCGTCTCCACTTTTTATCCCTGCGCAAAGTATCTCCATTGTCTGCCCTGCTTCATGATCTATATATCCATAAGTTAGGACGCAATTAGCCTTATCGGCACCGGGATAATCTTTTATGCACACCTTTATGTTGTCTTTCAGCATAAAAGCGGCAAACTGCTTGTATAGACCTCTGAATCCAGTATCTTTAAAATACATAAGCATCCTCCTCTTTACATTAGTTTCCACTGAATATATTTATATCAAAATCAGGTTTTAATCCATCCGGCGAGACTATTTTCATTTGACCGCCAAACTGCATAAGCCATCCCCAGAAGGGCGGACTGACCTGTATAGTAACCTTTATCCTCAGTTTGTCTTCATCAGCGCGACGGATAAACAGATATTCACCGAATTTGTCATAGACCGCACCCAGCAGATCGCGATCAAATTCAAGGATAACATCCGTAGTCGTGCCATTGTACATCTTGAATACCTGTTCGGTGTAGGTGTGCGGCCTTTTCTTGCGTATGCGAGCCTCATCACAAAGAGAGGTTTCTTCAACTTCCACAGTATCCATGCGATCGACCCTGTAATTAACAGTTTCCGCATACTTGCGGCTGTATGTCACAAGATAATAGTTATCCTCGTTGTACACCAGTGCTACCGGGTCGGTGACATATCGTTTCTTATCCTTGCGGTAGACACGCTCATGCTTTTCATTAAGATCAAAATAGTAAAAGCTGACCTGCCGCTTCTTTTGTATAGCTATCTCGATCTTTTCAATATTATCAAATATATCCTCGTTTGAATGTTTATGATTGTTGTAGAATATCGTATTCTTGCGCAGTATTTCCTTTTTCCTAGTCCCAGCCATCGCCATTAGCTTTTCCATCAGGGTGGATGTTTTGTCCGGAGTGATGAAATTTGCCGCCTGAACTGCGTCTATCAGTATTTTCAGCTCGGCAAGGGTAAGGGCATCATTTTCGATATAATAGGCATTCTCTCGGCTGACGAGCGTCTTCTCAATGCCAAGACCGCTGTCCATAAGCAAGTTCATATCCCTGTAGAGTGTGCGTCTGTCGCAGGAAATACCGATACTATCAAGATAATCAATTATCTGATTAGTTGTTGCCGGCATATTCTGCGATGAATCGGTGGAGAGAAAACCCACAATTTTCAACAGTTTTATTTTATTAACATTATCTGCCATGGTAAATGCCCTCGTTTTGTATATAATTACTATAATTATACATCTATTAACAGCAGTTGTCAATAGGCTTTTAATAAAAAAATAACTTTATATGTCACAACTTTGTGACATATAAGCATATTTTATAAAATATCACTCTCTCACCACATCAGAATACTCCCTCAGTTCTAATTCATACTCATCACACATAGTCTGAAAGGCTTTCATCTTAGAATATGGGTTGGTTTCAGTCAAATTCTTCTTGAATGCTAAAAGTTCCTTTTTTCGGGCGCTGAATCGTACATCGTACTCCTTGCGTTGTTCCAGTGTCATTTTCCTGCGGTAGTTGCTGCATTGGGAGCTGAATTTGGTATAGACAGCGTAGAAAGGGTTCGCCATTGCCTTTTTGCGGGATCTGACGTTGATTATCGTGTGCTGCTTGCTCTTGCACTCGTTATCTCCGCAGACTGTAGCGTAACGGGTCTTTTTGCATACATAAAGCTTTCCGCATATATCACAGTTGCGGATCATGAGGTTTGCCTATGACAGCTGCTCGATATACAGGCTCATGAATGCTGTGAAGGATTCTTCTGCAATATAGAAGGTCTGCCAGCCTTTCGCCTTATGCGAGCGCACTATATGTATGACAGAATCGCATTCGTTCTGTTCTATCTGCTCCTTTATGCTCCAGTAGGACTTCTATTTCTCATCTTCCTGCAGCAGTATGAACGGTTTTATCAATTCATCATATTCTGCAAGAAACTGTGTTGATAACGCATCCGATACTTTTAAAAGCGTTTTTTTAGTAGGTTTTACGCCTCTGTTAAGTTCAGCCAGTTTCGTATTGTACAGTGCCGATACGGAGTATATCAGGTAATTCTGTATCATATTGCGCTGTATCAACTCAGTAAAGATGTTTTCGAGCTTTTCAAAGCATGGAGCCACTGCTTCCTTGTCCTGAGCTTCTTTCAGAACAGCAGTGATCGATGATAAAAATTCCGCAGCGATAAAGCAGTTCATGAAGTTTGAGGAGAGCCTGAGGGAAATCTCAGATCGTATAACTGAAATCGAGGAAAAAGCCAGCGATCTTTCTGTTAAAAAAGGTCTGTTCGGCAGGACATAATACAAAGATATGCAATGTTGCATCATACGGTTGCATATCCCAACTGCAACTCTCATCTGCAACTGTTGCAGCATAAATTGTTCACAGCGGTTTGCAATATTGCACGGTGTAGTTGCACTCTGCTCTTGCTACTATTATCTGCAATGTTGCAGGTATGGTTGCACCCATAATGAAGACGAGCCCAATTTTGATCAAGAAAACACCCAGACCAGGATGGAATATCTTTTTTCCGCTTGGAAACCATAATTCCCAAGTGGGAAAATGGGAGGTCGGGTAGAGAATATCAAGCTATGAAAGGAGATATCTCCTTTCGGGCTAAAAGCCCACTACATCCATATACAGGGACTATCGCCCCTGCCCGACCTTTTATATGTATCTTACATACCGAGGAGGAAAATAGAATGAAAAGGAACATTACAAAACTCATACGCTTCTCCGAAAATGAATGGAAAAACGTTCAGAAGAGAGCTGAGATTGCCGGGATGAAGCCCGCGGTTTTCATCAGGAACATGGCCGAAAAGGGACTGATCAAGCTCTATGATCTTGAAAAATATCAGAACCTGAGTTATCCCATGAGAGGGATCCATTCAAGCATGAATCAGATTGCCATGGTCGCCAACAGTACACACTCTGTTTTTGAAAAGGATGTATCCAATCTCAGAGACCATAATGAGCGTCTGAAAAGAATGTTCGATGCATTCTTCGCCTATGCTCTGACATATGAAGCTGTGTGAGGTGATGTTTATGCCTGTCATCATTGAAAAAAGCATCCACGCCTCTCCGAAAAAACTGATCGAGTACATCCTGAATCCCGACAAAAATGAGGAGATGGAATATGTCTCAGGCATATGTTGTCATCATGATGCAGATGCCGCATTTGAGGGTTTCCGTGACATTTACGAGCGGTATGCACATGAGAAGTTTCAGGGAAAGAATAACAGCCGGGACAGTGATCTTCCGAAAGGAAAGAAGCGTGAGACCGTTCTTATATTTCACTACATCCAGTCATTTGCGCCCGGCGAAGTTTCACCGAAACTTGCACACAAGATAGGTAAGCATTGGATCCATCGAATGTGCGGTTCAAAGAGGGCTGTTCTTCTCAGCACACACTGCGACAAAGATCACACTCATAATCATTTTGCGGTGTCGGTTTTCGAAAATGACGGCAAGCGGTGGTATGCAAACAAAACCTCTCTGAAAAGATGCAGGGATGTGTCAGACAAGCTGGCAAAGGAATACTGTCCTTTTGGCAACTTCTCATTCTTGCCCAAGTTGGCAATAACTTACGAATTGCTTTGGTAAAAGCCACACAAAGAGATCACACAGAGAATACGGGCTCGCACTGACATAGAAACCCCCCGCCCTGTCGGAACAGTGCGGGGGGATGGGGATCACTCTTCGGTAGAGCCTTCCAGTTCGTCAGGTTTCTGTGTGTAGCTTGTGATTATCACATCTTTGCTGTCAAAGCGTATTATCTCCTGTACAGGAGCTTCAAATGCGGTATTGTTCATGTTGCACCTCGTTATCCTTTATATTCCACGGCAGCCTGATAGTATTTGTACAGTGCTTTCATCAGGCGGAACATTACGTCGTTCTCGGTCTCTTCATCTGCGGTCTTATACTTCTGGTACTGCTTGTATATGTACCTCATAGGTCCGTACTGAACGAAATAGTCGCCGCTTTCATCGCCTTCGAGTGTGATCTTCAGCTTGAAGGGTGTTGCAAGGTCTTCCGGAGCTATGCCGGTAATTTTTACCTGAGTATATGAGCCGTTCCGGACGGGTGCTTCGAGAGTACCCTTTCCTTCACCGTCAATGAGGGAGAATGACAGTTCCTTGCCTGTGGTGTTGGTAAAGTATAGGTTGAGTTCGGTCTTGGTTTCAAGAGTAAGTGAACCGAAGGCGAACTTTACACCGTCAGGATAGTTCTTGCTGTATGTGCCTCCTACAACAGCGGTATCAAGGTCGGATACGTTCCATTCATTCTTAGAGTCGAAAGGATTATTATAATAATGTACATACTGCCAGTCGCCAGATATAACGGGCGTTATGCCAAACTGTCTCTGAGCATATTCACAGTAGTTGAGCAGCGCCTTTGCAAGGTTTTTGAGCTTTTCTGCATTGGTGCTGTCATAGGAAGCGGCATTGTCATAATATGCCTTTGCCACGCTGTATGCAGATACATTCCCTTCGCCGAACCCCAGATCCAATACGCTGTCATCGGATTTGTACACATTGGGGTCGAACTCATCCGCAATGTTCTTTGCGGGGACGGTCATCTTGTATACATAGTATGCAACATTGTCCTTTGTTACGGTATCAAGGGTGTAGAGGAGTATCTTTGTGCCCGCAGGCTGTATGTATGCCCCGTTGGCATCTGCTGCGGCAACACGGTAGTAAAGGTTAAAGCCTATGGTGCCGTCATCCAGTGAGAGATTCACGCAGCCGTTGCTGTCACTCACACTCTGATCGTATGCGGAGAAGCCTTTGATCTGCTCTTGTTCAGGCGACAGTGTTACAGTGGCGAAACCGTGGTCGTTGACCTTATACTTGGTGTAGCCGGTGTCTTCTGTTTTGATATAGAATGTGTGGTCACACCAGAGAGTAACTTTCCCGTTATCGGTATTCCTTACCTCTGCCGTGATGTTGCCGTCGGTGATGCGGTCGCCCGGGTGGAGAGCTTCGGTAGCTACAATGGTATCCGGATCGCCTTTATTTATCTTGTATTCAAGCAGCTCCTTGAAATTATACGGTTCATCAATAGTGCCATTTCCGCTTTCAAGGTATACGCCTATGCCGTTCTTGTAGTCGCTTTTGGTAATGAGCATTACCTTATTGGAGTCATTTTCCTCAGGTTTTATGGGCATGAAGTTATAGCGGCTGCCGTCAGCGACAAACTTCACCTTTGCTATCTGGAATACCTTTTCATCTGTTTCAGACTGGGATACGCTCCCGTAGAAATCGAAAGGCTGAGCGGTATTAACATAGTTATAGTAGTACTTTTCGCCCTGATATACCACATATTCAGCCCCGTCCTCGGCAAAGAACTGCTGACCGATGTAGAAGCTTGCGTCATATACGTTTACATTGTCGGTGACATTGACAGTCAGTGTATACACGTCCCCGTTTTTCTTAGCGTGTGTAACGGTATTGCCCATCTTCACCCTGAAAAATCTCTCGGAGGTGAAGGTCACGTCTTTCGACTCAGATAAGGTGAATATTTTGCTGTATTCTTTGTCGCCGACTGTGGCTTTAACGATGGAGCCGAATACCACAAGGTAGCTGTTGGCTTTTTTCACAGATGTGATGTATCTGTCGTCTGGGCAGTTGAGGGTATATTTTCCGTCTTCTTGTACAGCTCTTTCAGTCTTCCCGTTGTCAAAGACTACGTCAAACTCTGTATCGCTTTCAAGAACGATAACATCGGTCTTATCCGATACGCTGACAGTTTTCCCCTCTGCACCGTAGATGACGAATTCATCTCCTTCGTGGAGATCATCTGACCATACGGGCGCATCCTTTGTGGGGGAGTATCTTAAAAGCTCATCAAATTCATAGGGGTGAGCATAGGAGCCGTTTCCGTCCGCTACAAATATGCCGATGCCCTCTGCGTTGTCTGTTTTCTTCGCCGTGATAATGGAAGCACCGCCGCTGCCCATTGTGTAGTCGTTGTAGATAGTGTCACGCACCTGTGCGGTACCGCATTTCAGATCAAATTCATAATCACTGTAATCAACGTAATCTTCTCTGGTCGTATTCATCCCGAATGCATTTATCTTTGTCGACTCCGGGAATTCCTGGATGTAAAATTCGGATCTGTAGGTGGAAACAGTATCGTCCACCTTGATTATCTGCCCTTTTTCAAGCTTTGCAGGCTTAATGCCGGCGATATGTGCCGATTCTGCAATATATCCGGATTCGGACTCACGGGAAGCTGCTCCCACAGCCTTTTTGTCTTCGGTTAGCAGAGTGAAGTATTTATCTGCCGGGTTGATGATCGTAGCCTTGAATTCGGGTATCATCCTGTCTGCAGCGAATGTGTAGTTGTTTGCGTATTCGGAGGTCTCCGTGTATGTATAATTGCCTGTATAGCCGTCCGGCAGGTCTATGGATGTGA
>CAMVGH010000083.1 GCA_947166945.1 uncultured Clostridia bacterium
CGCTGAAAAGAAATGAAATTTCGGAATACAGAGGAGAATATATGAGCCAGTACAGTTGGGCTGTACTGCACTGATAACAAAACGAAAACCGTCGCATAATAGCGGCGGCTTTTGTTATTGCTGCACAAAATTCTCGCAAGAAATTGTGCAAAATGCAGAAATTCCGTGCTTTTTTTGAAAAACGCCAAAACCGTCGATTTTTGTGATATTGCTGTGATAGTGGGTGGGTTATAATATATAAATCAAATCGGTCAACCGATAATTTGAAAGGAGAAATCTTAATGGAATTTGAAAATGCCCGGAATGGGATCGGGAAGCTCTTCACCTGTCAGATCATCGAGATAGTTATAGGGCTGCTCGGTATTTTGATTGCGGTACTCGCCGCTTTGTTCGTAGGCTCCGCCACTGCCGTGGAAGCCGGTGCGGAAGAAGCCGTCGCAGCCGCGGCAGGAACCGGTATCGGTGCGCTGCTTGCCGTTATAGCGCTGATAGTACTCACTATTGTTGCGACAGTGCTTCAGATCAAGGGACTCAGTCTGGCGCGTAAGGACGAGCCTAAATATTTCGGCGGAGCGCTGGGTTTAGCGGTTCTGGTGCTCGTTGCGCAGATATTGAGAGGTCTCGGCTCGACTGTACCGTTCCTTGCTCAGTTCGACAATTACCTTGCGGGTCTTGTGCCGCTCAGCACAGTGCTTTTGCTTATAATGACCGTGCTTGGCATAAAAACGATCGCGGAAAAGCTCGGCAGAAAGTATATAGTGTCAATGAGTATGCCGATAATCATCATCGAGTCGATAGTGTATGCTTCGTCTGCGGTGACGGGACTTTCGGACGGTATATTTGGGATAGTTGCGGCGGTGCTTGCTTTTGTGGGATATATCATCTATTTCGTTTACCTTGCAAAAGCAAAAGCTATGTTCAGATGATAACGCTGAGGCGTTTCAAAAAATTTCCAAAAAAGGAGCTTTTCTATGAAAAAAAGAAGGATCTTAGGTCTCGGTCTTGCGGCGTGTCTCGCAATCAATTCACTTGCCGCGCCGGTATACGCGGCGAACGATACGACCACCGCCGTTACCGAAACGGCATCAAAGTCGTACAAGATCACAAAAAGGAATATCCCTACATATTTCTACGAGTACAAGTCGGAGGATAACAAGAAGCTTCCTCTCTACTATATGAATGACAGTGATGTTCCGTATTTCGAGATCACGGATATGGTATCCGTTTTTGAAACGCTGCTTAAGCAGTGCGGAAGAACCGAGCTCAAGGTCAAGATCGAGAAAGACGGCAATAAAATCACACTCACAAGAGAGAATGATTACTTTGTTATTCTTGATTTCGACAAAGATACGGTATTTTTCTGGGATTATGACGGTTTCTTCACATCAAGTATGACCAAAACGCTTTTGGATCTTGTAATGCCTGTTTATGATACACAGGATTTTACTTTTATGCTGAAGACTTTGTCATCCACCGAACGTACCGGAAACACAGTCACTCTGGACGCGGGTTCTTACGATATTGATTTTGTTCGTAAAGGCGATAAATACTATATCCCTGTGCAGACATTCTCCGATGTTTTCCTTGCCGGTTTCGGCGCGGGTGTAACGCTGTATAATACCCGTTCGCTTATTTTCTATCTGGAAGGGATGGATCCGCTGTATGATCATGATACAGGCAAATACACCAAGCTCGGCAAGGTCTATTACGGTAAGAACGGCGAGTATGCGACAGGAAAAGTCAGCAAGACGATGTCCGAATTCAGTCTGAACGAGTTCTGCTTTGCAATGGATTCGCTCTACGGTCTCAAAGAAGAGCACAATATCACTTCGTTCAAAGAGGTCATTATACAACGTCAGACCGGATATAATATGTTCGGCACAAACGCGAAGAAGATCGACAGGGAGCTTTGGAAACTCATGTATGAGAATGTCGATGATATCCACAGCAGATACGTGGCAAGCTCCTATGCTTCCGGTGCCGATTACAAATGGAAGCTTAATGATAAATACGGACAGGGCTATGCGAGAGATTTTATATTCGCGTTCGATGAAGAACTCAGAGAACTGAGAAAGAAATACAATCCCGATATAAAAATATATGAAGAACACGGCGACACGGCATATATCACATTTGACAATTTTACGCTTGATATAGTAAATGTGTTCGGGCTTTTCGGAGAAGAACCCGACAAGCCGGTACCCGTAACACTTGATAAAGTAAATGATACGGTAAGTCTTATTGCGTATTCCGTACAGCAGATACTCCGCAAGGACAGCCCGATAAAGAACGTTGTTCTCGACCTCTCGATAAACGGCGGCGGGGCAGTTGACGCGGCGGCATATACTATCGCAGCATTCCTCGGCAGGGCTTCTCTCAGTGTAGAAAACAATCTGAGCGGTTCTCTTATCACAAATGATTATATGTGCGATATAAATTTTGATACGAAGTTTGATAAAAACGAGACTCTCGCGGGTCACGGACTCAATCTCTACTGCCTTACCACGAAGGCGAGCTTCTCCTGCGGAAACCTCGTTCCCTGCGTATTCAAGGAAGATCCGCACATTTCGATAATCGGACAGAAGTCCGGCGGCGGCGCCTGCGTGATAAGTACTATTTCGACCGCGACCGGAACGGTAATTGATATTTCCGGCAATAACCGTCTGAGCTATATGAAGAACGGCTCGTTCTATAACGTGGATCAGGGCGCGGAGCCCGATTTCGCAATAAGCAAGTATGAGCATCTGTTCGACAGAGAGTGGCTGACGAAATACATAGATGATCTTGCGTAAATGAATAACATCAGAAACACC
The DNA here is from genome assembly GCA_947166945.1 of uncultured Clostridia bacterium. Taxonomy (GTDB): domain Bacteria; phylum Bacillota; class Clostridia; order Oscillospirales; family Ruminococcaceae; genus Ruminiclostridium_E. The sequence goes on from CAMVGH010000083.1 coordinate 2,814, forward strand.
GCATACGAAATAAGTCTGTATGCGGTGTTTTTGCTAATGCTGTACAAATGATCTTACAGAAAATTGTGCAATACGCAGAATTTTCGGACTTTTTTTGAAAAAGTGCCAAAAACGCCGTTTTTTGTGATACTGCTGTGATAGTGGGTGTGCTATAATAAAGTGTTACGGGATAGTGTGCTTCTTTCGGAAGTTTTCCAAAGCGCCGCATCCTTGCGGCGCTTTGGAAAACTTCCTTACGACATCCGTGTCTTAGGAGCGTGATATTTTCCATTATGAGGGGGGATCGTATCTGACATTACAGGATATATCCGCAAAATACGGACTCAACGATGAAGAACAGCTTATTTTCAACGAATATACGCTGAACCGCTTTGCCGGAGCAAATGAGATCAAAGACCCGGACACTTCGTTCCTCGGCCTGTGGGATAAGATCCTTTACTATGCGGAAATGTTCGGTGACGATAAGGCGATAAACGACAAGATATGCGCCGCTCGCCCGGTGAGCTTCAACTCGCCGGAAACGCTGAAAATAAAGATGTTTGATTCCGCGGCGGGAAGGATCCCGATAATATATGTCCGTGATACGGCGGATTTCGAGCAGCTCGTGACGAACATCGCCTACAAAGGCGTCCGCCCCGATAACATCTCTACGACAGGCGCTTCGTTTATCCACGGAAAGACAACGCGGTTCATCATTCTTTCCGCGAAGCCGTACAGCAATGTTCCCGCTTCCGAGCTCGGACTTTCCGATGATGCCGAATGGCTCGAAAAGTCGATGCTGCTGCGGCAGAATCATGAATGTACCCACTATTTCACCAAGCAGACATACGGGATAACGAACAATATCCTGCACGACGAGATAATGGCGGACTTTATCGGGATATATGACACATTCGGTTTCTACAAAGCGGAGTGGTTCCTGCGGTTCATGGGCATTATCGAGGGCAGCGGCGGACGGCTCATATTCTACACAAAGGACTTGCCGAGAAAGGTTCGTAAAGCGGTAGCGGAGCTTACGGAAAACGCTGCGTACAGTCTGGAGAAATGGTCACTGACCGGCGGCTTCAAGGCAATGGCGACCGCCGAGCGGATAAAATATATGTGCAAAGCCGGTCTTGACGGAATGATACAGGAACGATAAAATACGGAAATCGACCGGCATCTTGCGGTTACTTCCGAATAAACAAATTTTCAGAAAGACGAGGAAAAAACATGAGCAAAAAGACGAAAAACACTCCGGAAGAAAAGGATCTGAGACTCGATCTCGACGATCTCGATGCGGTATCGGGTGGTCTCGCTAATCCCGCTTATCTGCCCGATGAGGAGCCTGAGGAGGACGACGCGGATCACAGTCAGGGTCTTGGCATAGGTGTACGCAAGCCCCGTAAAAAAGGCGGGATGCCCGGCCGCCCGTAACGGCAAAATAATTTACAGGAGGATAACACCTTGAAAACAGTAGCAGAAAACGATAAGCTCACATTCTTTCCGGAGGGAAAGATCCATACCAACAATGCCGTACAGCTCGAAGGAGAGATATTCGACGCTATAAAGGCATACGGCGGAGACAATATCGTGTTTGACGCTTCAAAGCTGACATATATATCGAGTGCGGGACTGCGTATGCTTCTTAAGGTGCAGCAGACGAAAGATAAGCCGATACAGATAATAAATGTTTCCGACGATGTCTATGAAGTATTCAGCGTCACCGGCTTTGCCGAGTTTCTCAACGTGAGAAAAAGGCAGTAAATATACCCGATAAAACAAATCAATTTCAATGACAGATCATTCAGGAGGAATAGGTATGAACATCAGCATCACAAAGAACGGAACGGAGCTCAATGTAGCGGTCGAGGGCAGACTTGACACCCTGACCTCTCCGGAGCTTGAGGAAAAGCTCGAGGACGAACTCGACGGAATGGAGAAGGTAGTCTTCGATTTCGGCAAGCTTGAATACATAAGCAGCGCAGGTCTTCGCGTCCTTGTCGGCGTCGCTCAGGAGATCGACGATGAAGAAGGTGTTATCATCCGCAATATCACGGATCCGGTCAGAGATGTATTCGATGTGACCGGATTTACGGACGCGTTTGTTATCGAGTAACGGGAGGACACGGAAATGGCTGAAGAACAGAAAAAGCAGATATTCAGACAAAAGACCCTTGACCGCATCGCTTCTCCCGAGCAGCTCACGGATTACCTTCATGTGACAAATCCCGGGATATGGGTGCTTTTAGCGGTGATAATACTGCTGCTCGCGGGATTTTTCGCTTGGGCTACCATAGGACAGCTTGAAGTGGTAACGGACGCGAAAGCGTCTGTTACGGACGGCACGGCGCAGATAACCGTTTTAAGCAGCGCACAGGTAAATTCCGGAATGACCGTTCGTGTGGGAAAAGAGGAGTTTACCGTATCAACGGTCGATGAAGATGAGCTCGGACGCACGGTAGCGTATGCGCCCGTTACACTCGCCAACGGCAATTACGACGCAAAGATAGTTGTTGAAAGCGTATCGCCGATAAGCTTCCTGCTTACCGCGTGACGAGGTGGAAAATGGCTGAAAAGAAATACAGGATAAAGCCGACCGTTACCAAGGGCGCTGCTAAGGTACCCGTTGTGATGCAGCTTGAAGCGCTGGAGTGCGGAGCCGCTTCACTTGCAATGGTAATGGCATATTACGGAAAATGGGTACCGCTTGAGCAGGTGCGCTCGGACTGCGGTGTTTCCCGCGACGGCTCAAATGCGAAAAATGTAGCGCTTGCCGCACAGCGCTACGGATTTCAGGTGGAGGGATATCGCCGTTCACCGGAGACAATACGCGAAAAGGGAGAATTTCCCTGCATAATCCACTGGAACTTCAATCACTTTGTCGTGCTTGACGGCTTCAAGGGAAAATACGCATACATAAACGACCCGGCAAAGGGCTTTGTCAAGGTGCCTATGGATGAGTTTGACAAGGCTTTCACCGGCGTGACTGTCGTAATAAAGCCCGGAAAGGATTTCGTTCCCTCCGGCAAAAAGAAAAGCACTCTGGAATTTGCCCGCAAGCGTCTTATCGGGGCAGGTGCCGCAGTGGCTTTTGTTATGCTTACGAGTATTATCAGCTATTCGTTCGGAGTGATAAATCCTATTATGTCGCGCGTGTTCCTCGATCGTATCCTCTCGGGGAATGCGGCGAACTGGCTGAACGGATTCCTTGCCGTTATGGTAGGGCTTGCGGCATTGCAGATCATAACATCATGGGCGCAGACGATCTATTCACTCAAGATAAACGGTAAGATGTCACTTATCGGCAGCTCCACATATATGTGGAAGGTGCTTCGTATGCCTATGGAGTTCTTCTCGCAGCGAATGGCGGGTGATATACAGCAGCGCCAGACGCAGAACGAGGCGATAGCGAGTACACTGATAAACACATTTGCGCCGCTTCTGCTCAATACGATAATGATGATATTCTATTTCGTCGTTATGGTAAGATACAGCATCTTACTGACGCTTGTGGGTATTTCGTCCATTGTACTTAACCTTATACTTTCGAGAGTTATCTCGGATAAGCGAATGAACCTGACCCGCATACAGATGCGTGATTCCGGCAAGCTCGCGGGAACTACTGTCGCAGGTGTCGAAATGATCGAAACGATCAAGGCGAGCGGTGCGGAAAACGGCTTCTTTCGCAAGTGGTCGGGCTTTCAGGCATCGGTAAACACACAGAAGGTAAAGTTCGCACGGTTACAGCAGTATCTCGGCTCTATTCCCCAGTTTCTTGCGCAGATATCGAATTACGCTGTGCTTATACTCGGCGTGTGGCTTTGTATGCGAGGTGAATTCACCCTCGGCGGAGTTATGGCGTTTCAGGGCTTCCTTACATCGTTTATGTCTCCTGCCATGACGCTGATACAGGCGGGACAGACCATTCAGGAAATGCGTACACAGATGGAGCGCGTCGATGATGTAATGGAATACCCGTCCGATGTCAATGTTACAAACGAGGTCTCCGACGATGTGAAGCTGAAGAAGCTCAAGGGAAATGTCGAGCTGAAAAACATAACCTTCGGGTACTCAAAGCTCGCGGCACCACTGATAAAGGACTTTTCGATGACGCTCACCCCGGGCAGCAGAGTAGCTTTTGTCGGGACATCCGGCTGCGGAAAATCAACGCTTTCAAAGCTGATCTCCGGTCTGTACAACCCGTGGGAGGGCGAGATACTCTTTGACGGCAAGCACCGCAGCGAGATACCGCGCAGCATCATGACCGGCTCGGTAGCCGTAGTCGATCAGGATATCATACTGTTTGAGGACACGATAGCGAACAATATCAAGATGTGGGACGACTCGATACAGGATTTTGAAATGGTGCTCGCTGCCCGTGACGCGCAGCTTCACGAGGATATCATGCAGCGTGAGGGCGGCTATGATTACAAGCTCACCTCGGGCGGACGCGACCTGTCCGGCGGTCAGCGCCAGAGAATGGAGATCGCCCGTGTTCTTGCGCAGGATCCGTCGATAATCATACTCGACGAGGCGACCTCGGCACTTGACGCAAAGACCGAATACGAGGTCGTCAAGGCGATAAAGGACAGAGGTATCACCTGCATAGTCATAGCGCACAGACTTTCAACTATCCGCGACTGCGATGAGATAATCGTTCTTGAACGCGGAAAGGTCATCGAACGCGGAACTCACGAAGAACTTATGGCAAAGGGCGGTGCGTACACCGACCTTGTAACTAACGAATAAGGGGGAGTGTCAAATGGGTTGGTTTGAAAAACAAGTAAAGCAAAGAGAAGATCTTGACCAGCAGCTTTTTGAGGACTCCTTCTTCCGTGCCGCGGAGGTCGTTCTCGGCAAGCGCGCGGCATCGGAAATGAGCGATGAACGCATCATCACAAGTCAGGCGATCGAGGATATCCTTAAATATTACCACTATAAGCCTGTTGAACTTCCGAAGGGTGTCAGGGATCATGAGGAGCAGCTCGATTACAGTCTGCGTCCTCACGGCATCATGCGCCGCACGGTCGAGCTTGACGAGGGCTGGTACAGGGATTCCTACGGTCCCCTGCTCGCGTATCTTAAGGAGGACGGGACACCTGTCGCGCTGCTGCCGAAGAAGATCATAGGTTATTACTATACCGACCGCAAGACCGGCAGGAATGTGACCGTCAATTCCAAAAACGCGGCGCTTTTCGAGCGTGAGGCATACTGCTTCTACAGACCTCTTCCGCAGAAAAAGCTGGGTATCCCCGATCTTATCGGATATATGAAGAACTGTCTGTCGGTATCCGATATAGTGATAATTGTTATCGCGACCTTTGCGGCGACCGTTATCGGAATGCTGATCCCGCGCATCACAAAGGGACTTACGGGTCAGGTGCTCCAGAACGGCGAACAGTCCGCGCTGATAGGTGTAACTATATGTATCGTCTGCATCGCGATAGCTTCAAATCTGATAAACTCGGTAAAGGGGCTGCTCATGCAGCGCTTACAGACTAAGACATCGGTAAGCGTGGAGGCAGCGCTCATGATGCGCATACTGACACTTCCCGCTCCGTTCTTCCGTCAGTACAGCGCCGGTGAGCTTACAAAGCGCTCGCAGTCGATAAACACACTCTGTTCAGTCATAATGAGCGTGGTATTCTCTACCTGTCTGTCATCTATTTTCTCTTTGATGTACATTACGCAGATATTCAGCTTCGCACCGACACTCGTCGTTCCGTCGCTGTTGGTGATACTGGTCAGCATTGTATTTACTGCTGCTGCTTCGCTTACTCAGACAAAGATATCCAAACGTCACATGGAGCATGAAGCAAAGCAGTCGGGTATGGCGTATTCGATGATAACGGGCGTGCAGAAGCTCAAGCTCTCGGGTGCCGAGAAGCGTATTTTCGCAAAATGGCTCAAACTGTATTCCGAGGGTGCCCGGCTCAAATATGACCCGCCGCTTTTCTTGAAAATAAACACTGTCATAAATCTTGCGATAACCCTCATATCAACGATCCTGCTGTATTGGCTTGCAGCACAGAGCGGTGTTGACGCATCGAGCTATCTTGCGTTCAACGCGGCTTACGGAAGCCTTATGGGTGCGTTCATGGCGCTTGCCAATATAGCGCTCCAGTCAGCGAATGTAAAGCCGATACTGGAAATGGCGGAGCCTTTCCTTAAAGCCGAACCCGAGGCTGCCGACAACAAGGAGATAGTCACAAAAATAACCGGAGCAATAGAACTCAACAACGTCTATTTCCGCTACGGTGAAAATATGCCGTACATAGTAAACGATATGTCGCTTAAGATAAAAGCGGGCGAGTATATAGCGATCGTCGGCAGAACAGGCTGCGGAAAGTCAACACTCATGCGTCTGCTGCTGGGATTTGAAAAGCCCGAGCGCGGTGCGATATACTATGACAACAAGGATATGAAAAGTCTCGATCTGTGCTCGCTGCGCCGTAAGATCGGTGCCGTGACGCAGAACGGCGGTCTGTTCCAGAATGACATATACTCGAACATCGTTATATCGGCTCCCGAACTTACACTGGACGACGCATGGGAAGCCGCCGAGATAGCGGGTATAGCCGATGACATACGTGCTATGCCTATGGGAATGCAGACAATGGTGTCCGAGGGACAGGGCGGTATTTCCGGCGGTCAGAAGCAGAGACTCATGATAGCCCGCGCGGTCGCGCCGAAGCCGAAGCTGCTGATGTTCGACGAGGCGACCTCCGCGCTCGACAACAAGACGCAGAAGCAGGTCTCCGCGGCGCTCGACAGAATGGGCTGCACCCGTATAGTCATAGCGCACAGATTATCGACAATAAAGAACTGCGACCGTATCCTCGTGCTTGATAAGGGTCAGATCATCGAGGACGGCACTTATGACGAGCTTATTGACAAGGGCGGTTATTTCGCGGAGCTTGTCGAAAGACAAAGGCTTGATGTTGCGGCGGGATAAACAAAAACGATACAACATTTTTGTGAATTCCTACAAAGTTTCGGAATGTCTGCCCAATTTCCCCTTTTCGTTCGGATAAATATACAGAAGCGAAAAGGAAGGAGGTAAAACAATGCCGGATATGGAGACACTGCTTGCGGAGATGTTCGCGTTTCAGCGGTTTGAGCGGGACGAGAGCATACAGGATCTGATAAACGACACTCTCTCACGATATGATGATGATCTCTTGCTTACATTTGAAGACCTTGCCGACGCAGCGGGCGGACTGGAACCGTCTCCGCCGGACATCGAAGGGAGCAGTGACAAATGAGCCCTTCGTTATCACATGAGCAGCTTTACAGAGAGTACAGAGACACAGTGCTCTCGTATATATCGGCAAGGGTAGTCCCGATCGAGGATGCGGAGGATCTGTGCGAGGAAGTGTTCGTAAAGCTCTTCCGTCTTATGGAAAGCTACGACGGGAGCAGAGCGTCGGTATCGACGCTTGTATATAAGCTCTCCCACGACACAGTCATAGATCATTACCGCACGCACCGCAGACCTGCGGCTATCTCCGGACAGCAGGAGCTTCTTCCCTCGGCGGAAGATGTCATTATGGACAGGGAACGCTTCGCCGACCTTGCAAAGGCTCTGGCAAAGCTCCCGCAGCAGCAGAGAGATATACTGATACTGCGCTTTTACCGGGGTCTGACGCTGAAAGCCATAGCCGAAAAGACGGGGCTGACATACGATACTGTCGTGAGCAGACAGAAAATCGCTCTGAAAGCAATGAAGAAAATGCTCGAAAAAGAATGACCGTTATAAAGAAAGGTGACCCGATATGACGTATGTACTTGACAGACGATACCGGTTGCGCGGCTGGAAGGATAGGCTCGGAGGAGTATATGATACGAAGAGTAAGAAAGTCAGATTTCTCGACAAGCCGTATTTCCTGCTTCTGATGAAATGCGACGGCGCGCATGATATAGATGTGGAGAGCCTGCATGAGTATCAGCAGGGATTTATCAGTGATTTCGAGAGAGACGGCATCATACATAAAGCGGGATTGCTTGATTTTCTCAGTCCCGAGCAGGAATATTTCACCTATCCCGCCGAATACAAGGAATCGGTACACTGGTCGATAACAGGAGCTTGCAATCTCAAATGCCGTCACTGCTTCATGTCCGCGCCCCACGCGAAGCACGGCGCACCCACTCACGAGCAGATAATAAAGATCGCCGACAGTCTTGCGGAATGTGGTATATACAAGGTCGGACTGACAGGCGGAGAACCCTTGATACGCGATGATTTCCTCGATATCGTATCGGCGCTTTCGGAGCGTGAGATCGACATTACAACGATATACACCAATGGCTGGCTTTTGGACGAAAAGCTGCTCGACGAGCTTGAAAAGTGCGGTCAGAAGCCCTCGTTCCAGTTAAGCTACGACGGTGTGGGAGTACATGACTTCCTGCGCGGAGTCGAAGGCGCGGAAGAAAGAACGATAAAGGCGCTGAAGCTCCTTAAAGAACGCGGATACAGCGTTTCCGTGTCGATGTGCGTACACAGGAAGAATATTGACAAAGTTCGTGAGTCTGTGAACCTGCTCGCCTCTCTCGGTGTAAGGAGCATGAAGCTGGGCTCGATGATGCAGCTCGGCGAATGGGCATCCCCGGAGGTCGCGGGTTTGCAGCTTTCGTTCCGTGAAAACCTCGAAATGGCGGAAAAGTATATCCCGCAGTATTTTGAGGACGACGCACCCATGGCGATAATGATATCCGGTGCTTTTATATACACGCCGGGTGACGATAAGTGGGATATATTCTACAGGCGCGAATGTGGAGCGGAAAAAGAAAAGAAAACCCTCTCCTGCGGTGTACTGCGTGATAACTTCTATATCGGTGCCGACGGAATGGTCTGCCCGTGCATGGGAATGGCGGACTGCGGCTATTCACCTAATTTCCCGAATATGTTTAAAACACCGCTTAAAGACATCATCGCACGGGATTCGGACTTTAACAGACTGTGTCACACCACGGTAGCCGAGGTGCGTGACAAGAGCGGAAAATGCCGTGACTGCAAATATGCGGATCGCTGCGCCGGCGGCTGCCGGAACGGTGCACTGCTGAAAAGCGACAATTACTACGCCCCGAACGAGGAAAACTGCTATTTCTTTGAAAACGGCTGGGAGGAGCGTCTGACCGCTGCTGCGCAGCCCGCTTTCGAGGAATACATAAAGCGCTGCCCGCCGAAGAAAAAGGATAAGGACAGCGAAAAGAACGATCCGGTGAGCGATTGCCCGTAAAGGCAATTATATAATAAAAACATAGGAGGACTTTACAATGTCAAAAGAAACAGCAAAGAAGCTCATGGCGGAGCTCGAAACAAACGAGGAACTCAAAGCAAAGGTAAATGGGATCACAGATCCGGAACAGCTTTTAAAGATAGCTGTAGATGCGGGATATGACGTTACCGCCGAAGAACTTATCGAGGCTGACAGAGAGCGCAGAGCAGAGCAGGCAAAGAACACGGACGAAAAGCTGTCGCTCGATGACCTCGAAGGTGCCGCCGGCGGCAGAAGATGGGGAGGCGATGATGCTTCTGACGGTCACGAAATGGGATGCGACATCTGCTATCACCATAAGAGCTGGAGCGAAGAAAACGATGAGTGGTGCACAAAGAGTTATTATAAGTGCAAGGGCGGTATCTGGGACTGATACTGTTCTTTCCATACAAGATACAGGGCAGCGGAGCGAGTGATGTGCGCTGCTGCTCTTACGAAAAAGCAATGAGGTGATCAATATGTCAAAAGAAACCGCAAAGAAGCTCATAGCGGAGCTCGAAACAAACGCAGAACTCAAAGCAAAGGTGAGCGGCATCACCGACGCCGCACAGCTCGTAAAGATAGCTGTAGACGCGGGATATGACGTTACCGCCGAAGAACTTATCGAGGCTGACAGAGAGCACAGAGCCGAGCAGGCAAAGAACACGGACGAAAAGCTGTCATTAGACGACCTCGAAGGTGCTGCGGGCGGTAGGACATGGGAAGGCGAAGATGCCTCGGACGGACACGAAATGGGCTGTACCGCGTGCTATCACGGCAAATCATACAGTGAGGAAAACAATGAATGGTGCCAAAAAATATATTATTATCCGGGCGGCGGATATAACTGCGGCGTGTCCGAAAGCTATCTGTAAAATACAAATATGGAAATGTTTTTTTCTGATAAGTTTTTAAACCGTACCCATGGCTCTTACCGTTTTGCTGTAAATGTCATGGGATAAAGTAAACCGAAAACAAAAACAAACAGGAGGATATTACAATGTCAAAGGAAAACGCAAAGAAGCTCATGGCAGAGCTTGGAACAAACGAAGAACTCAAAGTAAAGGTAAAAGGTATCACGGACCCGGCGCAGCTTTTAAAGATAGCTGTCGACGCG
>CAMVGH010000084.1 GCA_947166945.1 uncultured Clostridia bacterium
AAAGAGCATCATACTGCCTGCTCACTTCCTCGTACTCGTCTATCGCCGCGAAGTTCACATCACCCAGTGCGGAGAGCTGTCTGCGAAGGCTCTGGAGTTCGTTCCTTGCCGCTGCCAGATCTCCTTCGAGCGGCTGTGCCTGTTTCTTCGCTTCGCTTACAGTCATTTCGTGTTTTTCCCAGAGGGAGAGCACCAGTTTCTCCTTCTCCTTTTCCGAAGCTGACTTCCGTTCTGTCGCCGCGGCCAGTGCATTGGAGAATTTCATTCTGTCGTTGTTCTTTTCCCGTACTTCCTTAGCGATCTCATTGATGCGCAGCTCACAGGAATTTTCCTTTGCGATAAGCTCATCTATTGCTGCTTTTGTGTCGCCGTAAAGCTTATTGGCTTCGTCTATATTGTGCCTTTCGTTTTCTATATCCCGCTTCAGCTGTTCGGTGGAGGCATTCACTTCCGCTATATCCCTGTCGAACTTCTCACCGCTGCCGGCAGCTGCTTCCTTTGCGCTGACCGCGTCCGCCCTCTGTGCATCGAGAGCTTCCGCGTCCTTCTCTGCGCCTATCCTTGAAAGATTGAGCGCGGATATCTTTTCTGATATCTCCGCTCTTGCATTTGCCGCATCGCTGATTTTCGCGCCCGCTGCTTTAAGTTCAGCCTCGTTTGTCCCGATCAGTGTTCCGAGTCTTGTGATATCCTCGTTTGCTTTCTTTATCAGCTCGTCCTGCTCCGCGGACAGCTTGCGGCTGCGTGCTATGGCATTCTCTGCGTCGTCCTGCTGTTTTTCGGACTGTGCGATCAGGTCTTTTACGCCGTTTATCTCGGCTGTTATACGTGCTTCGTCCTGTTTCAGCTCACCAATGCGCTCTGTGAAGCCTTCTATCTCGATCTCCATTTTGCCGACTTCGGCTGCGAGTGCCGAGTATTCAGCCTGTGAGGTCTTTATTTTCTCCGATATCTTTGCGATATCCGCTTCGAGAGTGTCGATCTCCTGTTTACGGCTTATGATACCGGCATTCTTGCTGTCTGCCGAACCGCCGGTCAGCGAACCGCCCGCGTTTATTATCTGCCCGTCCAGCGAGACTATCCTGAACTTGTATCCGTATTTCTTCGCTATCCGGTTTGCAGAGTTCAGATCGTCCGCTATCGCCGTTCTTCCGAGCAGCGAACGGACTATCCCGCGGTACTGCTCATCGCACTTTATAAGCTCCGAGGCTATTCCCTCGAACCCGTCTTCGTTGTCTATTCCGGGCTGCTGGAGGGTATTCCCCTTTATTGTACTGATAGGGTAGAACGTTGCACGTCCGCCCTTTATCTCTTTCAGATAGTTTATGCAGCGCTTTGCCGTTTCATCGGTATCCACGACAATGTTCTGCATCGCATTTCCGAGAGCTGTCTCCACCGCTGCGGTATAACGCTGTTCAACGGAGATGATATCTGCGACCGTTCCGTGGATACCGCCGATCCTGCCGCTTTTTTTTGCGCTCATTACCGACTTTACGCTCGCAAAGTACCCCGTCATGCTCTTCTCGATATCCGACAGGGTATCGAGTCTCTGGCGCTTGCCGTCAAAATTCCGGCGCATCTGCTCATATACAGTGCGGCTTTCGGTGAGCTTTGAGTTCTTGTTCTCGTACAGTTTTTTATAACCACCGAGTTTGTTCTCCAGCTCGTCTTTCTCTTCGCTCAGCTTTTCGAGCTGTTCATTCAGGCTCCTGCGTCTTGCGCGGTAGTTGTCGGCATCGCGGTCACGATCTTCGATGCTGCGCTTGTCGGCTTCAAGGCGTTCCGTAAGCTCCTGCTTTGTCTTTTCCGCCTGCTGGAGCGTGAGTTTTGCTTCGGTCTGTTTTGCGTACAGTTCACTTGTTTGCGCGTCAAGAGCCCTGTATTTGTCGTCAAGCTCTTTTCCGCCCTCGTTTGCTGTCTCCAGCTTCTTTTTCAGTGCTTCGATCTCTGCGGCAGATCCTTCCGCTTCTCTTCGCTTTGCGTCGGCAGCCTTTTCAAGCCCCGCGATACGCGCCGTGAGTTCTTCGGTGCTTTTGCCTGCCTCTTTTTTCTGCTGTTCGATCTCCCTGATCTTCTGGTCGTTATGCTTTATCTCGTTTTCGAGTATTGCGATGTTCTTATCCGCTTCCGCCACCGCGTCTCTTGCCGTTGCCGAGCTTTTGCGCAGGTCTTCGAGCTGAGCGGCATACTGAGACTTTTTAAGCGCAAGGTTTTCGCTTTCCTCGTCCAGTTCACGCAGCTCCCTGTCGAAATGCTCACACTGTCCCTGATTTTCGAGGATAGTGTTCTCGATGCCGGTCATTTCCCTGTCGATACGCTCCAGCTCTGCCGTGGTCACGGATATTTCGATCACCGTTTCCCGCTCTTTGAGCTTAGTCGCTTTCATAGCTTTCTCGGACTGACGTTTCAGTACCGGAACACGCTCCGCAAGGGATTCCTCTGTATTTTTCAGCAGTTTGTAATTCGCGTCCGCTCTTGCGAGTTCACGTTCGGCTTCCGCTTTCCTGTGGAGGAATTTGGAGACTCCCGCGGCTTCCTCAAATATTTCCCGCCGCTGGGAACCCTTTGCGTTGACGATCTCCGCCACGCGTCCCTGCCCGATGATCGAGTACCCTTCACGTCCGAGTCCGGTTCCCATGAGAAGTTCCTGTATATCTTTCAGACGGACCTTTTCGCCGTTTATCAGGTATTCGCTGTCGCCGGTGCGGTAGAGCTTTCTGGTGATGACTACCTCGTCCGCGTCGCTGCTCAGCGCTCTGTCGGTATTGTCGATAGTGAGGGAGACTTTCGCAAAGCCCATTTGTTTACGTGCGACGGTCCCGTGGAAGATCACGTCCTCCATTTTGTCGCCGCGCAGTGTCTTTGCGCCCTGTTCTCCCATGACCCACCGCAGCGCATCGCTTATATTGCTCTTGCCGTTGCCGTTGCTGCCGACCACGGCGGTCATTTTCGTGTCGAAATTCAGAACTGTCTTGTCCGCGAAGGACTTGAAGCCCTGGATCTCAAGTGTCTTGAAGTGCATATATCCTCAGTCTTGTTCCTTTTTCGTTCTTTATCTCAAATCTGTATCCGAGCTTTTCAAGTCTGATCCTGTTTTCTTTTTTCTGCCCGGTGATCCTGCTTATATTTTTCGGGTCTGTGCAAACGACGAATTCATTACCGCCCAGACGCCGCATTTCCGCCAGCATATCCTCAAAAAAGATCCTGCTTTCGACTATTTCGCGGAGTGCCGGGTGATAGACACCGCCGAGCATCTTGTTCTCAACTTCCGTGCTTGCGTGCAGACCGAGCCTTATCACGGGAATGCCGGCGCTGTCGAACATTCTCAGCAGCTTCGCGCACAGTTCCACAGTTTCATCGAATGTGAAGCTTGTGTATTCCCCGTTTTTGTACAACTCACCGAGCCGCGTGCCTTCGAGTATAACGGTGGGGTATATCCGCACCGTATCGGCTCCGAGTGCTATGAATTTCTCCGCCGTTTCAACGCAGTATTCCGGTCTGTCGCCGTACAGACCTGTCATCATCTGAAGCCCGAGGGAGATCCCCCGTGACTTTATCATAGCGGCAGCCCTCTCCACATCTTCCGGCGTATGTCCCCGTTCGTTCAGCTCAAGCACTCTGCTGTCCATGCTCTGCGCACCCAGTTCCACTGCCGTCATACCGTACTCTTCAAGAATACCGAGTATTTCATCATCAATGAAATCCGGGCGGGTCGAGCATCTTATCCCTGTATAAACATCGGGGTACTGTGCAACGAAGGAATGAGCCGTTGCGAGAAGCGACCGCATATATCCGCGGTCTATCCCCGTGAAGCTCCCGCCGAAGAACGCGATCTCCGCTCTTGTATTGCTGCTGCGCAGCGTATCGGTCTGGGCAGCGAGGAGTTCTCTTACCTCTTCCGCGGCAGGCGCCGCCTGTGTTCCGCTGATCGACCGCTGATCGCAGAATGTGCAGCGGTGGGGGCAGCCGTTATGCGGCACGAACACCGATATATTAGTCTGTTTCATATCCCATCAGCGACAGCGCTTCCTTTGCGGCAGCCTGTTCGGCTTCTTTCTTGCTGAGTCCTGTTCCTGTGCCGATAGCCTGTCCGTTCAGCTGTACCTGCGCTGTGAATGTCCTGTGATGAGCTTCGCCCTGTTCTCCCGTGATGAGGTACTCGATATGTTCCTCGGGGTTCTGCTGGATCACTTCCTGCAAGCTTGTCTTGTAGTCACCGAGTATGAGCTTTGCGCTCTTGATCTGTTCTATCGGAGGCATGAAGCCGAGTACATACTTTGAGGCTTCTTCCAGTCCGCCGTCGAGGTATATCGCTGCGATCACCGCCTCGAACGCGTCCGCGAGTATTGACTTCCTCTCCCGTCCCCCGGTAGATTCCTCGCCCTTTCCGAGCTTTATATGTGAACCGAGGTCGATGCGCTTCGCGAACTTGTAGAGGGTATCTTCACATACCAGTTTTGCGCGTATCTTTGTGAGCCTGCCCTCCGGCACGTCCAGAGACAGGAACAGATATTTCGATACCACTACCGACAGCACGCTGTCACCGAGAAATTCCAGTCTTTCATTGCTGTTTTGCTTGCCGTTTACGTATGAAGAGTGAGTGAGCGCCCGTTCGAGGTATGCGCGGTCCTTGAAAGTATATCCTATTGTTTTTTCAAAATCACTCATTTCCTGCCGCCTCTTTGGTCTTTGCGTTCACCGCCGCGAGAGCGGCAGCTATCTGGGCGTTTGCGTCCTTTTCCACGAACTCCTTAGCCTGCCGTACCGCGTTTTTGAATGCGAGAGCGTCGCTGCTTCCGTGAGCCTTGAATACCGGCTTTGCGGAACCCAGCAGCGGTGAACCGCCTACTTCACGGTAATCCATCTGCTTTGATATCTTCTTTATGCCCTTCATGGAGAACAGCGCACCGACTTTTGACAGTCCGCTGCCGAATATGTCCTCCTTGAGAGCCTTCTTCATGAATTTTCCCATTCCCTCTACGGTTTTCAGGAATATGTTCCCCGTAAATCCGTCAGTGACCACTACATCTGCCGCTCCGAGGGGTACATCTCTGCCTTCGACGTTGCCGATGAAATTCAGCCCCGAGTTTTTCAGCAGTTCATAGGCGCCGTGTTCAAGCTCACGGCCTTTTTCCTCCTCGGCACCGATATTGAGCAGCCCCACACGGGGATTTCTGATGCCCATTATTTTTTCCTGATATACCGACCCCATTACCGCGAACTGAAGCAGCATCTCCGGACGGCATTCCGCGTTTGCTCCGCCGTCCAGCAGCAGGTACAGCCCGTCCGTGCTGGGCATTATCGGAACGAGCGCGGGGCGTTTTACGCCCTTCAGTCTTCCGGTGACCACGGTGCCGCCGACCACGATAGCCGCCGTGCTTCCCGCACTCACGAAAGCGTCAGCCCTGCCCTCGTTGACGAGCCTGAACGCCTTTCCCATGGAGCAGTCCGCTTTTGCCTTGCGGATATCCATAGGGTCGTCCTCTATCTGTATCACGCCGTCCGCGTCCTCGATATACAGTCCTGTCCTGTCGATACCGAGAGCGGATATGCGTTCGTTTATCTTCTTTTCGTCACCTGTGAGCACTACCTCGACGCCGTACTCCCTGACCGCGTCGGCAGCCCCCTTTATCACTTCGTCCGGGGCGTTGTCGCCTCCGAACGCATCTACTGCTATTTTCATCTGTAATGTTATCCTTTCGCTTTTCACATAGCGGCGATCATCGCCCGGAACGCGCTCAGTCCGCGTTCGGATATCGCGGTATAGCGTTCCTGCTTGCTTTTTATCTGTCTGTCGGGCATAGGCAGCATTCCCATATTTGCTCCCATAGGCTGGAAATCCGGGTTCTCGGTGCTTATATGTCTCGCAAGCGCCCCTGTCATGGAGGTGTCCGGCAGCCGGAGCCTGTCCTTGCCGTTCAGCGCCCGGACAATGTTTATTCCCGCGATAATGCCGCTTGCGGCACTTTCGGTATATCCTTCCACACCGGTCATCTGTCCGGCGAAATATACGTTTTCGCTGCCTTTGAGCATAAAGCCGCTGTCCAGCAGGGCAGGGGAGTTCAGAAACGTATTCCTGTGCATTACTCCGTAACGCACGAATTCCGCGTTCTCAAGTCCCGGTATCATACCGAAGACCCGTTTCTGCTCACCGAATTTCAGATTTGTCTGAAATCCCACCAGATTGTACATAGTGCCTTCCGAGTTCTCTTTCCGCAGCTGCACCGCAGCATAAGGGCGCCGTCCGGTGCGCGGATCTGTGAGCCCCACGGGCTTCATGCAGCCGTAGCGCACGCTGTCTGTCCCGCGTTTTGCCAGCACCTCAACGGGCATACAGCCCTCATATACCGTGAGATCTTCAAATTCATGGAGCGGGGCTGTTTCCGCGTTTACCAGCGCTTCGTAGAACCGCTCATATTCCTCTTTTGTGAACGGGCAGTTAATGTAATCCGCGCCGCCCTTGTCATATCTTGAAGCAAAGAATGCCTTTGTTGTGTCGATACTTTCCGCGGTGACTATGGGTGCAGCCGCGTCATAGAAACTTAGTGCCTTTCCGAGTTTTCCGTATATCACGTCCGCGAAGCTGTCGCTTGTGAGCGGTCCGGTCGCTATGACCGTATTCTTTTCCGGGAACACGGTGATCTCACGCTCTTCAACGGTGATATTCGGGTGGGACCGGAGTTTTCCGGTGATATAGTCGGAGAAATCCGTTCTGTTCACTGCGAGAGCGCCGCCCGCTTCAACAGCCGTAGCCGCTGCCGCTTCCATGGTCAGCGAACCGAGCAGTCTCATCTCCTCTTTCAGCATACCTGCCGCACTGTCGATGCGGGCGGCTTTGAGGGAATTGCTGCATACCAGTTCCGCAAATCCCGCGTATCTGTGTGCCGGGGACATTTTAGCGGGCTTCATCTCGTACAGTGTGACTTCCGCGCCTCTGTTCGCTGCTGCCCATGCGGCTTCCGAACCGGCAAGCCCCGCGCCTATAACGTCAATTTTCATTCTTGTCGCTGCTCTCCGCCTCGTAGCCGCAGCCTTCCTTTGCGCAGTACACCTTGCCCTTGCGTCCTGCCTTCTTGAATAAGGTGCTGCCGCACTGCGGGCATTTATCCGCCACGGGAGTGTCCCATGTCATGAATCCGCAGTCCTTGTAGTCCTCGCAGCCGAAGAAAGGTTTGCCTTTCTTGGATTTTCTTGCCAGCATCTTCTTTCCGCATTTAGGGCAGCTGCCGCCTGTTTCGGTTACTATCTTGCGTGTGTTCGTACACTCCGGAAATCCCTCGCACCCGAGGAATTTTCCGTACGGTCCTATCTTTATGACCATGTGTCTGCCGCACTTCTCGCATACGATATCGGTAGGTTCGTTTGGCACCTTTACGCGCTTGCCTTCCATATCATGCTCGGCTTTTTCGAGGGTGCCGGCGAAGTCTCCGTAGAAGTCCTTCAGCACCTCGTACCACTGTTCCTTTCCCTCTTCGACCTTATCGAGGTTATCCTCCATCTGTGCGGTGAACTTGGTATCCACTATATTTTCAAAATGATCTTTCAGCAGCTCGGTTATGACATCTCCGAGAGGAGTGGGTTTGAGCTGCTTCTGCTCACGTTCCACGTAATGTCTGTCGAGTATCGTTGTGATAGTCGGGGCATAGGTGGACGGCCTGCCGATCCCGTTTTCCTCCAGCGCCTTGATGAGACTTGCCTCGGTGTAGCGCGGAGGCGGCTGGGTGAAGTGCTGATTGCCGAGTACCGACATAACGGTGAGTTTTTCATCTTTTGTGAGCTTCGGGATAGCGCCGCCTTCCTCGGAACTGCTGTCTGTCGTTTCCTCATACAGCCTTGTGAAGCCGTCGAATTTTACTGTGAAGCCGGTGGTCTTGAACAGGCAGTTCCCGGCGGTTATGTCGATAGCCGCAGCATCGAGAAGGGCATTTTCCATCTGGCTCGCCATGAATCTTTCCCATATCAGCTTATAGAGCTTGTATTGATCGGAGGAAAGGCTGGATCTTACTTCCTCCGGCAGAATGTCGATAGTCGAAGGGCGTATCGCTTCATGTGCGTCCTGTGCGTTGCCCTTTGCCTTGTAAACACGGGGCTTTGCGGGGAGGTATTCTTCACCGAAACGCTCTCTTATCATATCCGCGGCTGCTTTCTGTGCTTCTTCCGAAACACGAAGGCTGTCGGTTCTCATGTAGGTGATAAGACCCACCGCGCCGCGTCCTTCGATCTCGATACCTTCATACAGCTCCTGTGCAGCCTTCATAGTTCTTCTCGCGTTGAACGAGAGACGTCTGGAGGCTTCCTGCTGGAGCGTAGATGTCGTGAAAGGCGGAGCGGGCTGCTTTTTGCGCACCGATTTTTTGATCGCGCTCACTATGAAATCCTTGTCTTTGAGGTATTCAAGGATCCTGTCCGCTTCTTCTTTGGTTTTCAGTTCAGCTTTTTTTCCGTCTATTTCGGCAAGCTTTGAGGGGAACTGTTTTCTCGAAGCCGTTCCGTGCAGCTTTGCATCTACCGTCCAGTATTCCTGGCTCTCGAATGCCTTTATTTCATTTTCTCTGTCAACGATGAGCCTTACCGCCACAGACTGCACTCTGCCCGCCGAAAGTCCTCTGCGCACCTTCTTCCACAGGAAAGGGCTGAGCTTATAGCCCACTATCCTGTCAAGGATACGGCGCGCCTGCTGGGCGTTGACGAGATCCATATCTATGCTTCTCGGCGCGGACATACCGTTTTGTATCCCCGTCTTGGTGATCTCGCTGAATGTGACGCGGATCGGCTTGCTGCCGTCGAGTTTCAGTACATGCGCGAGATGCCATGATATCGCTTCACCCTCCCGGTCAGGGTCGGTAGCGAGGTAAACGGTGTCGGCTTTTGCCGCCTGGGACTTGAGTTCCTTTATGAGTGCGGATTTTTCCCGCTTGTTTTCGTACTGCGGCTCGAAGTTGTGTTCGATATCAACGCCGAGCTTTGATTTCGGCAGGTCACGGATATGACCGACCGAAGCCACCACATCGTAATCCTTGCCGAGGTATTTCTTTATGGTCTTTGCCTTTGCGGGAGACTCAACAATTACTAAATCGGACAATGTTCTGACCTATCCTTTCATTTCGTAGCAGAATATCGCTGCGGCTATCGAAGCGTTAAGCGATTCCGCGTTTCTTATCGGAATATATATATTTCCGTCTGCCGAATTTATTACTTCCGGGGAGACCCCGTTCCCTTCATTTCCGATTATCACCGCGCATTTTGCGGGGAATTCCGTTTCCCTTATGCTTTTTGCCGTTTTATCGGGTACCGCGGCATATACGGTGAAACCTTCCGTCCGGAGTTTTTTTATTGTTTCCGGCAGCGAAGCGGTGGTCATCGGAAGTCTGAACAGGCTTCCCATGGTGCTTCTCACCACTTTCGGAGACCATATATCCGCGCATTCCGGAGACAGTATCATACCGTCGGTCCCGAGCGCTTCGCAGGTGCGGATCATGGTGCCGACATTACCGGGATCCTGCACTCCGTCAAGTATCAGCAGCCGACATTCCGTGCTGTCCGTGACGAGCCTGCTGTCCGGTATCTCTGCCGTAAGGAATACCCCCTGCGGGGACTTCGTATCGGAGATATACGCTCCGAGTTCGTCGGTTATCGTCACCGGCTCGATACGTTCCCGTATCAGACCGCAGATGCCGGGATATTTCGCTTCCGCGCTTTCCGTAAGGAATGCGGCGGTCACGGTAAGTCCCGCCCTTATGACTTCTTCACAGAGCCGGACGCCTTCTGTATTGAACTTTCTTTCCCGCTCGCGGCATTTCCTGTCGCTGTTGAGTTCGCGGTAAGCTGTGACGGCGGGATTTTTTCTCGATGAAACAAGCATTGACATTATTTCTCTTATGTGCTAAAATATTAAAAAAACAATGAAAGCGTGATCTTTTGTTTTCAGAGCTTGAAAATATAACTGCCGAAACGGGGCTGTCATTTTCCGGCGAGCATACTGCTCTTTACGGAAAAATGCGTGGCTTCGGAGTTACTGTCTCCGACAGGGACGGCCGCTATATCGCGGACATTTTCTGCGATAAGCCCGCCGGGCGTTCCGCTGAGATCGCGGAACTGATAACCGGACTCGGTGAAAGTTTACCGAAAAACGCGCTCATATCACAGTCCTGCGGTATCGGGACGGTTACTGCCGAACTTGACAAGTACAGTCTGCTTCAGGAGAATGTGATATATCTGATCGGATTCTTGGATAAGCTTACCGAGGGGCTTGTCTCTCTCGGAGCTGTTGGCGGGGAATACCGTTTCTACGCGGACGCAAAACCTGCGGAAACCGCCGTGAACGGGGACGCGGTAAAGGTGAAACTCGGATTTGATATACGCAGCGTGCTGGGCATCGCCGGTGCCGTTATCGGCGCGGCGGCGATGATCGTCATCGCGGTGCTTGCGGTCAGGGCGGATATCGAGATAACTGCTTTCGGGCTTTCTACCGAGATATCCGCGTACATACTTTCGGGCATCACAACGTTGGTCGTATTCGCGGATTACCGCTTTCTTGCCCGCAAGCTCGACGCGTGCGGGGTCATAGTATGTCCGCTCCTCACCGTGCTTGCCGTCATTGTTTCCGGCCTTGGCGCGGGCGTGAAAGCCTGTGCGGGATTTGCCGGGGTATCGTTCATGCAGGCGATCAGGGATTATGCCGCCCTGCTTGCGGATTACCCGGAGGCTGACAGCTTCGTGACGGGCTATATCACCCGCGGAGCAGTGCTTGCCGTGGTCGCTTCGATAGGCTTCTGCGTCTTTTATTTCAACCGTCACCCCGACGAGACGATACGCTCGGAAAAGGTGGTCTCACGTGACGAGGATCCTCTCGGAATACGCTCCGGCAGGCGATGATATCAAAACCTTATAATGCGAAAATATCACGCCCGCGCGTAACGGGCGTGATATATTTTTCCGGATCAGAGCGCGGCTTTTGCCTTGTCGCAGAGGGCTGTGAAGCCTGCTGCGTCATTGATCGCTATTTCGGAGAGCATCTTGCGGTTAAGGGAGATGTTTGCCTTCTTGAGACCGTTGATGAAGGTCGAGTAGTTCATGCCGTTGAGCTTGCACGCAGCGGAGATTCTTGTGATCCAGAGCTTTCTGAAATCTCTCTTCTTGAGTCTTCTGCTGATGTAAGCGTACTGACCGCTCTTCCATACGGCTTCCTTGGCTGTTTTGAAGAGCTTGCTCTTGCCGCCCCAGTAACCCTTTGCGAGTTTTAATGTCTTATTTCTTCTTTTGCGCGTAGCTAAAGCGCCTTTAATACGTGCCATTGTATGTTCCTCCTATATCCGATCAGTTTGCGTAGGGCATGAGTGCCTTGATCTCAGCCACATTTGTGCTGTCCGAGTAACCTGCAGCGCGGTTGATTCTCTTGCGCTTGGTTGCCTTCTGTGTGAGTCTGTGGCGGCGGTTTGTACGCTGGTACTTGATCTTTCCGGTTGCTGTAAACTTAAAGCGCTTCTTGGCACCGCTGTGAGTTTTGATCTTGTTCTTTGCCATTTCTTTGTTTCCTCCTTAATTATTCTTCGCCTTCGGCGTTCTTTGCTTTTTTGGGCGCTGCAGTCTGCTGCTTCGGGGATATCACTATCATATAGTTTCTTCCCTCGAGGGTAGCGGGCTTGTCTGTACTGCCGTATTCAGCGCAGGCATCCACGAATTTCTTCATCAGATCCTCACCGAGGTTCATGTGGGACATTTCTCTCGCTCTTCTGAAACGCACGCGCAGTTTAACCTTATCGCCGCCTTTCAGGAACTTGATCGCCTGATTTACCTTGGTGTTGAAATCATTGGTATCGATATTGAGAGACATCTGTATCTCTTTGAGTTCCGCGGTCTTCTGGTTCTTGCGGGCTTCCTTTTCACGTTTAGCCTGTTCAAAACGGAATTTGCCGTAATTCATTATGCGGCATACCGGCGGATTTCCCTGCGGTGCTATTAGCACGAGGTCGAGATCTTCCTCTTCCGCTTTTGCGAGCGCGT
This sequence comes from uncultured Clostridia bacterium, assembly GCA_947166945.1. GTDB lineage: Bacteria > Bacillota > Clostridia > Oscillospirales > Ruminococcaceae > Ruminiclostridium_E. The sequence goes on from CAMVGH010000084.1 coordinate 12,004, forward strand.
CTGCCGAGGACATGATCCCGAGCTGTTCGCCCTCCGCCCCGATAACTCTGACTTCCTTTTCGTGAATCTCATCGTTGATGAGCAGATCCTTTTTGCTGATGGTGTACACTCCCTTTCTTAAAAGCCAAACAAAAAGACGCAGGTCTCACCCGCGTCCAAAGATCCAATGATAAACTGAACCTTATAAACAACCGCGCCCGACTGCTCATCGGCGTCGGCGGGTGAGAAAACTTTCTTCTTCCTGTTTATAATACATGAGCTATTATACAACATTTTCCGAAGTTTGTCAATAGCTTTTTTTCATTTTTTTCAGTTTTTACTGCCGCCTGCGTCAAGATCGACATTTTCGCCGAAGATCTCATAATCCGACAGCACGGGTTCATTGTCCTCGCCGCTGTCGTAGGTGGGACGCCTCTTTACCTCTCCGGATCTGAGCTTCTCCTTATATATGTCATACTCGGTATCCACCGCGGCAGCGAGATCTGACATTCCTTTCTCGCTGTTTTCGGCGTCATGCTCGTTCACGATCTCCGAAAGCCCGAAACACTTCATTCCGTACCATACCCACAGATGTATGCGGTCGGCTTCCTTATCCAGCTTTAAACGGTAATTGAATGTGTTCTCGCTTCCGGTATATGTATTGCCGACCCCTATTATCCTGTAATTCGGAAGTTTGAAATAGATGGATTTCGGGTAGTTTGTTTTTTCCTGAGCCATAGATATCCCCCTAAAAATTTACGCGGCACGGGGAAACCGTACCGCGTGTGAAAATTTCTCTGTCCGGTCTTACTGAGCGGCTGCCGTAGTTTCTGCCGCGTCGTCGGCAGCTGTTTCGGCGGGTGCTTCTGTGGTATCTGCCGCTTCTGTATCCGCGGAAGTCTCCTCGGTCGGCTCGATATCAAAATTGAGGTCTGTAGCGGCTGCGGACGATGTATCCCCTGTCTGGGTGTTGTTTCCGCCCCAGTAAACGCTTATGAGGTTCACTGCGACAGCAGCGACGAATACGAACACCGCAGCTATCTTTGTTGCTCTGGAGAGCTTTGCCTCTCTGGTTCTGCCGCTGTTCTTCTGGAAGTAGTTATCCGAGCTGCCGCCGGAGATAACGTTGGACATACCCTGCTTGGACTCCTGCATAAGTACGACCGCAATTATGAAAAC
>CAMVGH010000085.1 GCA_947166945.1 uncultured Clostridia bacterium
CAAGACCGAGACCTATCGCCAGCACGACCATGAGATCCAGCCCGTGCAGGTAAATTCCCAGTCCCCACAGAAAAAAATAGCAGACCGCACCCGCAAACCAGAACTTCACCAACACGATCTTCAGCCACATCGGTAAGTGGAATTTCCGCTTGGACGTGTATTTCCGCAGTTCCTTCTCGGAAACTTCGGGCGCGTCCTTTGCGTTTACCAGTCGGTCAACCGCGTCGGTTTTCAGTTTGTAATAGCTTGCAGCCGATCTGTCTTCATTTTTTTGCTTTTTATCAGCCATATTTCGATCAACCCTTTGCATTGAAAACGGCAGGGTCCGCAGATCTCCTGCCGTTTTTCTGCGTATCTGTGTCCCGCGTCATTCCTCTTCGTCGGCAACATCAATAACAGCCATATTCTCGTTGCCCTCTACTTCGATAGATGTATTTATCTTCCTTATGAGCTTTGAATAGATCGGAAGAAGCGCGAGCAGTACGGCGGTTATGCAGACGAACACTATATGGAGCGTCACAACTGTCTGCGCCGTGTTTATGTAAAGAGACTGGTCGTCGATGATTATGGGGTTTTCGGTACGTGTCACAGCGCTTACGATACGTGTGTTATATACCACGTCCACAAATATCAGCAGCGCCAGCATTCCGAACAGAAGCCCCAGCATGATCTTGTTTGCGGGCTTGCGCTTGGGGAATGTTCTCAGGAATACCACGAACGCCAGTATCGAGAAAAGCATAGCCACGAATTCGCACTGTCCCATATTGGCACCGTTTATTCTCGCGGTCGTGTTCGCTACCGCCGAAAGATTGAGCGAGTATATCAGGAATCCCACTATCAGGAATACAAGCGGGATAGCCTGCGGTGAACGCTTGAGCGAGACCAGTGATTTACGAATGACCTCTTTGATACCGCGTCCCTGTTTTTTCGCGGTTTTCTGATTTGCCATCTGCCGTTATCCTCCTTTACGCTCTGATAGCGTTGGTAGTTTCCTTGTCGAAGAAGTGCTTCTTGTTGAAGGATACCTTTACCGTATCACCGTATTTGTATGTACACCAGTCGCGGAATTTGCAGGTTATCTTGTGCTTGCCGACCGTGCCGTTCACGAGTGTGTTCTGTCCGAGGTTCTCGTTGGAGATGACCTCCACCGTGATATCGCCTCCGGGTACCGCGTTCTCGGGACGTACTCCCATAGTAACGGTCTTGCCCACATAGTCTTCAAGCATATTCATTTCGCGCTGGGTCAGTTCCGTGCTGAAATCCTCACATACCGCCCTGCCGTTCTGTATCTCGACATCGAACAGGTTCATGGGCGGCAGTCCGATAAATCCGGCAACGAAAAGGTTCGCGGGCGTATCGTAAAGCTCCAGCGGAGTACCTATCTGCTGAACATGACCCATTGACATACATACTATCCTGTCGGCAAGGGTAAGCGCCTCGGTCTGGTCGTGGGTAACGTAGAGCATCGTGGCGTTCAGTCTCTTGTGCAGGAGCAGTATCTCACGGCGGGTGGAGCTTCTGAGCTTCGCGTCGAGGTTGGACAGCGGCTCGTCAAACAGGAACACCTTCGGAGTACGCACGATAGCGCGTCCCATTGCGACTCTCTGTCTCTGACCGCCGGAAAGCTGTGCCGGCTTCTTGTTGAGCTGGCTGGTGAGATCGAGGATCTCCGCCGCGGCGAGTACTTTCTGGTGTATCTCGTTTTTGTTCTCCTTCCGGAGCATAAGCGAGAACGCCATATTCTCATACACCGTCATGTGACCGTACAGGGCGTAGTTCTGGAAAACCATAGCTATATCCCTGTCTTTCGGCGGCATCTGCGTAACATCATTGCCGTCGATTATAAGCTTTCCTGCCGATATATCCTCAAGCCCCGCCACCATTCTGAGGGTGGTGGACTTTCCGCAGCCCGACGGACCTACGAGAACAATAAGCTCACCGTCGCGGACATCAAGGTTGAAGTCGTAAACAGCCTGCACCTTGTTGTCATAGATCTTTTCGAGATGCTGTAATTTCAGATCACTCATCTTTTATTCCTCTTATTGCTTTTTATCGAGTTCAGCCTGATAATTTCTCAGTGTTGTGGTCTTCATTATACCGACTATGCCCGCGCATACGAGCAGCGCCGCCGATATGACGAGAAGTACCGAGACGTATGTGAACTGCTCATTCCCCATTACCATCTCGCCCTCAAAGCCGACCATGGGATTTTCCGTCTCATGAGCTTCTTTCGGGAGATAGAAGATACGGGCTATCTGAAGCACGCCCAGCACTATCGAAACATACGCGTAGCTGATCTTGTAGTTCTTCACGCCTTCCGACGCGAGGAATGCCGCAAGCATGAACACAAGGTTATACACGACGGACGCGCCTATGAATATCTTGTAATAATAGCTTCCGACATCGGATCTGTAAATGCTCACGAAGTACAGCGCGTTCGCAACTATCGAAAGAATTATCAGCGTCGATGACACCTTGTTCTTGGTGAACCGCAGGCGGTCCTTTTTTATAAGAGCTTCTTTGTTGATATCAGCCATTTGCCTCACCCTTTCCGCTCGCAAGAGCTTCCTGCTCACCTTTCATGACAGTTATCTTCAGTACAAGATTGACTATGAGCAGGCACGCTGTCACCAGAAGGATACCGAAGATCCAGTAGCAGATATCGAACCAGAATGTGTCGTCCGGACCGATATAAAGTGTACCCCAGTCCTTTGAGAATGTCTCCAGCGCCTCGAAGTCAACATTGTTCCGGAACTGTGACTTATAGCTTGCTATCTGCGGTATGCACCATACCGACGCAGCGATCTCTCCCGCCACTACCAGACCTGTAGCTATATAATTGCCGATATAGTATTTACGGCGGCTGTGCGAGTTTGTAAAGAAAAGAGCAAGTGTTACAAGGATAAGAACGATGCTTACCTTGGTGAAGTCGGAATTGAATCCGAACATATCATAATACACTCTCGAACCGGTGACGGACGTATAGTCAAGGTCATAGTCCGGGTAGAGTATCGTTTTCGAAAGGGCGTCATACAGATCGGTGGAGAGACCGAGAGAGCCGACGAATACAAGCACCGCCGCTATCAGGGCAAGCATACATACGATCTTCTGAAATAGCATTTGTTTCTTGTACATAAGAACCTTCCTTTGTCATGGAATGGGGTCTTGTATTATTACCCCACCGATTAATTCCTGCTTCCGCGCTACGATACCTGCCGGTACAAAGCCCCGCCGCGTCGGCAACACCGCGTGACTTTGCTTGACCGGTACCGTTCTGAGGAATTTGAAAGAAAAGAATAACAGGAGTTAATTGGTGGAGCAATAATATCCGCTTTCCGCACCGCTCTCCCGGCGGCTGCCGGGAGGCGCGGTGCAGCGGATCATATCACTATAAAGTGATACTGTTGCTTAGCCGTTGATTGTGTTGTAGAATGTGATGAGTCTGTGCCATGCTTCGTTTCTTCTGGAGAGGTATGTGGAGCAGCCCCAACCGCCGTCTGCAACAGACTTGGAGATAGTAGCGGCTGTTGTTGCGGCGTCAGAACCTGTCTCGCCTGTGAAGCCCTTTGCGATGATGTCAACGAAGAGGTTCACCTGCTTCTTGGCAGCACCGAAGTAACCGGAAGCACTGAGGTTTGTGAGTTCGTTGATAGCGTTTGCTTCAGCAACTTCCTGAGGAAGAACCGACGGAACTGATGTGTACCAGGAATTGTCGGCAAGTGCGAGTTCGGGGTGCTTTATAGTACCGAGAGCGATAGCCTTGGAGATGTAGCCTGCGCCTTCCTTACCTACTTCGTGTGTGCACTGGTATTCAAATGCCTGGCTCTTTACGAAGCTGAGTGTGGAACCGATGTAGTAACGAGCGTAGTTGGTGTAGTTACCGTTCTGGAGTTTCCAGAGGTCTGCATAGGAAGCATCGGAGATAACCGGCCATTCCTTGCCGTTGAATGTGAATGTTACGACCTTGTCGCCGTCATGCTTTACGAAAGCATCGGGACCGTAGGACATCATTACCTGACCCTCGGGGCTGTATGCGTAGTCGATGAGCTTGAGGCAAGCGTTGAGCTTGTCGGTATTGCCTGCGACACCTGCAGCGGAGATTCCCCAACCGTCTGTCTTAACAGAACGCCAGGACTCTGTGAATCTCATGTACTTTTCTGTACCGTCATTCCACTTTGCAACAGGGACCATAACTGCCATGTACTTCTCGCCGTCTTCGGTCTGGAGAGCAGTTGCGTTGTAAGCGGTCTGTGTCTGGTTGTAGTCATAGTGCATGAAGCCGTTGTCGTCGGAGAGGTACTTTTCGGTGTTCACATCTTCCTCGTTTACGAACGCGCTGGAGATGAGGCCTTCTGTTACCATGTCATGCATCTTGGAGAGAGCTTCGTATGTAGCTGTGTCTTCACGAGCGTCATGGAGTTCGCCGTCTGTACCTACATAGAGGTAGTCAAGTCTGGATTCCATACCGCGGATACCGAAGAGTGTACCTGCGAAACGGAACATATCAACACGTCTCTGGTTGTTGGAATCTTCACGTGTGTGGAGACCCTGAACGCTGTCTGTGCCGTTGAGTGTCTGGGGGTTAGCCACTACGCAGCGGAGGAGTGCAACGAGTTCGTCAACGTCCCATGCCGCGTTCTGACCGATGAAGAGGTCTGCACGGTTTTCGCCGTAGTATCCGTTGTATGTCTTGTCGATGTACTCACGGAGCATATTGACTGCTGTAACGCCGTCGATAGAGCCGGCTGCGTTCATCTTGTCAACGATGTTGCCGTAAGCGCCGTAGTCCTTGCTGATAGTCTCAACAGCGGAGCCGTCCTTCTTTACCACGTCAACATCTACCTTGCCGGAAGTGGGCATATAGGGTGTGTAAACGGGTGTTGCAGTCTGGTTGGACTTGTCTGCTGTGAATTCGCCGGAGCCGTTGAGCAGCTTCTCTACCCAGTCGGTTCTCATAAGGGGCATACGCTCGATATCGTTGACACCGTCGAAGTAAGGCGAGAAGTAGATAGCGCCGGAGTTAGGACCCGCAGCCGCGCCTGTGATAGAAAGACGGACGATGGGGTTCTCCTCAAGGTAAGCCTTGAAATTGGGCATTTCGTTGAGGTGTTCAGCGAGGTTTACGAGCTTGCCCTTCTGACCGTTCTCGGAAAGGAGTGTGCCTGTACCGCTGAGCATATCTACCTGGTCAAGCTGTGCGTCCCAGTACTGATATTCGTCGGTAGCGGAGTTGCCCTGGTACTTGTCCTCGATCTTGATGTCGAGAAGTTCCTGGACTGCCTGCCATGTAGGCTTGAGGTCGCCGGAGTTGTAGGTCTTGCCGTCCGCGAGAGTGATACCCTCACCCGCAAGGTCTGCCGTGAAGCTCATACCTGTCTTGTCACTGTTGTAGCCGCAAGCCATACGGAGAACTGTTCCGCTCGCGTATGTAAGAGCGTCGGCTGCGGGAGCTGCTGCTGTTGCCTCTCCGCCCGCGGGAGCAGCTGTTGTATCGGAGCTTCCGCCGTTGTTGGCAGCAGTAGTTGCGGCAGGTGTGTTGTTGGCAGCTGTTGTTCCGGCGTTTCCGGCAGAACCGCTGTCAGAAGTTGTGCTGTTGCCGCATCCCGAAAAAACAGTAGTAATTGCGAGAGCCGCTGTCAGCAGCATTGTCGTGATTCTTGATTTCTTCATTTTTATCCTCCTTCAGGATATTGTTTTCAGTTTGTTTCCCTGAAATTTATATCACCGCAGAGCGCGGATGATAATCATTGTATTCTGTGCTTATTCCTTTACGCCGCCCATATTGACGCCCTTTGCGAAGTACTTCTGGATAAAGGGATAGATAACGAGGAGCGGTATGATCGAGCACACGATCAGAGCGTAGATGACCGAATCCGGCGCGTAGCTGTGACTCAGCTGCCAGTTGGTCGTAAGTTCGGGGTCGGAGTATTCCTCCAGCCTTAGTCGCAGGTAAACCTGAAGCGGCTGTTCGTTTACGCTGGAGATCATCTGTCTTGCCCAGAAGTATCCGTTCCAGCGCGAAATTCCGAAGAACAGCGCGACGGTAGCGATTATGGATTTGCTCATCGGGAGATATACTCTCCACAGCACCTGCATCTCGGTAGCGCCGTCCACTATCGCGGCATCCTCTATCTCGGAAGGAACTCCCTCGAAGGAGTTGCGCAGCAGGATTATGTTCATAGCCTGCATACCCATTGCGATAACGACCAGCCACTTATCGTCCATGATGCCCATTCCCTGGAACGCGCGCTTTGTAGCGAGGTAGTTCAGGTACTGAGGTACCATACCTGCGCTGAACCACATTGTGAATACGAGGAAGAAGTTGAAAGTCTTACGGAACAGCAGGCGCTTCTTGGAGAGCGCGTAAGCACCGAATACGGAAAGCATCATTTCCCAGATAGTGCCGTAGAATGTAAGGAAAAGTGTGTTTGTGTACGAGTTCCAGAATACGTTGTCGCCGAATACGTCCTTGAACGCGTCGAACTGAACATTCTTCGGGAAGAGTATGATCGTTGAATCTCTTACCTCCACATATCCGCTTATCGCCGAGGATATCGTATAGATGAACGGATACAGACATCCAATGGCGAACATTGTAAGCAGCAGATAGCTTATCACCTTGAATATAAGCTCGGAGATCTCAAGTTTTCTTTTCATTCAGATACCCCTTTTAATAAAGTGATGTATCGGACGCCTTTTTCGCGATGGTATTCGCGCCTATTACAAGGAGCATCCCTATTACGTTGTTCATCATTTCGGCAGCCGAGACAAGCCCCTTCAGCGATCCGGCTATACCGTTGCGCTGTGCGAAGGTCGAGACGACATCCGCGGTGACGTAGGTGTTCGGGTTGTAGAGCAGCAGGACCTTTTCGTATCCTATGTTCAGCAGCGAACCTATCCTTGTTATCAGCATGATGACAATTGTTGAAAGTATGAACGGAAGAACGACATATCTCATCTGTGCCATTTTGCCCGCGCCGTCTATCTGCGCCGCCTCATAGCTGGTCGGCGAGATCGCGATGATCGCCGCGAAGAACACGATACTGTCATAGCCCGCGCTTTCCCAGATACCGCTTATCTGGTATATCGCACGGAAGAACGAGGGATTGTTCAGCATACCCGAGTAGGCTGTCTCACTCGATATCAGCCCCATATTTGCAAGCATCTGGGATATTACGCCCGGCTGAGTTCCGGAAGTATCGGAACCCTGCTTAACAAGCATTATTACCAGAGATGTCATAACAACGGTGGACATGAACTTCGGAAGGTATGTAAGCACCTGATATACGCTTCGCGCGATGTTGGAACGGATCTCGTTGAAGAACAGCGCTATGATGATCGGCACCGGGAATCCGAACACAAGTCCGTAGAAGCTCAGCAGGAACGTATTGCGGAAAGCTCTCCAGAACTGGATAGACAGCTCGGTATTGCCGAGACCCGTAAGCAGCGTCCGGAAATACGAGAAACCGGAGTAATACTGTTCGGCGACCGTCTTGGAGTCCTCCGTGAGCTTGAAGCTTCCCAGCAGTTCGTACATCGGGAAATAGCGCCACAGCAGGAACACGAGTATCATCGGCACCAGCATCAGGTACAGTCTCCAGTCCTTCAGCACCGTGCGCAGCACATTGAGCCAGTAGTGCTTTTCAACGTCGTCGCGCACCGCCTGTTCGGGATTTTCGATGTATGTGCCGCTTTCTTTGTCGAAGATAAGATAGTCGGCAGCGTTGACTTTCATCTTATACACCCTCCTTGAAATATATATAATAGTATAGCATTTTCATTCTTACTGTTCATCGCCGTACTCGGTATCCCCGTAATCTTCGGTCTGTTCCTTGCGGCGCTGCGCCTGTGTACGCAGCAGGTATGCCACCTGATCCTCGAACAGGCCGTCGATCTTCCGCGCTATCAGCACGGTTATCACCGCGAACACCAGCGACAGCAGATCGGTGGTGACGAGTCTCACTATATCCGTAAGACCTCCCCCGAAGATCATTCCGACGAGCCAGCGCCCGATCTGCACCCCGCAGAAAGCGACAACTGTGAAAAGTACCGAAAGCGGGATATTTTTTCTTATCTTTTCCTTATCCCATATTTTAAAGAGGAAAAGGGCAATCAGAGCGAAGCAGTTTCCGACGCAATAGACTATGTATTGCTGCGGCGCGGCGCCGGACACAATGCACAATGCCAGTCCCCCGCCCACCGCGTGGACTGCCGCGAACGGACCCCACCGCATCATCACGATGCACACGATAGCTGTCATGGGTGACAGCACATACGCTTCCGCCGGGAACCACACCCTCGCGGCAATATTTATCACCACTTCCGCAGCTATGAGCATAGCCAGCAGTATCGCAAGGTCTATGTTCCTGTACTGCTTTAATGACAAATCCACTCAGACCTTCCTGTAAATATGTAACGCGCCCCCGGCATTTTAACGGTATTTCTGCCCGGGAAACGGAATAAAATTGCAATAAAAAATTTTAACCACGTATATTTCTTTTATTCATTTTAACCTAAAACGAACAAACATTACAAGGCTAATAACAGACTATTTATGTACAATCCGGACATTTTGGGCGAAAAATGTAAAAATCGGCACTTAACACAAATATACAAAACCGCTTGAACGCCCGTTTTTCTTTTGTTCGTTTTGTCAAAAAATAGTCAAACAATCAGCAAAAAAGAACGTTTTCAGCCTTCTGAAACGATTTTCCGCAATATGCACAAAAATGACATTACACAGTTGTACACTTTTATTCCTCAAACTAACAAAAACGGATAAAAGAATGCAGCCGCCCGAAGGACAGCTGCAAACGGAAAGGATTATGAAACGATTAATGTGTTGTTATCAGTCGTCAAGATTGCGGAGATATTCGTCCATTGCCTCCGCCACCTGTTTGGAATAATTGACAGCCTCGACCACCGTTCTCGCGCCGAGAACAACGTCTCCCGCCGCGAAAATGCCGTCGCGGGTAGTCTCGCCGTAGGTGTTCGTGACCAGAAGTCCCCTTTCGGTGACATCTATGCCGGTAGTCGTGGATACGATCCTGTCACGGGGTCCCTGCGATACGGCTATTATCGTCGATGTCGCGGGATAGAGCTTTTCAGAGCCTTCGACCCGGTGCTTGTTCCCCTCTTCGTCATACTCCACCTTCACGAATATCGTACCGCCGTCGGTTATCTCGACCGGTTCAACTCCCGTCACGAACTCAACGCCGTCGAACTTCGCGTATTCCACTTCGGTGACGCTTGCCGCAAGATGCTCCGAGCGGGCGAATACCGTGACTTTCCTGCACCCGTGGCGCAGAGCGGTACGCGCAACGTCCATGGCGGAGTTTCCCGCTCCTATGATGTTAAGGCTCTCGCCGAGCGTGAACACGTCCGGATTTATCAGGTAATTTATGGCAAAATGCACATTTCCGAGGCTCTCTCCCTTGATGCCGAGAGTGTTCGGCTTCCAGACGCCGGTACCGATGAATATGGCGCGGTAGCCGTCCCGGAACATATCGTCAACGGTTATGGTAGTGCCGATCGAGGTGTTGGGGCGTATCTTTATGCCGAGCGAGATGAGCAGCTTCTTATAGCGCTCGATGTTCTCCTTCGGCAGTCTGAACTCCGGTATGCCGTAGCGCAGGACGCCGCCGATCTTTTCGCGCGACTCGAAGATCGTGATATCATATCCCCGCCGCGCAAGCAGTATCGCGATAGTGATACCCGCCGGGCCGCCGCCGATGACGCCGACTCTCTTACCGTTTCTTTCAACGTCCCCGAGATCGAGTTTGTCAAAATAGCTGTCGCTTATGTAGTGCTCTATGTTGCTGAAATGCACAGGAGCGCCCTTGTGACCGAGTACGCAGTGACCCTCGCACTGATTTTCGTGGTTGCATATAAGGGAGCATATCATGCTGAGGGGGTTGTTCTCGAACAGCATATATCCCGCCTTGTCGATGTCCCCGGCGAGGAACGTGCTTATGACATCCGGGATAGCTGTGTTTATCGGACAGCCTTTCCTGCACTGGGGGTTCTTGCAGTTGAGACAGCGCCTCGCCTCGTTGATTATATTGAATGCCATTTATATTCCCTTTCCGGAGCCGTTTTCACCGGTTCCCGCCACTGTGGGCAGCGGCATATTTTTTCGGAGAGCAGCCGAAGCTCTTCTTGAATACCCTTGAAAAGTACAGAGAATCCGAATACCCGCAGGTAAACGCGATCTCCGAAATGTTCAGCTCACTGCTGCCGTAGGAACAAAGAAGCTTCTCTGCCATCTGCACTCTCAGATTGGTGAGGTAGTTGTGAGGGGTCATGCCCATCTCGCTCTTGAACAGCTTGCGAAGGTAGTCGTAGCTGAACGGTATGGAATGCAGGTACTTGTCAAGCTCATAGTCGCAGTCGGTGAAATTCTGCATTATGTCGCTCTTGATCTCGTCAACGATGCCCCGCAGCGGCTTTGTGTTGCGGAATGCCACCACATAATTCACGATAAGGTTGCCGAAAGCGTCAACCACCAGCTGTTTGCTGTCTATCTCGCTGTTGAAGAAGTAGAAAGCGTCCTTGAAAGCGTTGAGGATATGGTTGTCGCTGTCGTCGGACAGTATAAGCGGTTCCCTGAACGGGAACGTGGCGTCTGTAAGATTGATATGGATATTTGTGAAGCCCTCTTCGCTTATATTGATATGCATTGTTTTCGGAGGAATTATGACAATGTCCCCCACTCCGTATTTGAGCGTAAGGTTGTCGAACTCGAACTGCCCCTGTCCTCCCGTGCAGTAAACCAGCTCCCAATCGTCGTGATAGTGCTGTTTTGTGGTGAAAGTTATAAGGTGTCTGCCAACATATACGATACTGTTCATAATACTTCCTCTTCGTGAAATAAGGCTTGCCGGTCGAACCTGAACTGTCTGTTACCTGAAAGCCGCAAGCAGCTTTTCTTTTTCATTTCCGTCAAGGATACGGCTCCACGGCACTCTGCCGGACGGTATATCATTTCCGTATTCATAAAAACGCGCGGTCTTATCCCGCTGTGTGTCGTTCCATTTGTCGAAGCCATCCGGAGAGATGTGTCTGCCGTAAGTGCAGTCTATGAAGCTGCATTTGCCGTAGTCCCGCCACGGACGCGCCAGATAAACGGAACCGACCGCGACAGCGTCCTCGCAGGTGAAGCGGCACCCGCTGAACACGAATCCGGTCTCCTGCTCCGCGGTATGAGCGGGGGCAGCGGTATATCCGTGGCCGCGCACATCATACACCGAGCGTATCTCGCAATTCTCGAAAAGAGCGTCCCCGCAGCCGAATATGAAGTCCACGTTCCCGGCGATAAGGCAGCTGCGGAATATCTGTTTCATGCTTCCGCCCCTGCGCAGTTCGTCTTTGAGGAACCCGACGTATCTTTCTATGAGATCGGGCGGGAGCGGTCCGCAGAACACGGTATCCTGCGTGGAGAGAAATGTACAGTTCTCGGCAAGGAAATCGTCATCACAGACGGTGAGCGCCACTTCCTGCCCGCGGCTTTCGGGCAAAAGGGCATCGTTCACGACCGCGATATCCCTGAACGTCACATGAGGGGCAAGCACTGCGGCGGTGTATGTGCGGAATGTGTTGTATTCCTTGCCGTCTGCGTGTATCTTGTTTGCGTGATCGTCCCAGACTATGCGGGTATTATCCGCGCCGCCCCCGACGATCTCGATATCCGGAACGTGTATTTCCGTTTTTTCACGGTAAACCCCGGGAGAAAGGACAAAACGTGTACCCGGCTCCGCGCGGCGCAGAGCCTCATTTATGCTGTTTCCGGGTGTCAGATGTACTGTCTTCATATATTCACCGACCGTCTCTCTCCGCAGTCCGGCAGGACAGAACGGAGCCTTCCGATATCTTATTTATTTATATTTTAACCCCGTATCGCACACAAACACAAGTGATATATCGGAAATTTTTATGTACAATACGGACATTTTCGGAATCAGAAAATGATGATCCCGCTCCGGAGAATACCGGGCGTGATGCTTGTCAAACGCGCTTGAAACCGCCGTTTGCAGTTTTATACCACCGCTCCGGCACGTCAATTGTCAAATATATATCAAACCGGACTGTTTCGGTTAAATCGCATACAGATGTCGGTTTTTGCGCTTTTTGTCATTTACAAATAATGGATTATATGGTATAATTAGTTTACATATATCAAGCTATTTCCCGGATCCGGATATCCGGCATTCCGATATTTTCCGGAGGAACCAGATATGAAACAGGCTCTTAAAAAACTCGGCGTTCAGATAATTCTTATAGTTATCGCTATACTCGCTGTCTCGCTCACCGCGATAAACGTACTGTCACTCAGACTGCTCCACGGCTTCACCGACAATATCCTGCTCGACAGAGCGCACGTCGGTATGAAAGTGCTGGAGGATACGCTGAACGACGAGATAAAGGGTCTCGAGAACGATTTTTCCATTTTTGAGGGCGATTTCGGGTTCGTGAGCGCCGCCGCCCTCGGTGATGCGGAGACCGCTTCGGAGTCATACAAAAACAGGTTCGGAAGCAACCCCAATATGTTCATGATCGTCGGAGACACCTCCAATAATATCCTGTTCAGAAGCGAGAACTGCCCCATTGCCACCGTTGACCTCGCCGCGATCGCAAACGGCAAGACCATCGACGGTATTCTCGAAAGAGACGGAGAACTCGTCGCCATGTATGCCACATCTTTCAGATACGGCGGGACCCCCTACGGCGTGATGATCGGGTT
>CAMVGH010000086.1 GCA_947166945.1 uncultured Clostridia bacterium
TTGTCATAGGCAGAAATTGCCTTCACGATGTCGTCGGCTGTCAAAGAATTCTTTGAAGCGTATGCCGGCACGCAGTTCGCCGCAGCGAGCATTACAGCAAGTGCAGCTGCGGCAGCAGTTTTGATTTGTTTCTTCATAATCGTTATCCTTTCCTTATGAACGCTGATACTGCACAAATGCAAAAGACGATCCTTTATTACTGCCATGCTTCTGCATAGCCGGTTTTGCAGGCTCGTTAATGCAGGATCACACACGGAATGTGACAGTGTTCACTGCACTGTCGGGCGCAGTTATGCACCTGTGCTTTGTCCGGCATGAAGAGCGCTGAGGGTTACGGACCGTTCTCCGATGCGGCGTATGATTCGCGTCTCATAGCATTATAGCATATCGGAACGGATATTTCAAGTGAATACGATAAAAAGGTGCAAAAAACAATTCAATTATTACAATATTGTTTTTGAGATTCTTTATCATATGTATCATCCGATCGTTATGTTCCGGAGGTTTATAACCGGGCGCTGACATCTGGAAATTATCAGATCGTTCCGCTGCCGGGGTGACAGACCGGCGATCCGAAACAGTTTCAGGAGAACAAAACCGGATCATCTCCTGGCAGACGATCCGGTTTTAAGCAATATATTGGCAATACCGCGCAAATAGACGCACGAACCTTGCTTGCATCCTCCGCAGAAAGATCTTTCTGGAATAGAAGAATATATGGTTGTACCACTACAGCCTGATCTATACCTTGTGAATCCGGAATCATAATCCTGATTTCGCGTTTGATATTTGTCTTGTTATGGCTTTCGAGAAATGGGTCAAGTCCTTCAATGTGATAATTGTTAATTTTAATTTTTATGCCGGATTTATCGTTCTTTGACAGAAAACGATGAAATATCAAAGAAATGTATTCCTCAGTTTCAGCCATGTGAGCGCTGAGCGCACCATACACATTTCCTGTGGATTTCTCTAACAGATCAAAATGCTCCCACAGCACCACTGTGCCGCTTTCCTGTTTATCAAGGTAATTTGCAAAGGGTATATCAGGTATCTGCTTTGCAGCACATTCTATTACAAACCAGTCTCGTTTTTCTTCTATGATATCAAGATCCCAGATATAGGCAGATATGCCTCTCTTATGGGCAGAGATATAAAATGCAACGAGGCAGTCGTACCGATCATTGATTTCTCATAACTGATACTTGTACACAACGGAAAGAAATGCAATAAAAAGCGTATGAAGCAGATCGACATCTCTACCAAAACCGGTGTAGGGCTTACCACAATCAGAACTATGCTCGACGGAAAACCGATCAGTGTCAGATGCGCCAAAGCCATAGCCGAAGTCATGGGACTGAATTACAAAAAGTCATTCGAGCCGGTCAAGCGCAAGTCTGTCTCTGCCGCAACGGCGAAACGTTATCACGCGCTGATCTCGACTGTATTTACCCACGCTGTCTATCAGAATATCATTCCTGTCAATCCATGTACCCGTGTCAGACCTCCGAAGGTAAACCGGGACGAGGCGCAGTACCTTGAAGAAGAACAGATCCATAAGATGCTTGACTTGCTCGACTCTGCTCCGGAGCCGTTCAGGACTATGACAATGATCTGTATGTTTCTCGGTCTCAGGCGCGGCGAGCTCTGCGCTCTGGAATGGGATAACATCGACTTCGGCAAGTGTCTCGTAAGTGTCCGGAAGAACCTTATCGCTTCCAAAAACGGCGGTATGTTTGAGGACACGCCGAAGAACAAAACCTCAATACGCGATATCCGTGTGACGGAGAGTATTCTCGATATGCTCCGGGAGTATAAAGATTGGCAGGACGCGTACAAGGAGAATGTCGGCAGCCTGTGGGAAGATACCGGAAAGCTGTTCACGAATGCTACGGGCGGCTGGCTCAATCCCTCGACCTTCTCCGGTTGGTTCTCCAAATTCTGCAAAAAGAACGGCTTTGAGGACGTCCATGTCCACACCCTTCGTCATACCTCGGCAACGATAATGCTGATGAACGGCGTTCCACTCCGGGTAGTGTCGCAACGCCTCGGACATCACGACAGTTCAACGACGAATAACATCTACGCCCATGTGATACGCCGCGCGGACGAGTTTGCAGCCGAAGCTCTCGATAAAGCGATCTTCACCAAAGATTCCGACAGCAAGGCGAGCTGATTATACAAAAATTGCCCTCTTGCATAGCGCAGGAGGGCAATTTTTATTTGTCATATCCGATGATATCCGCAGGCGAACAGTCGAGAACATAGCATATCCGGGCAAGTATATCAAGATCGAGCTTTTCGACTTTATTCTTGTACCACTTGTCGATAACCTCGAACCGTGTGCCGATTGCTTTGGCAAGCGTATTTCTGTGCATTCCCCGGCTGTCGAGCATTTCTTTCAGCCTGAGATTCACCTTTCCATAGCTGTTTACAGTAAAAACGGTCTTTGAATTATCCAATGGTATCACCTCTGATAATATTCTATTATTAAAGTTACCCATTGACAATATACATAATAATAGTTACTATGTATATAGTGATATAAAGAAGGTGATACCGTGCTCGATATATTTACCGTCAGTTTCTTCGGACATCGTCAGATAGATGAAGCCCGTCAGGTCGTTGAGCAGCTTGACGAGCTTGTAAGACGGTTTATTCGTGAAAAGGAATATGTGGATTTCCTTGTCGGCAGGAACGGGGAATTCGATCAATATGCGGCTTCGGCTGGACGACTGGCGAAGAAGGATATAGATGACGCGAACAGCTCTCTGATACTTGTTCTGCCGTATATGACAGCCGAGTATGCCAACAACAAGGAGAGCTTTGAAAAATACTACGATGAAGTAGAGATATTCAGCTCCGGACACTTCAAGTCGGCGTTTCAGACACGCAACAGATCAATGGTTGACAGATCAGATCTTGTTGTACTCTGCATTGACCGCAGCGAGGGCGGAGCATATCAGACTGCGAGATATACCAAAAGTGCCGGAAAGGATTACCTCAACATTGGCAGCCTAAAACTATAAAAGCTCGCCCTGCGCGTAGGGCGAGCTGCTGAAACATACTTTTTGGCTCATAAGTCCCAAATAAGTCCCCAAATGCCGATAGTTAGTCTTTTAACACAAAAAATAAATTAACCACGCAGTCAATAAACCGCGTGGTTAAGCCAATATTGCCCGCCGGGGCTTCCCGGCTGGAGCTGGTGAACGGACTCGAACCCCCGACCGTGGACTTGTTTTAAAGCGACGATTGCTTTTTTTGGCGTATAATCCCGCTCGTACTGCGAGTCTGTGCCGCTTCCCAGCTAAATGTTAAATTTTCAATAATAACCCTGAATCGAGTGTTTCCTCTGATATATGTTATACTAACATTCTTCGCGCTCAATGTCAAGCTATTTTTTTCGGTCTATTTGGTGCATCAAGCCTGCCGATGAACCGATAATGTATCTCGATCTGCTGGTACTCCCTGCCGTCCGAGCCGACTTCCTTATGGTGGACAAATATCCTGTCGATCAGCGCATTGAGTATTTCCGCGCTCAGATCATTCAGATATGTGTATTTTCTTATGACATTTATAAACCTCGACGCTGCATCATTTTGCCCCGCGAGCTGCTCCATTTCGGCTTTCAGAACAGGCAGGCTCTTGCGAAGAGTGTCCTGCTCGATATCATATGTTTGCAGCATGGTCTCGAAGCGGTTCTCGGGAATACGACCGAGTGCGCTGTCCTCGTAGAGCTTATTCAGAACCTTGTCGATCTCTGCAATTCGTGCGGTTTTCTGCTCGTATTCGGCAGTCAGTGCCTCGATCCTCTTTTCCGCATTTGAGGAACAGCGCTCGTTAAGAAGCTTTCTGAATCTTTCGGGGTCATAGTCATAGGCTCGTATCACACGCTGAATATCCGCGAACACTACCGAGTACAGATCATCGTATGTGATGTAGTGGGAGGTGCAGTATTCCCTGCCGTGGGTCTTGTACATCCAACAGGAGTATGAGCCGTGGTATGTTCCGTCTGCACGTTTTTTCTGCGAGTATGTGAGGGCATGACCGCAGTCTGCACACTTGACAAGCCCTGCGAACATCTGCACCTCGCCGGTCTTGATCTCCCTGTGCTTGGACGAGAGCAGCTTGTGGACATTATCCCAAATCTCCTTTGTGATGATCGGCTCGTGGCAGTTCTCGGTAACGATCCATTCCTCTTTCGGTACTTTGATACGCCGTTTGCTTTTCATTGAACGGTTGCGCTTCTTGCCGTAAACAAGCTTTCCGAGATACACTTCATTATTGATTATGACGCGAACGCTCTCGCAGTGCCAGTCGAATTCCTGTCTCCAGTAATCGGATTTGTAGTAATCGGGATTGTTCTGATTGAAATATGCTATCGGCGTCAGCACCTTTTCTTCACGCAGTATTTTAGCAATGCGGGTGAAGCCGTTGCCCTGTGACGCGAGTGTAAATATCCTGTGGACTATCTCCGCGGCAGGCTCATCAACGATCAGGTGATGCCGATCATTCGGGTCAAGTTTGTAACCGAACGGAGCTTTTGCCGCGATGAACTGCCCCGCCTTTGCTTTCGCATTCTTTGCGGATCTGGTTTTCTTTGAAGCCTCACGGGCATAGTACTCGTTAATGACATTGCGCATCGGGAACATCATGTCATATTCCCCCTGTGACGAATCATAGCAATCATCGACTGCGATGAACCTGACACCTCTGTCCTTGAACTGCTCTACATACATACCGACATCAATGTAGCTGCGACCGAACCTGGACTGGTCTTTCACGATCACAGTGTCGATCAGACCTTTCTGAATGTCATCGTACATACTGATAAATCCGGGACGGTTGAAGTTCGTCCCGCTGTAACCGTCGTCATCATATATTTTGTAATTCTTTATCGCGTGATCTTTGCAGTACTGCACCAGAAGTATCTTCTGCGACTCGATGCTGACGCTCTCTCCAAGCCTGCCGTCATCGACAGATAATCTGCAATACAGTGCTGTTTTCTTTGGCTGTTTATTTTTCATTTTACTCCTTTCCCAGCCGGACCTCGCATAGACCTTACACCGCCAGTATATCACACCTGTCGGCGGAAGTCCAGCGAAATCCGGGATCTTGCCAAAATAAAATCAGCACTCCGTCTTAGGCAGAGTGCTGATTTTATCATATCTTTAATTGTCATCCTATAACGGGCGTTATAGCTTCACCCTCTGTTTCGCCCATATCCATGTACTCTTTCAGCTCGATTATCCATTCCGGGATGTAGTCACCCTTAATGATCAGCGAACCATTCTTGTACTCTGCGACATCGACAAAGCCGTTTTCGTTATCGTAGAACCTGACTTCGCTGCAGAAGGGAAGTATCTTAACAAGATCTTCAAAGCGCTTTTCAAACCTGCGCTCTACATCTTCATCTGTGATATTATGACCACCCTTGCGAACACGGTTTTTGATACGCTCGATGCTCTCGTCTGCGGTATTGATACCGATATAGTAAAGCCTGATAGTGTAATCAAGGTCGCGGGCGCGTTGTATGGTTTTCAGCGTTCTCGCACCTGAAAGTGTAGTCTCCTGAGTAAAATTCACACCTTTTTCCAGACAGAAATCTATCTTTTCTATCGCTTTCTTGCCGCCTGATATGCGGTCTACGCCAAGCTCAGCCGTAATTTTATCGGTATCTATTATCGTTCCCAGGTCGCGGCTCTCGGCAGACAGGACACCCGAAAGGCTGCTCTTGCCGACACCGTTGACACCGCCTATGATAGTATATATTTTCATGCTTCTTTCTCCGTTCTTGTATGCTTGTGTTCTTTTCATTTATTTTACCACACCCTTTGATAAAAGTCAACCGAAAGATTTGCCTGCATCAATAAACCTTGATCTCCAACGGGAATCCGTAGTCATCGGGCAGACCGTTCTCCCTGTTTTTCTGTATCTGTCTGGCTTCAAGGAACATCTTTCCGAGTTCAACGAGCTGCCAGTCGTACACCTCACCGACCTGTTCTCCCGAATCAACACTGCTCTGCATCAAGTCCGCGAGCCTGTCCGAAGGCTCTCCCTCGTTGGCAAACACCGACCACACACGGTAGGTGATTCCGTCCAGTTTTATGTCGTTGACCTCGGCTGAACCGCACTCCGGTTCGCTCAGAAACAGTGGCTCTTTAAGACCGATCTCCTTGTTCGTTCTGATATTTTTCTTCATAGTTTTCCTTCCTTTCATCAATAATCATGCTGAAATTTGTCTGCACTCTCGTAATTAATGATCCCGTTTATCCTGCGAACCTCGTCCACGATCATCGCGTGCAGGTCGTGAACGGTGTCATCGTCGACATCATTTATCGCCGCAACTATGTGTGACAGCTTGCCCAGCTCCACCGCGATCATGAACAGATTTCTGTTGGTTCGCTGCTCGGATATCTGCATCTGATCGCGAATAATGCTGTTCATAACAGGCAGCAGATATTTCGTACTGCTCTTGACTGCGATGTAGCCGAGATAGAATTTTGTCGCTTCTACGATGAACTCCGAGCGGGAACTGCAGCCGCTCTCGGCATACTTTTCTCCGACTTCTGCAAGCGTGTCCTCGTCAATGTAAAGTGCGAATTTTCGCTTGTCTGACCCCTCGGAATTTGGCTTTGTTACGCCATTTTCCTTTGGAATATCGGGATTTGACCCCCAACTTTTCTTATTTTTCATATTTTGGCTCCTTTTTCTGAATTATACAACTCGCTCAACGGTGGGCTTTGCCCGCCGAAGTGGACGGGCAAGGCGCCGAAAAGGCGACTGCCCTTTTTCCTGCATAAAAATCATACCCCTCAAATCTGCTCCTGACTTGACTGTCCTGTGCATAATGACGAAGCCCTGCAAATCCGAAACCTTGTCTTTTCACAGGCTTGCTTTTCCTGCTCCGAGCATCATCTGCTCACACGGGCGCAGAAACGGCTCAAATTTGCGCGAATACCCCCTCGGTGGTATCGTTACTCTATCTGCCCTGCAAAACGGCGGAAACCGCTCGAATTTGCCGTCACCCATTTGCGTTTTACCGTCACCCTGCAAGGCTGTTACCGTCACCCGAAATTTTACCGTCACCCGCCCCGATCAGCGCAGTGAAAGGGCTTGCGGAATTTTGGGTGCCGGTAGGATCAAGTATTTCGACGAGGAGCAAACTCCCGTTTTTACTGTCACCCGACCTGTCGTAGTCAAGCTCGATAATTCGGTAGCCGTGACTGCGACGCGAGCGAAACATAACTCCGAGCGTTTTCATTTCTTCGGTATGCTGTATCAGATCACGAGTCAGACGATTCGGGTAGTACTGTCCACCGAACTTTTGGAACAGCAATTTGCAGAGGTCGGACGCTGAACCTCTGAACGATATCTGCTCGATCATGAAATCATGAACTGCGAAGGAAAAAGTATCGGGCTTGTGAGACTCCACCTCGTCCGTGACTGACCAGCGGTGACCTTCGAACCGAACAGCGATCTCCGCGCTCTCGATATCACGACCTGTGCAGTGAAGTGTTCCGGCATTCTCGCTGCGTTTCTCACGAGTGAGAACAAAACTCCCGTCAGCACAACCGTTCAGTCCCGTCGTGCCTGAGATCATGTTGAACGGATCACTGTCACGTTCCTTGCGAGTGTGATGAATGAGAAGTATTGCAACGCCAAGCTTGTCCGCGACAGATTTCAGCGCTCCGAGTTCGCTGTAGTCGCTGCCGTACTTCACATCGACAGTACGACGGACTTTCTGCAATGTATCAATGACGATCAGCCGCAAATCGGGAAGCCTGCGCTTCGCATCTTCGAGCTGCTGCTCCAATCCGCTGCCTATCGCCTTGGCGAGAGTTGAGAACTGCAATCCCTCGGCGGGTTCTTCTGTGAACTCATACAAACGATTCTGCAAACGAAGCAGGCTGTCTTCGAGTGCAAGGTAGAGCACCTGTCCGCGATGTGTTTCGTGCTTGAGGAACGGTTCGCCTTCTGCCACTGACAAACACAGGTCGAGCGCCAGCCATGACTTACCGATCTTCGGAGCACCTGCGAGGATATACAGTCCCGGATAGAGCAGATGCTCGACTATGTACGGGTTTGCTTTCAGCTGCGTGTCCATGATGTAGGCGCAGCTGTACATTTTCAATTCGTTGTTTTGTGGAATAAAAATTTCTCCTTTCATTTACCGGGGCGTGAAACACGCCCACCTTGATTTGATGTATCGTTTCGGTACATCTGCTTGTCCGACGACATATTCGACCTCGCCCCCTGCCGTCAAGGGAATATATCGGGCTGCCGTTGGCGCGGCATCATGGGACTCTCACCCCCGCATGGTTCTCATGTGGCTGCCCTCATTGCTTGAGGCTGTGACTGGACAGAAGTATCATTGTCCCCGCCTGCTTGTCATCGCACACAACAGTTGCCGGCTGTTATCCGGAATTATCTTCCGCTCTGCTTGCCCATGGCACAGGAAGGAATGTACCCGATATACCGGTATTCAATTGTCAAAGAGCTTTCGATGATATCAGTGTAACATATCCGAAAATCTTTTTAAATGCGAGAGCGAAAAAATTTGTTTTTTCAATTTCAAATCTCGGACAGCATATTGAAAAGCCGCCGGATATGTGATATAATGGCTATATAAACACATCGGAGGACATCGGAATGGAACAGCGCGACTACTTCAACGGGATATATGTGACAGAGGACAATGACGGAACGGTTTATCGTTGGCGGGTACACAGGGGCGAGCTGTTCACACTTCCGGAGAGTACTTACGGCGCGGAGCTTATTGATTCGCTTGATCTCAGCATCAAAAAATATAACAGAGATCTCGACGCAATACGAGAGCTGTGTGAGATAGATATGGCAAATCCAACCGAAGCCAACGACCGGGATAAAGACAATACAGATACTTCGAATGATGAAGAGTCGGGCGCAACCGAAGGTGTTGTGATAACAGGAGACCAGGTCGATGCTGTCCTAAACAAATCACTTGCTATGGCTCAGAAAATATTAAAAAGCAGAGAAGTGCCGGGTGAACTGCTTATCGCTGCTGTAACCAACGCGGCCGCTATTCCCGATGACGGCACAGCGTATTATTACATCAACGTTATGAATACCGCTGTTGAAGCACTTGAGGATCTGCCGTATATAATTAAGAAGATCTACGGTCTTATGTACGACTGCAGCGAGTACGAAGATCCGCAGACTTGGTATGAGCAGGAAATAACGAATGAGCGAGAATTGTTCCGCCGGCGATATAAATCCGAGTTTATAAACGGCATCGGTGAACAGCGGTTCAATAAATATATGCAGGTCTATTATTTTGACAACTGCGCCGACTATTACAGCTATATGCTCATCAAGTTTGCGAGCCAACATAAGATGATTCGCGTCTGTCGGTGCTGCGGGAGACTGTTTATCCCGATAAACAAAAAGAACACCATGTATTGCAACAGGGTGTTCAACAAAAAAGGGCAGACTTGCAAAGAGATCGGACCGAAGATCATGAGCAAGGAGAAGAACAAAAGTGATCCGATGCTCGAAGAGTATGAGCGCGTCAAGAATAAGAACTACAAGCGCTATGACCGCCAGAGCTACAGGAGTTACAGGCATGAAGACCGCGTTAATGAAAAGGAGCTGTCATTCTCCGAATACCAGGAATGGCAGCAGGAAGCCTTCGCCGCGAGAGCCGAGTATCTCAACGGCACACTTTCCGCGGAGGAGTTCGGGAAGGTTATAAATAAGTTGGGATGAATTATTCAAAAGCCATATCTCAGCACTTGACAAAACTTAAATAATATAGTATAATATATATAACTTCTCCCCCAGGCCTCTGTGCTCGCCTTGTGCTTGCATATGCACACTTGGGGGCGTTCTGCTATAAGGGGATAATTTATGTCGGTTAAAGCGTTTAAAACAATTGATGAACAGCTTGATCTTCTTGAATCGAGAGGTCTAGATATTCCTGACAGACAGAAAGCGTATGACTTTCTATACCGCAATAACTATTATCGTGTAAGCGGCTATTCATTAACCTTGCGGTCTCATGATGTTTTTTCATCATCCGCTTCATTTCAAAA
Organism: uncultured Clostridia bacterium; assembly: GCA_947166945.1. Taxonomy (GTDB): domain Bacteria; phylum Bacillota; class Clostridia; order Oscillospirales; family Ruminococcaceae; genus Ruminiclostridium_E. Next base: position 10,071 of record CAMVGH010000086.1, read on the forward strand.
CATTATAGACATATATGAATTTGACCATGAGATGCGCCATATTTTGATGAAGTACATAGAAAGAATAGAGGTTGTATTCAAGTCTGTGTATGCACACGAGTTCACTAAGGTTCACGCTCCCGACGATTATCTTGACTCTCAGTATTTTACGGACTCCAAAAAACATAGCGAGATTATTAAAAAAGCTGAAGAGCAAAAAGAAAAGCGTCACAAGCATGAAGCGTATCTTAAGCATTTCATTGATGATTTACAGCAGAATCTTCCTTTGTGGGCTTATGTTGATTTGCTGACTATATCCGACATATCATTTATTTTCAAGATTTCTGAACCTTCGATAAAGACAGCTATTGCCCAATCATTGGATTTGAACATGAGCAAGGGCGTAGAGCTTCTTGAGCATTTTATGCATTTGATGACCATATTGCGCAATCTATGCGCTCACGGCAGCCGCTTATTTAACAGGCTTTTTGAACAAAAACCAAATTTAAGCAAAAAAGAAAAGAAGTGTTTGATGACTGACGCAAACGATAAAATCGACAATTCCCATTTGTACGGTTATCTTTTTATCATGAAAAAGCTGCTGAAACAGGAAGAGTTTTCCGCGATGAAATCAGAGATAATAGCTTTGACAAAGAAATATCCGTTTGTAAATATGAAATATTATGGATTTAATCAAGATTGGGAGCAGGTGTTGTAATTTTATTGCCTGTTTCACATATAATATAATGACATCTCCCACAAGCTCATAACGAGCGCAATACCGTGGGCGTTCTGTCGGACGGGGCATAGTATTTTTCTATGCCCTGTCTTTGTATCAGGTGTCGTGATATACGACAGCGACACAGTTTTAACGATTTGTTAATTCTCACACACAATGAAAGCAGGATGCCTAATTTTGGGGCATCCTGCTTGTGCATTTCTGACGGAACGATTCATTCACCCAGCTACTCCTTGCCGCCGAACACATCGATCATGAACGGCGCACCGAGCCTGAAGCCTTTGCTGAATGCAGTTTCGATTTCCATTCCTGCCAGCTTTCCGTTCTTGTTGCGGTATCCCCCAGAACACAGCTTAAACCTGCGATCTCCGTGGAGATGGACACGGTCTGTTTCCGGCATCAGCCGGAATGGGCGGTATGCTATCATGGATGATACCATGTAGCTGCCGTTTTTCTCCGCAGATGGTCGCTCCATCTTTGCGGAGAAATTGCAGTAGCAAAAGCACCGTCTTTTGCTATCTGCCTTCCAGCGGTCACGCTGTCAACTGTCCAGATAATCCCAGTCGATGACGGTCTCCTCGATCTCCGGCTGTGCCTTTTCCTCCGAAACAGGTGCAGGATCGATGCTTGGCATTGCCCCTTTGTACGGCTGCACCATGTTCAGCAGGCACCCCGCCATTGAAGCCCGGGAGCGCCCTGTCCAGCGACTGCTGAACTGCGGATACGATCTGCTCCACGAACCTGTCCTCACGCTCCCGATTTTCAAAATACGGATCATCCGCAAGTCGGCTGTGCCGTTCGTCATACTCGATGAGCGCCGCCGTGACGGTCTGCGTGTAGGACTTGCCGGATGCCTGCAACATCTCCCACGCCCGGCGGTACTGCTCCTTGTCGAGATTGAAGCGCAGGCAGGTGCTTTTCACATTAGCCATTCTGCTCCCTCTCGATCTGCTTTGCCGCAAGGTACTCATACCCCCGCGCCGTCGCCCGCACATCGGGGATGATCGTCACCCGGCTCTTTTCGTAAGTGCCGAAATTCTCGATCAGCTTGCTGTCGCCGCCCACGATGTAGAGCCGCATCGTGTCGGGGTCATACTCGTACTTGCGGAGGGCATTAAAAATGTCGTTGCAATAGCCCTCGATCACCGGACGGATCACGGCGAGATACTTGTCTGAAATATCCGCACTCCCCGTCATGATGATGCTCTTGACACGGATGACGCACTGCTCCACACCGAGCTTTTCCGTCCAGCACTTGCTCTCCACAGGCTTGCGGTTATTGATGTACATGACGTTCATCGTTCCGTTGCCGATGTCCGCGAGCATATTCACGCCCGTCATCCCGCCGAGATGGTCGAGGACGGCGGTGTAGCCCTGCGGGTAAACCTTGCAGCCGACGATGTGAATGCGGTAGGCTGTTCCCTTGAACGTGAAGCTGACGTTCTCATTTGCTGTAAGATACGCCTTGAAGCTGTCCCGCTGGGACTTCACCCATGTCAGTGGCAGACCGACCGCGAGGTATACATCTGCCTCGGTAAGCCCCTCACGGTGCAGCTCACGGGCAATGCCCATGAGCGTGAAGATGTAGAAGTCGATGTCCTGCACCTTGTCGGAGATGAATGCCTTGTGCCCTTCCCCCAGGCGGTAGTATCTGCCCTCATAGAGCAGGACATCGCCCGCAAAGGTCGGCTCGCTGTCGTAGGCATTGATGCCCGTCGGCGTGACGGTGTTCGCAGTCTTGATGTTCCCGTAGCCGTGGTCGATGGCGATCACGACTGCGCCGTTCTTTGTGTGTTTCATAGTTGAAACCTCCTTAGAATTTAGTGTCAGGGGCGATACTGTGTTGGTACCGCTGCCCTATGAGAATAGTATAGCAGAT
>CAMVGH010000087.1 GCA_947166945.1 uncultured Clostridia bacterium
ATCCCCTAAACAAACCGCTTCGCCTTGCAGATTAGTTACTGAGTACGACTATTCAGGAAACAAAATATAACAGAGTAAGAGAGCCTGTCAATTCAGAACCGAATTGACTGGCTCTTATTCGTGAGGATGGTTTTTTCAGTTCCTTAATTTTTATCCGGAATGAAAAAATACTTGACATTTTTCAGTTAGCAGTGTATAATTAATGTGGTTAGTTATGTCTAACAGAAAGGAAGTATTATTATTATGAGTACATTAAAAAACATTGCTCTGCTGGCAGGCGGATTTCTTATCGGTACAGCCGGAGTAAAAATACTCGGCTCAAAGGAAGCAAGAAAGGTGTACGCACACACTGCTGCAGCGGTGATCCGTGCTAAGGACTGCGTTATGACAAAGTGTGACGAGATAAGTGAGGGCTGCGGTGATATCCTTGCCGAAGCTCATGACATCAATGAAAAGAAAGCTGCGGAATGTGAAAGCTGTGAGACTATCGAGGACGCGGGCGATAACGCAGAGGAGACGGTTTCGGAATGAAATGCCGTATTCTGCACGAATCCCACGGACGAATGAGGATACATACCGAAAGCGGCAGAATGACGCTGAAACAGGCGGATATCCTCGAATACTACCTGCGCTCAAAGCCCTTTGTCCGTGATGTCAAAGTGTATGACCGCACAGGTGATGCGGTGATTTTCTTTGCCGGGTCCAGAGGTGAGGTGATCACCGCACTGTCGTTGTTTTCGTACAGCGATGAGAAAGTGACCGCACTTGTACCGGAGCATACCGGCAGAGAACTTGACCGGGAGTTTGAGGATAAGCTCATATTCCTGATCGCGAAGAAAGCGTTCTCAAGACTGTTTCTGCCGGAGCCGGTCAGGTTCGTGATCGCGGTGGTGCAGTCGCTTAAATATGCGGTTAAAGCACTGAAATGTATCGCAAAGCGGCAGATAAGGGTAGAACTGCTCGATGCCACGGCAATAGTCGCTTCGCTGCTGCGCGGCGACAGAAAGACTGCCGCTTCGGTGATGTTCCTGCTTACCCTCGGTGATCTTCTGGAGGAATGGACACATAAAAAATCGGTGGACGATCTCGCACGGACAATGTCCCTCGGTGTGGATAAGGTCTGGAAGGTAGAGGCCGGCACCGAAGTACTGGTACCCATAGACGCGGTCGCGGAGGGCGATGAGATCACCGTTCGCACCGGCGGTATGATACCGCTTGACGGCACTGTGATCTCCGGCGAAGCGGAGGTCAATCAGTCCTCCATGACCGGTGAAGCCATGCCTGTTCACAAGAAAGCCGGCAGCTATGTCTATGCGGGAACGGTAGTCGAGGACGGCAGTATAGCGGTACGCGTTGACAAGACTACCGGCAGCGGAAAATACGACCGCATAGTAAAAATGATCGAGGAGTCCGAGAAACTCAAATCAGGCGCGGAAAGCAAGGCTGTACGTATCGCGGATAAGCTCGTCCCCTATTGTCTGGGCGGCACTCTGATAACTTACCTGCTTACCGGAAACGTGACAAAAGCGCTGTCTATCCTTATGGTGGATTTTTCCTGCGCACTGAAGCTGGCTATGCCCATTTCGGTAATATCGGCAATGCGTGAATGCAGCGTCCGTGGTATCACCGTCAAGGGCGGAAAATTCCTCGAAGCTGTGGCTGAAGCCGACACGATAGTGTTCGATAAGACCGGGACGCTCACCCACGCGGAGCCGAAGGTCGCAATGATAGTGACATTCGGCGAAAATGAAGAAAACGAGATGCTCAGACTCGCCGCCTGTCTTGAGGAGCACTACCCGCACTCGATAGCCAACGCGGTAGTCAATGAAGCGGCAAAGCGAGGGCTTACTCATGAGGAACGTCACTCTGCGGTTCAGTATGTTGTTGCCCACGGTATTTCCAGTGCAATTGACGGCAAAAAGGTCATCATCGGAAGCTACCATTTTGTATTCGAGGACGAGGGTGCTTATGTGCCGCCGGGCGATGAAGCCAAGCTGATGAAACTGCCGACGGAATATTCGCATCTGTATCTCGCTGTCGGCGGGGTACTCGCTGCGGTGATATGCATTGAGGATCCGCTTCGGAACGAGTCTGCGGAAGTGATATCCGGGCTGAAAAAGCTCGGTATCTCAAGAACCGTTATGATGACGGGAGACAGCAAACGAACAGCGGAAGCGGTAGCCGCAGCAGTCGGCATTGATGATTTCTTCTCTGAGGTGCTTCCGGAGGATAAGGCGGAATTTATCCGCCGCGAGCATGAGGCAGGCAGAAAGGTCATAATGATCGGCGACGGAGTAAACGACTCTCCCGCACTTTCCGAAGCCGACGCGGGTATCGCAATTAGCACAGGCGCCGCGATAGCACGGGAAATAGCGGATATAACCATATCCGCCGACGACCTGTATAGTCTGCTTACGCTGCGTGAGATAAGCACTGCGCTTATGGGACGCATACGGTTCAATTACCGAACGATCATCGGCTTCAATCTCGGACTGATCGTGCTGGGAATTGCCGGAATACTGCCTCCCGCAGTCTCCGCTCTGCTGCACAATTCATCGACTGTGGCGATAGGTCTCGCAAGTATGCGGAATTACCTGCCGCCGGAAACGAGATCTATTTCCGATAATATTCCCGTTTGCGGTAAAACGGAATAACAATACCTGTAACAGCGACAGCAGCTCCATTATTATATGACGGAGCTGCTGTTTTCTTATGTCAAAATTACACAGTATTTTGTTGCAATTGCAATAAATCCGATGTATAATATTGTAGATAATGCCGAAAGTTGAAATTCACAAACGAAATCGGGCTTCTGAGATGTGTTATATATGAAAGGTCCTTTCAGATCAGCAAAAAGGGGGTGAGATGCGAGTGACGGACAATGAGCTTGAATACTATATCCGCAATTTCAGGAAAAACGTGTATAACGCGGTACTCTGTTATGTCAGAAATCCGAGCGACGCGGAAGATATCACACAGGATACCTTTTTAAAGCTATATACATACAGTAAGTCCTTCAATGACGACGAGCATGTAAAGGCATGGCTGCTCCGATGCGCCATAAACGAATGTAAGAATCACCTGCGTTCGCACCGGTACAGGTTTTCGGTCCCTCTTGAAGCCGCAAAGGATATTGTTGCTGCGGATAACACCGATCACGATGATGAAATGCTCGGGATAATGAAAAAGCTGAACAGGAACAATCGCATCGCACTTTATATGTATTACTATGAGGGATATACGATCGGAGAAATAGGACAAATACTCGGCATCAGCTCCGATACCGTGTCGTCCCGACTGCACAGGGGAAGACAGCAGCTGAAGAAACTGCTGTCGGAAGAAAGGAACGGTTTATACAATGAATTATAACGATTTTTTCAGAAGCGCTCTGTCGGCTGCATATAAGAAAGCCCCCATGACCGATGATGATACATTTATGAGTATCATTAAAGAAAGGGCGAAGAATATGAAAAAAGACGATAATGTAAGGCAGATGCAGTTCACGGAGATAACTCCGGAATACATCGAGGCGAAGAAGTCGCATAAGGCAATAAGCGTAGTCGCAGGCATAGCAGGAACAGCCGCAGTCCTCACCGGAGCGGTATTCGGGCTGAACTGGCTGAGTGAGCACGGCGGGCTGAAAGAGGGAGGTATTGAGAGCAGCAACGGCGCGGGGTATCATGAGGATATGACCGAGCCTGTGCAGAGTGAAGCGGCAGTTACAGAAAACGCGATCATAGCGAGCGAGGACATTTGTGACAAGATCGAAATAGACGCGGTGGGAAAAGCCGTGAACGGTATCGTGCCAATGGACGAGACTGTGGAGCTTGACGGTATGACTGTGCATTTCACGGGGTATGAGTTTGATTCACAGTATATGCGCATTGAGTATAATGTGAAATACACCGACGGTGAACAGCATCATACGACGGGCGCTCCGGTAAGGCCGATAGAAATTGCCGGTACTTTGGTTGGTGACGGAATGGTAGTAGTTGTAAGTCACCCCGCGTACAGATACGAAAATGATCTTGACGATACCATTTATTGCTACGCTGATGTGGTGATAAACGGAACACCTGACTATGTACGAATACCGTTCGGATATGCCGTATTTCCCGAGGATCTCCCCGCAGAGCCTTATACAGAAGAGGACGAGCTGTTCGCGATAACGGTACACTTCGACCCCGACAGCGCGATAAGGACATTCTGGAACGACCGCGTAAATATCGGAGAAACGGGCAAGAATTATAAGATCGCCGACGCGTTCATCACCCCCACGCATATTTCGGCGCGCCTGAAATTCGACGAGAAGCCGACTCAGGAGCTGACAGACAGTATTACCGTCGGATTAAGGCTTAAGGACGGCAGCAGCATCGAACTGACGAATAAGAAAACCATCGGCTATACCAAGGAAGGCGATCTTTACTGGCTGGTTGCTTGGTATGACGAGACGATAGCGCTTGACGATATAGCGGATGCAAACATAAACGGTTTCTATTTCTCCAAACCCGACGAGGAATATTTCGAGATGATGAAGGCGAAATATCCCGATATATGCAGGATCGAGCATTCGCCGCTCTACACGCCCGCCGACGAGTGGTTTGAATGCGACGGAAAGCGCGTTCACGTCACGGGCTGCTACTATGACGGTATCATACTGCGTCTGCGTTATGAGACCTGCTATGACTATCCTCTGAACAGTGACACTCCCGCCGTATATGGTTATGCGCTGCCCAACAGTTTAGTAGACGGGGTCGTGTCTTTTTGCAATGGGGAGTACGACGAATCGAGGATATCCGAGGGCATTATCGGGGAGACCGTCAACGCTTTTGTAAAAACACCTGCCGAAACGCTTGACATACCCTTCGGCGACGGCATCTTCACGGTGCATAAAAACAACAGCGTTTCGATTATCGAAAAGGATATAGACAAGGTGATGACCGTCAGCAACGATGACACTATACACTTTGATCGGTTCGTGCTCTCGTCAGGGAATCTTAGCATAGCAATGTCAGGAAGTCCGTACACCAACGATTACACCAGCGAGACCGGGACTGCGTATATAGAAGCTTTACTCGATCTCAATACGGTAATAACACTCGCAAGCGGCGACACAATACAGTTCAACGCCGGTTGGAACGAGCCTGCGGGAATGGGTCCCGGATACAAATTCTATCAGTTCACTGACCCGATAGACATAAACGATGTCACTTCGATAACTATTGGCGGACTTGAGATATACAGTGTAGAAAACACTGAAACAGCAGAATAAGCAGCATCCCCGTATCGCTGAAATCAGCGGTACGGGGATTTCATGTTATTCGGTTGTCATTACACCAAGCATTTTGAAAACCTTCTGTACGACCTCCTGCCGTGATCAATGCTCCGGTTGGCTTTGAACCTGTACTCTGTAACAGAGACTGGCTGTAAGCAATAGCTGATCCCGCCGCAGGCGGTCACAGATCGCCCTGTCGTTTGTAGTAGTCGCGTGGCTTTTTGCAGACGGGGCAGAATTCCGGAGGCTGAGTTCCGTGGTGGAGGTGACCGCAGTTGCGGCAGATCCACACTGTTTCGCCGTCCTCGGTGAACACTTTGCCGCTGTTGATCTGCTCTATGAGGGTGCGGTAACGCTGTTCGTGCTGTTGTTCTATTTGTCCTACCATGTCGAAAAGCTCTGCAATGTTGTCGAAGCCCTCCTCACGGGCGGTCTGTGCGAAACCGGCATACATATCCGACCATTCGTAATGCTCACCGCCTGCTGCGTTTTCAAGGGCTTTGAGGGTATTCACCGGGATACCGTCGCTGATGAGGGAGAGCCACAGTTCCGCATGAGCGCGTTCGTTGTCGGCTGTCATATCAAAAATGTCCGCTATCTCACGGTTGCCCTCCTTGCGTGCGATCTCGCCGTAGATGTTGTATTTTGTACGTGCCTGTGCTTCACCTGCCACGGCGGTTTTCAGGTTTTCGAGGGTCTTGGAGCCGTCAAGCTGCATAATATCATCTTCCTTTCGCGGATATTATGTGCGTGGGCGGCAGAAATATGCAGAAAATTCCGTAAATACAAAAACTCCCGCCCATTCCGGACGGGAGCTGAGGTCATTATCAGTCTTCTGTGTTCTCTTCGATGTACTTTACGATGTCGCCGACTGTCTTGATGTTCTCTACCTGATCGTCGGGGATCTCGATATCGAATTCGTCCTCGAAGCTCATTACGAGGTCAACTATATCAAGAGAATCCGCACCGAGGTCGTCCTGAATGTTGGAACTCTGTGTGATCTTATCCTCCTCAACGTCGAGCTGATCGGCAATAATGCTCTTTACCTTATCAAATATCATGACTCTGCCTCCTCTGTTTATTTAAAGTTGATTTTTAATCGCAATTCCATTATAAATGATATATCTCAAAAAATCAATAGCTTTTTTTAAATTTTAAAAAAATGGCAATTTCAACCAAAACGCATAATAAGTTTTTGAGCATTTTGCCGGTTTTCAGGTTTCCGATTCAGCAAAAACACCTATTTTTCTGAATTTTTCGTATCTGTGTTCCAGAAGTACATCGGTCCGTACCGCCGAAAGCCTCGGGATAGCTTCGGTGAGGTACTCGGAGATATTTTCGGAGGTAAGAGCAGGGTCATTGTGAGCTCCGCCGTCCGGTTCGTCGATTATACGTTCGCACACGCCGAATTTTACAAGATCCTCCGCTGTTATCTTCATAAGCTCCGCAGCTTCCGACTCCCTTGACGCGTCCTTCCAGAGTATCGACGCAAATCCTCTCGGGGAGATGACCGAGTACAGTGCGTTTTCGAGCATCGCAAGCTCGTCGCATACCGCGAGAGCCAGTGCGCCGCCGCTTCCGCCTTCGCCGAGGACTATCGAGATGATCGGTGTTTTCAGCGTCATGAATTCCAGCAGATTGCGTGCGATAGCTTCACCCTGTCCGCGCTTTTCGGCTTCGATACCGCAGAACGCGCCGGGAGTATCCACAAGGCATATCACCGGTCTGTGGAACTTTTCCGCCTGTTTTGCGAGACGCAGAGCCTTGCGGTATCCCTCCGGGTGAGGCATGGAGAAATTTGATCTCTTGTTTTCGTTGAGGTCGCGGCCCTTGACCTGAGCAATGACCGTGACCGGTTTTCCTCCGAATGTTCCGACGCCGCCGATTATCGCCGCGTCGTCACCGAAGTGCCTGTCTCCGTGAAGTTCGAGGAAATTTCCGAACAATGCCGGTATGTAGTCTCTTACCGTGGGTCTGCCCTTCATGTGGATAACGGCAAGTCTTTCGGTAGCCGTAAGATCGCTCATCTGGAAACACCTCCCACATAATCCCCGTCACGGGTATAATTGTGTGTTCTGAACACCTTCGAGAGGGTAGAGCGCATATTCTTTCGCTCTACTATCATATCTACGAATCCGTTCTCCAGCATGAATTCCGCCGACTGGAAATCATCGGGGAGCTGTTGTTTTATCGTGTCCTGTATCACCCGTCTGCCGGCAAATCCGATAAGCACTTTCGGCTCGGCGATTATTATGTCTCCGAGACTTGCGAAGGAAGCCGTTACGCCGCCGGTAGTAGGGTCTGTCATTACCGAAACATAGAGCTGTCCCGCTTCACTGTGGCGGGCTATGGCTCCGGAAGTCTTTGCCATCTGCATGAGGGAGATGATCCCCTCCTGCATTCTCGCGCCGCCCGATGCGGTGAACAGCACCACCGGGAGCTTGTTTTCGGTTGCATATTCAAAAGCTCTCGTTATTTTTTCACCGACCACGCTGCCCATGCTTGCCATCATGAAATTGCTGTCCATGATGCCTATGACGGTCTTGTAGCGGTGTATCTTACAGACACCGGTTATGACCGCTTCGTTTATCCCGCATTTTTTGCGGAGTTCAGCTATCTTTTCCTCATAATCGGGGAAATCTATGGGATTAAGTGATGTAAGTCCCGCGTCAAGTTCGGTGAAAGTATCCTTGTCTGCCGTCATTTCCAGCCTTGCCAGTGCGCTTATCCTTGAATGGTAGTTGCAGGAAGCGCACACCGACTTATTGCGCTCGAAATCGTCCCGGTACGATACTGCACCGCATCTCGGGCACTTGAACAGCAGCCCCTTGGGTATCTCTACCCCGGTGCCGCCTTTTTTTGTTTTCGATTCTTTAGGCTTAACATCAGCCTTTGATCTGTCCTTTACGACCTTGAAAAGATCTTCCAATGGCATTTATGAATACACTCCGTTCGTTAAGAGAAGTCCTTTCGGTCAAGGAAGCCTATGTCGAACTGTCCTTTCACGAATTCGCTGTCACGCAGCAGATTGAGCTGATAGTCTATGTTGGTCTGCACACCTTCTATCAGCATTTCCCCGAGGGCTACCTTCATCTTTGTTATCGCCTCGGCTCTGTCTCTGCCCCTTACAATGAGCTTTGCTATCATATTGTCGTAGTACTGCGGTATCTCATATCCCTGATATGCCGCTGTATCTATGCGTATGCCGAATCCGCCGGGGACGTGTATGGATTCTATTTTTCCGGGGGACGGGCGGAAGTTGTTCTTCGGGTCCTCCGCATTTATCCGGCATTCTATGACATGACCGCTGAGCTTTACGTCTTCCTGCTTTATATCCAGCGGGAGACCGCTCGCTATCAGTATCTGCTGCTTCACAAGGTCGATGTCCGTCACAAGCTCGGTAACGGGGTGTTCGACCTGTATGCGGGCATTCATTTCCATGAAATAGAAATTCCTGTCCTTATCCACGAGAAATTCCACGGTACCGGCATTGGTGTATCCGCAGGCTTTTGCCGCTCTCACCGCCGCATCGCCCATTTTTTCGCGGAGTTCCGGTGTCATTACCGGACTCGGCGATTCTTCCAGCACTTTCTGGTGACGTCTCTGACAGGAGCAGTCCCTCTCCCCGAGGTGTATCACATTCCCGTGTTCGTCCGCGAGTATCTGTATTTCGATATGACGCGGATTGACGATGAACTTTTCGATATATACATCGTCGTTTCCGAAAAAACGGAGAGCTTCCTGTTTTGCGGCGGTTATTGCCGGTTCAAGTTCTTTTTCGCTGTCCGCCTTTCGTATGCCGCGTCCTCCGCCGCCCGCGCTTGCTTTTACAAGTATGGGGTAGCCTATTTCTTTTGCGATACGCTTTGCTTCGTCAAGGTCGTTCACAACGCCGTCCGAGCCCATGACTACGGGAACTCCCGCTTTTATCATAGCTGCCTTGGCGTTTGCCTTGTCTCCCATAGCGTCCATAGCGTCTGCGCCGGGGCCTATCCACTTTATCCCGCACCTGTCGCAGAGTCTCACGAAACGGCTGCTTTCGGAGAGAAATCCGAAACCGGGGTGGATAGCCTGTGCGCCTGTTATTTCACAGGCGGCGAGCAAAGCCCTTGTGTTCAGGTAGCTGTCGGTGCTTCTCGGACCGCCTATGCAGACCGATCTGTCGGCTATCTGTGCGTGCAGAGCGTTCTTATCCGCGGTGGAGTACACCGCCACAGTCTCAATGCCGAGCTCGCGGCACGCCCGTATTATACGCAGCGCGATCTCTCCGCGGTTGGCTATAAGTATCTTATCTATCATGAATATGTATTCCGTTTTGTCTTATTTTATGGCGAATGATATCTCGGCGGAGCAGGCTTTCTCACCGTTTACGGTAGCGATGCCCCTGCCCACGCCCACGGGACCTTTCACCTTGATTATTTCGACTTCAAGGCGCAGAGTATCTCCCGGTACCACCTGCCTGCGGAACTTTGCTTCCTTGACTCCGCCGAAAAATCCGATCTTTCCTTTGTTCTCCGGCAGCGCCAGCATTGCCACAGCGCCTGCCTGCGCCATCATTTCGAGGATAAGCACTCCGGGTACCACCGGATAATCCGGGAAATGTCCCCTGAACCAGAAGTCGTCCGCCTTGATATGCTTCAGAGCGACTACCCTTTTGCCTACCTCGATATCCTCGATCTCATCTATCAGCAGGAACGGATCGCGGTGGGGGATTATTTCCTTTATCTGTTCTATATCCATTTTCACGGTACTGTTCCCCCCTTATTCTATTCTCATGATCGGTTCGCCGAACTCTACCGTTTCGCCGTCCTCGACCATTATCTCGGCAACAACGCCGTCGTATTCGCTTGTGACTTCATTCATCAGCTTCATGCTTTCTATGATGAACAGGACATCTCCCTTATGTACTTCTTTTCCTACCTGTACGTAGGGCGGCTTTTCGGGTGAAGGCGCCGCGTAGAAAGTTCCCACGATCGGAGAAGTCATAACCTGTCCTGTTTTTTCGTCGGAACAGCTTTTTGCCGGTGCTGCCGGAGCGGTCTCCGAAGACTGGCAGGGCTGCATGAACGGTGGAGGCGGAGCAAAATGCGGGTGCTTTTCGCCCAGTTCTATCTCGAACTTGTCGTTCTTTATACGGAAATATCCGAGCCCGCTGTCTTTCATGAGATCTATGAATTCCTTTGCTCTGCCGAGCAGTTCATTGTTTTCATACTGCATATAATGATACCTCTCAGAAAATTATTCAACGGGCAGGAAGCACAGTGTTGCGTTGTGGCCGCCGAAACCGAGCGAGTTGCTTATCGCGCCGGTTATTTTCATTTCTCTCGTACTGCCCTTGCAGTTGTCGAGATCACATACCTCATCGTCAACTGTCAGTCCCACTGTCGGGTGAACGAAGCCTTCCTTCATCTGGAGAGCCACCGCCACGGCTTCAACGCCGCCCGCAGCGCCGAGCAGATGTCCTGTCATGGATTTGGTGGAGTTGACCGCCATTTTATATGCGTGTTCGCCGAAAGTCTTTTTGAGCGCGGCGGTCTCTGTCTCGTCGTTGAGTTTTGTGGAAGTGCCGTGAGCGTTGCAGTAGTTTATGGTATTGAAAGGCACCATAGCTTCCGCAACGGCGAGTTCCATGGCTTTGGCGCCTGCTTCGCCGCCCGGTGCGGGGCTGGTCTCATGGTATGCGTCGCAGGTAGCTCCGTATCCGGCGATCTCTGCGTATATCTTTGCTCCGCGTGCTTTTGCGTGCTCATATTCTTCGAGTATCACGATACCCGCGCCCTCACCGAGGACGAAGCCCGAACGCTCCTTGTCGAACGGTATCGAAGCTCTGTCGGGGTCTGTGCTTCTTGTTACGGCGTGCATATTGTTGAAGCCCGCCATAGCAAATCCAATGCTGCACGCCTCAGAGCCGCCGGATATCGCGCAGTCGAGATATCCGTGCTTTATCATTCTGAACGCCTCTCCTATGGCGTGTGTGGAGGAAGCGCAAGCCGAAACTATCGTATAGTTCACGCCCTTGAATCCTGTCTTTATTGCTACGACGCCGGGAGCCATATTACCTATCATCATAGGTATGGTAAATACCGAGACACGTCCGTTGCCCTTGTTGTGATAGTTGAGTATCTGTTCCTCGGTGGTCTGTATGCCGCCGATCCCCGACGCGATGATGACACCGCGCTTATACGGGTCTATATCGGAGAAATCGGTTCCCGCGTCCTCAAGGGCTTTCTTTGAGGCATACACCGCGTACTGTGTCACGGGGTCTGTTCTGCGTGCTTCTTTCTTGTCTATATATTCCGAAACATCGAAGTCCTTTACTCTTGCGACCACGTTCTGTTCGTCGGTCTGTCCGGGGAACCACGAATCCAGCGTGAAGCCGTGCCTGCCGGCTCTCAGGCTGTCGCGGAAAGTCTCAACGGTATTTCCTATGGGACTCAGCACTCCGAGCCCTGTTATAACTACTCTTCTCATTCTTTCTTCTGCTCCTGATAAATCACATTTCAAGTCCGCCGCTTATTTCTATTGTCTGTCCGGTTATATATGACGCGCTGTCGGACAGCAGGAACGAAACGACGGAAGCGATCTCTTCCACTTCTCCGAAGCGTTTGAGCGCTATGCGGTCGAATATATTCTTTTTCTGTTCGTCGGTGAGCACATCGGTCATAGGCGTCTTTATAAGTCCCGGAGCGACTGCGTTCACGCGGATATTACGCGCTCCGACTTCCTTTGCGGCTGTCTTTGTCATGCCGATGACCGCTGCTTTGGAAGCTGCGTAGTTTATCTGTCCGGGGTTGCCGTACAATCCCGCAACGGAAGCCATATTTACTATAGCGCCGTGCTTCTGCTTCATCATCAGCTTGATGGCGGGCTTCATCATATTGAACACGGATTTCTGATTTACTGCGATGACCGCGTCGTACTGCTCCTCGCTCATAAGAGTGAGCAGGGTATCCTTTGTGATGCCCGCGTTGTTTACCAGAGCGTCAAGGCTGCCGAATTTTTCCTTTACCGCCTTGACCATATCGGCGCACTGGTCGAATTTTGATACGTCCGCCGCAAATATCTCCGCTTTTGCTCCGAGAGCCCTGCACGCCTCCGCAACGGCTTCCGCTTTTGCCTTATCCCCGTCGGAGGGGTAGTGGTTTATCGCTATGTCGAACCCGTCTTTTGCGAGTCTCTTCGCTATGCATTCGCCTATTCCCTGCGATGCGCCTGTTATCAGTGCTGTTGCCATAATGTCCTTCCTTTCGGGTTGCCGCCGTAAGGCGGCAGGGTCGCTGCGCATGAAATGCCGCCTTACGGCGGTAGGGTCGCTGCGCTTGAGACCGGGGGAAACCCTTTTCTGAAGAAAAGGGCTTTCCCCC
>CAMVGH010000088.1 GCA_947166945.1 uncultured Clostridia bacterium
ACTACTGCAAATGGTGCTATGCCGACGGTGAATATATGTACAGCAATATGGACGACCTGATCGGGATTTGTGTGAAAAACATGGTGAGCGCCGAACACTCCGAGAAAGAAGTCAGAGAATATCTGCGGTCAACGCTGCCCCAGCTTGACTACTGGAAACGATACGAACAGCTTTCGGACGGCGGAGAGTTTGAGAAGTTCAAGCAAACACTGATTGAGGAGATCAACGCACTTGAGATCGAGGGTATGCCGAAGCTTGACAAGCTGAATGCTCTTGTGGGCAGCTATGTCAATCTTCCATACAGATTGCCGAACGGGAATACTGTAAAATTCCTTGACGACAACACGACCTATCTTGGCAGCCAGCTCGAATGCGAATTTGGCGGTGAGCGTTGCTTCGGCGTGCTGGCGAATATGGATTTTATTATGGTCTGCACCTATGAAAAGGACGGTAAGGATCCTGAGCTTGTCATTTACAAAAAGCGATAACAGTAAGCATTAAGGAAAAATGACTTTCCCGTCCCAAATAGTCTGTTCACTGATGACAAAAGGCTCTGGACCGCTTTCGAAGCGGTTCAGAGCCTTTGGTTTTATTCAATTTTACTTTGCCGTTACAGTTGCAATATCACTTGCGAAAACCGTTGTCCACTTGCCGTCGGCATAGGAGTATTCCGTGCCTGCCGTTGTGCCGGTTGTCGGTGCCACTGTACCAAGTTTCTACCAAAATTCATCGTTTAAGGTATTTTTTTATAACACTCTTAAAGTGCTGTTTTTGGGCATTCTACCATTGAAAAGCCCCGTAGAATCAATATTTTTGTGGTATGCCTATAAGAAATCTCTTGCATTATCTGAAAAAATATGATATAATACTAAGTTGAAATGCTTTTCATAGAGAATTCCAAAATACAAAACCGCTGATCGTTTCACAATTCAGATCAGTTTTGTGCTTATGTATGGAACCGGTATCATCTCGAAGAAATGCATTATGATCATAATACAAAGAGGTGACTGTTACGAAATAACACATTTTTACCGTGATCGGTGTGCTGCTCCTTGCCGGATCGTGCGCAATGGTGGTGCTGAGTCTGACAGCCGGTATGCGGAATGGTCCTGTATATTGGCTCTGCGGTGGCGAAGCGCCCCATGGAAAAAGTGGTCAAAGCAACGCTTCCGTTCTATCTGTATGCCGGGCAGGGCATTCCTGCTGCCTGACGGTCAGGCAGATTCCGCAGACAGTGAAGTGTGGGAATTTATTTCGGCGAGAACATCATTGACCGGATGAGAATATTTGTACATGAGTCCGGTATATATTTTGTTTTTTGAAATCAGAGTATCGTCTGCTTCATACCGGAAAAGGACAGCGCCTTAAAAAACATTGGCTGTATGTAGGATAACCTACTACTAATAATAAATAACATCAATATTATAAACTTTACTGGAGGTTAAATTATGGAAAGCATCAAAGAAATTGCTGCTCGTATCCGCGAATTGCGGGAAGCGTGTGATTACACTCAGGAAAAGCTTGCGGATGAGCTCGGTATTGCCGCTGAACTATATGCCGGCTATGAGCAGAACGGAGATTTTCCGATAAGTGTCATCAATGAGATCGCTAACAAATTCAAAGTCGATTTCAACGAACTGATCACCGGCGAACCAGGCCGTATAGATACTTATCAGGTCGTCCGGCGCGGGCAGGGAAAAACAGTCAGCCGTTTTTCCGGATATCGTTTCAAGGATCTGGCATTCCGCTATGCGGACAAGATCATGCAGCCACTCCTTGTTACACTTGAACCTTCCGATGATCCCGCTGAGCTGGTTACTCATGCCGGTCAGGAATTCAACCTCGTTCTCAAGGGCAGCATAGATGTTATTTTCGAGGACAAGGTAATTACTTTGGGAGAGGGCGATTCTATCTACTTTAACCCTTCGTACCCTCATGGTCAGCGCTGCCATGGCGATACCAAGGCAAGATTCCTTACTGTGATCGCTGAATGATCCGCTGAACTTATCTGATAAAGGAGAGAATTGTTAAAATGCTTTTAGACCGCTATCTTCCCCGTATAGAATTCGATTCTTACGAGGATTTCGTAGAAAACTACCGTGTAAACGTACCTGAAAATTTCAATTTTGGCTGGGACATCGTTGACGAATGGGCCAAGCAGGAACCCGATAAAAAAGCTATGCTTTGGCTCAGTCACGACAAGCAGGAGCGTACTTTCACTTTCGCTGATATATCCAGGCTCTCAAACCAGACCTGTCACTATTTCCGCAGTCTCGGACTTAAAAAAGGCGATGTTGTTCTTCTTATCCTCCGGCGCCGCTGGGAGTACTGGGTAATAGCTACGGCTCTGCATAAGCTTGGAATTATCCTTATACCGGGCAATCTTCTTTTTACCGCCCATGATATTGCCTACCGCGGAAATATGGCGGGAATATCTGCGATCATCGCCTGTGATGATGAGTATATCCGTACTCAGATAGACAGTGCCGCTCCCGAGATAAAAACTCTCCGCAAGAAAATAGCCGTTGCTGAACCCCGTGACGGCTGGGATTTCTTCGAGGACGAGATAGCAAAGTATCCCGTTGCTTTTGAGCGTCCAACCGACGATCAGGCCACAAATGTTTCCGATATCATGCTCATATACTTCACTTCCGGCTCTACGGGCATGCCTAAAATGGTGTGCCATAACTTCGCATATCCTCTCGGTCACATTGTTACCGCAAAGTACTGGCATCAGGTACAGGAAAACAAGCTGCATATGTCTATTTCGGATTCGGGCTGGGCTAAATTCGGCTGGGGCAAGATCTACGGTCAGTGGATCTGCGGTGCTGTACAGTTCGTTTATGATTTCACCGGGCGCTTTGACGCAAAGGATAT
Source organism: uncultured Clostridia bacterium (assembly GCA_947166945.1). Lineage (GTDB taxonomy): Bacteria > Bacillota > Clostridia > Oscillospirales > Ruminococcaceae > Ruminiclostridium_E. Next base: position 2,878 of record CAMVGH010000088.1, read on the forward strand.
GCTCTCAGTTATAAGCAAGTACAAGCTCACTACTTTCTGCGCTCCTCCTACTATGTACCGCTTCATGCTGCAGGAGGATATGACTCAGTATGACCTCTCAACTATCGAAAACTTCTGCAATGCCGGTGAACCTCTTAACCCTGAGGTATTCAACCGTATCTATGAGCTGACCGGCAAAAAAATGCGCGAAGGTTTCGGTCAGACCGAAGGTTCTGTACTTATCGCCAACTTCCCTTGGATAGATCCTAAACCGGGTTCAACCGGAAAGCCCTCCCCGCTTTATAATATACGCCTTCTCCGTCCGGACGGCACTGAAACCGAAGACGGTGAAGAAGGAAGCATCATGGCCTGCGATATAGACAAACATCATCCCACCGGACTTTTCTGCGGATACTACAAGGATCCTGAACTGACTAAGGCTGTACTTGGCGGTGCCAATTATGATACCGGCGACGTTGCATGGCGTGATTCTCATGGATACTACTGGTTCGTAGGCAGAAACGATGACGTTATCAAATGCTCCGGATACCGTATCGGACCGTTCGAGGTAGAAAGCGCACTGCTCACTCACCCTGCAGTAGTTGAGTCTGCCATAACCGGCGCGCCTGATCCTATAAGAGGTCAGGTCGTAAAGGCTACCGTAGTTCTCGCAAAGGGCTACACTCCGTCGCCTGAGCTTACAAAGGAATTGCAGGACCACGTTAAGCGTGAGACCGCTCCCTACAAGTACCCTCGTGTAATCGAATACGTTGACGAGCTTCCGAAAACTCTCGGCGGTAAGATAAAACGTGCCCAGATCAGACATCACGATGAGGAAAACTCAAAATAATTGTAAAGAACTCATAGCGATGTATGCAGAGACAGCTGAGATTTTTTAATGTCTGTCAGATGCTGCAAGGAGGATTGTAATATGCGAATACTCACTAATGTATCTAAAGCGGAACTGGATCATCTTGCCAATCAGCCCACTGCCAAGGCGATGATCGAAAAGGTTAAGACCGAGGGGATCTATATACCCGAAGGCGATGCAGATGCAGCAGCTGAGTTTGTCGCTGTGAGAGATGCTCAAAAGAGGGAAGATACCTTGCAGATATCTGATGACGGCAGGGCTTCAATGGAGAAAGAACTCAAAGAAAAAGAGAGATCCTCACAGGAAGAGCAAATAAAAAAGAAAATTGCTGACTTACAAAAAGAATTAGCCGGAATAAATGATACTCATTCTCCTGAAAACGACGATACCGAACAGAGTAAGAAAGCTGATGCAATAATGCAGCAAATCTCAATGCTCAGTATGCAGCTCGTTCAATTACAGAAAGCCAGGAGCGAATCTGATATTTAATCATAACCGGTATGTAAAAACCGTGTACGGAAAATCCGCACACGGTTTTTTTCATATCGCAGCCGCCTTTTTCGCCCTGACCTTGCGGATAACAGCGATATTTTTTTTGCTGTACGCGCAAAGTGGGACATTTCATTCCTTTTATAGTGCTTTTCGTTTGTCACCGCGTATAGTCCATGAAGTTGAAGCCTATGCTCTTGTAAACCTCCTGAGCGCTCGGAAGCGAGAAGAGATTCGCGAAGATGAGGTTGTATATATCGTCTCCGAGGAAAACGGCGAACAGTATCACGGCTGTCACAAGGAAAACTTTCTTCGGGAGTTTTACCGCAAGGTAATATATACCCGGAAGCATGACATATACGAGAAGCAGCCCGAATATCCCGAATACCGTAACGCTGCGCAGACACACAAATCCGTATATGCTCCCGAAGCCGAGTATCTCGGTATCGTAGTCCCAGTATTTAAGACCGGTGATAAGATATACTCCGAGCCCGGAGAAGAATTCAAGGATACCGGTGGACACAAAGCTTATGATAAATACAAGCAGCGGTTTTTTTCTCAGTTTTAAGGTCAGGAACCATATCATCAGCGAGCCGTAGGCGTATATATTTATCCACGGAAGGAAGTTTCCTCCGCGCCAGTAGAATTTATCGAAGCCGCCGTTTATCCAGTAGAATATGTATTCATACACCCAGCCGAAAACGCCGCTTATCACGACGACAAGAAATACTATGCCGACGAACAGGCTTTTCTCCGGCTTTATTCCGGAATCGAGATAATCATTGTAGAATTTTCTCATATATTACTGCCCTCCCGGTGTGACACGCCCGGCATTGCCCTCCGCAGGTGTCTCTGAGCCTATATGTATTATAACAAAGCTATATATTTATTTTTCACTCCTGCGGATCGTACTCATCTTTAAGGGGAACCGCACTATATCGCTAATTCTAAAGCATATTATTATAAAAGGATTTGGCGGTAACTTCAAAAGAAAAATACCACTCAGCAACGTTGTTATGAAGAAACCATGGACAAAAAATCAACTTAATGCGCCAAAAACAGCAAAAGCTGTTCGGAGAAACGGCAATACCGTCCCCGGAACAGCTTCGGGATATCACAGTACGGAAAGGAGATAGGGTATGGCGTCCTTGTTGGGTATTACCACGGGGCGGAGGAGATTATCCATTATCTGTGGTGCAAACGCTTTTGCGGAGGTGATCCCGGCGCCGCAGAGAAGTACCGTATTGAAAGCGAACAGCAGACCCATTTTCCCGAAATAATCCTTCAGGGCATCGGGGTCGGTGATGCCGGTATATTTTACGAAGAACAGCTGTCCTACCTGTTCCACCATATCCACTGGCATTCCAAGGCTCTTTTCGGTGACATCGGGCTGGGTACGCGCTCCGGCTATCATATCGCGGTAAATTGCGGCAAGGTCTAAGGCTTTCGGTCCGACAGTGACTTCGGCAAGGTCGATAAGCACGAACTCGCCGTCCTGTATCATTATGTTTCCGGGGTGCAGGTCGTTGTGAAGAATGGTGTCACTTTCGGGCATTCTGTCAACGATACCAGCAAGGATCTTCCGCTCTTCCTCGGTCGTCCATTCGGCAATACCTTCCAATCTGTTGCGGAGAAGGTCGCGGACATCGGTTATCTTTCCTTTCGGGATATGTGTGGAATGAAGTTTTTTCGCAAGTTCAACATACTTGTCGGTAAGTTCGTCCATCTTCTCCGGGTGAGTGCTTATTGTATGACCGAGTGTATCGGATTTCACAAGCTCGAATACAACGCCGTAATTGTCTCCGCACTTCACCACATCATAAGGAATGACCGTGGGGACACCGTTCACCAGAGCGGTACGGGCATATTCCTGCTCGCGCTTCACGGAATCCATGCTCGCGTCTGAATAAAGCTTTACTATCTTGTCATCGTCAAGGCGGTAAACCTTGCCGTTTCCGCCCTCTCCCACAAGCTCACAGCCCTCGACGGATATCTCACGGAGCTTCTTCCGGACATCCATAAGCTCGGTAAAACCCGTGGTTTCAAATATATCATATACATCGCGGGAAACATTGACTACGGCAAACGGGGCTTTTTGCTGCTTCCTCAGCTTCATCAGCACCCGCAGACCCGCCGAGGATATGTATTCCAGCTTATCGGCGTCTATAACGATCTCGGCACCGGCTGACTTTCCGGTCTCTTCGGTAAGTTCCTTTTCGACCTGAGCGGCATTGTTAGTATCAATTCTTCCTTCAAGAAATATTGTAAGTTTGTTGTTTTCCGGAAAAATCTTCATAGAGGTTCTCCTTGTCAAAATAAAAATACGACTTTAGGTTACCTTTTTAATTATATCACTTTTTTAATGATATGTCAACTTTTTCCGATAATATTGCAATTTCTGCCAGAGTAATGAGGAACTGCGAATGCGGTCTGTCTGTCAATACAGATCAGTCGTTCGTTTTCATACAGATCTACTTTTCAAACCCAAGAAACGCTTTAAGTCCCGGTATCTTTGCAAGGTAAGATTCATCAAGGCTGAAAGCTCCGGGAACCATTTCGTTGTATTTTACGAGAAATCCTTCAAAAGTGCCTTCAAAGAATGAGGGCGGAATGAAAAACTCACGGTTGCCGCCTGTGTAACGGTTCCCGGCTTGTATCATCGACGAGTACCCGCCGAGCCTGTGCGTTCTGAATTCATATCTTTCAAGTGTCCAGCCGCATATATCAATGCCGCCCCGGACAGGTATCTCAAACACATCTTTCACAGGGTTGGCACTTTCTACCCACGATTCGTTGTTGCCGATAATAAGCTCGATGAATCTTTCGCCGTCGTAATCGTATTCGTTACGCTCGATCTCGCCGCCGTCCCATTTGTAGTAACTTACATACACGAACTTACCGTTTTTCTCTTCAATGGCATACGAGTATTTTTTATTGAACATATCCAGAGTTGCCCACGGGTGAGCGAACTGTATTTTCTGTAAAGCCTTTTCGATATATTTATTTACGTCTGTTCCGTAAGGAAATTTGTTATTCATAAATTCTCCGTTCAATACGATATTGCGCTTTTTGCTTTTATAGCGGAACGCTTATTCTCTCTATCGCCAAGTGTGATTAAATTACGAGTGTCTGCTTCCGATAGCCACTCTATATATTATAACAGTTCGTCGAGATATAGTCAAGTATTTTCCGGTTAATGTTCGATTAAAATGCAGTAAGAACGGATATAGAGGTCAGATAAAAGACTTGACAGAGCAGCCCCAGAGGTGATATAATTAATACATAAAATCATTTATTCGCTGAGGTAATGCTATGTTTGGGAAGAATGAAGTCCGGCTCGGTTACACACAAGCAAAGATAGAAACATTCAGCACCGTTACGCTGCGTGAAAGCGGTATGCGCGGTTCATCAGAGTATGAGATCGTAATGAATGACAATAAAGCGGAAATATCGTTTTATTGGATAAATTACACGCAGGGCAGGGAATGCCGTGAACTTGACAGACGCACCGTGTGCAGTAAAGATACAGTTATCAAGCTGCTCAACGATTGTAATATTCCGTCGTGGAACGGTTTTGTCGGGAACCACCCGAAAGGTGTACTTGACGGCACAATTTTCACTTTCAATGCATCTGTCAATCAGGGTGAAAAGATATATGCGCACGGTTCGGAGAATTTCCCGAAACATTACAGAGAGTTTGTAAACGGTCTGTATGATATGATCAGAACAGAAGTGCCTTAATTACGCAGCATGGGGGTTAAGCGATGAAAGAGTTTACGCTATTACAGAAAATCATTTCTTCCACATTAAAATTAATCGTGATCCTGTCCGCCGTGATCGGGACCTATCTGAGCTGGTATGCCGGAAAGGGCTCTTTTATGGGCGGTTCAAATGTATTTATGTTTTTCACGATACAATCGAATATTGCCGTCGCTGTGATCAGCGTTATCGGGTTATTCATGATGTACCGGAAGAAACCGGTCCCGGCTGTATGGCATCTGATAAAACTCATAGGAACAGTATCAATAACACTCACAGGTATAGTGTTCTGCTTTGTGCTTGCTCCGACAATGGGGACCGCGGCATGGAACATACAGAATATTCTGACCCATGTTGTTGTTCCTGCCGCGTCCGTTATCGACTATTTCGTGACTGGTGTAAACGGAGATCTGAAGAAGCGCAGTGCGCTGTGGGTGATCGTTCCCCCGCTGCTGTACGCGATATATGCAGGTATCGGTTACATAGCCGGCTGGGAATTTGCGGAGGGTATTACCTATCCCTATTTCTTTCTCAACTGGGGCAGTCCCGCGGGCGCGTTCGGGTTCACCGACAGTCTCCCGTTTATGGGGTGTATGTGGTGGATACTCGCATTGCTTGTGTTCCTTATAGCGGTGGGTCTGCTATATCTTGTTATAGTTGACGTTCTCAAAAAAGTGCTGAAAAAGTGATGTAAAATCCTTTTCGGAAGAATGATATATACTGATAGCACCGTTTTTATCAGAAAGTGTTTTTGGGGGAATCCATAAAAACGTCCTGCATTATCCGACTATATCACAGTTCGTCCAGAACTGCCTTATGCCGCTTATCAATACGATAGAGTCCGCGCTTGATACCGACCTGCTCACGGAAGCAGAGAAAGCCGGACATTATTACTTTGCGTTCGATACCTCGGAGCTGACACGCGGAGACTTCGCAAGCCGTATGAACGCTTATGCTGTGGCTCATCAGAACAATTTCTATCAGCTTGACGAAATACGAGCAATGGAAGATCTTCCGCCTTTGGACTTCAATTTCATCAAGCTCGGACTGGACGCTGTTCTTGTGGATCCGAAGACAAGGGAGATCTATACCCCGAATACCGGCAAGCTCGAAAAGATGAACGCGGAGCACTTGACAGATGAACAGCTTCGTGCTATACTTGAAGAAAGATATAATGAAAATCACGATCCTGCTACCGGACAATTTACGAGCGGACGGAACTACATAGGTAATTTGATAAAGTCAGGAGAACCTATAGCACTTCTTCATCACGGTTATTCGAGAGGAGGAAGCGGAGACAGTAAATCCGACAATCCTGTTGACAAAACCGAAAAAAAGTGGTATAATAGGAGATGGAGGGAATGGTTATTTGAAAAGCAATCAAGTTGTTAATGTTCTCCGTAAAGACTCTGAAGCGTGGATTAAAAAGCTTTCGCCTGAAGAAGAACACGCGATAAAGAAGTACACAAAAAACAGCGGCGACCCTGCCGATGATAAATTCTATGCACGGCTCAATGCAATGTTGCGCGGCGAAATACCAACGGATGATACACTAAAGTATTATTCTGAGCAGATTTCAAACGGAATATCTAAATTCAAACTTGAACATAATATTGTATGCTACAGAAATATGGATTCCAATCCTTTTGGCAATGTATCTGTAGGTCAGGTTATCAGAATAAAGCAGTTTATGAGTACCTCTGTTACTCGAAATGGTGCTTTAGATGGTGATTTTAAAATAACCGTTAATGTAGAAGCCGGTTCAAGAGGCGCTTATATCGAACTTTTAAGCAAGTATAAAAAGCAAAGAGAATTTTTACTTGACAAAGGCGTAGAATATAAGGTTATTTCTGTAGGAAATAATACAATGGAATTGGAGGTGCAATGATATGAGTGATATTGAAAAGAATTTAAATCCTACCGTAGATGATACCGATGAAGAGTGGGATGAAGAGACTTTAAAGGATTGGCACGAAAAAATGAATGAGCCCATCGGTTACGAAATTGTTGCCGATGATTCCGAAAAAGAGAAAAAAGGTATCGCATAATTATAAAACCGCTCTTTCGGGAGCGGTTTTCTTATACCTTTACCGTTTTGCATTCGAATGCAGAGCGGTATTTTTTATGCATTGCAGTCAAAATAGTCGTGCTTGCTGAACATGGCGCTCACAAAATCCGATAGGACAAAAAACCGGGAACAGCTGACGGTGCAACTCCCTGGTCTTTTTGTATTCATTTCAGCAGGTCGGCTGTTCCTGATATCGGCGCAATGCTTCTTTGCAGGATCCCGAGGATATGAGCAATATGAAAAGTCAGTTAACCAAATTTTTTACGAAACTTAACCTCAATTTAACATTTCGGTACTGTTCAAATTAACATAACTGTGCTATAATGATAGTATCAGGAGTGTGATAATATGCTTATATACATCGTTGAAGATGATGAGAATATCCGTGAGATCGAAGCATTTGCAATGAAGAACAGCGGTTATGATACCGAATGCTTTGAAAGCTCCGCAAACTTTTATAAAGCGATAACAAAAGCTGTTCCGGATCTTATTCTTCTTGACATTATGCTGCCCGGAAACGACGGTCTGACAATACTTAAAAAACTGCGCGATGATGCTGTGACTGCGAATATACCTGTTATTATCATTTCTGCAAAAACAACTGAGCTTGATCGGGTAAAGGGACTTGATCTTGGTGCCGATGATTATTTGTGCAAGCCATTTGGTGTAATGGAACTTGTCAGCAGAGTGCGTGCAAGATTGAGAGGCAGCAGTAAGAATAACGAATATCGGTATGCCGAGATCATGCTGTCAGTTGATACCCGAAAGGTGGTCATATCAGGAAAACAGGCAGATCTGACATACAAGGAGTTTGAACTTCTGAAAATGCTGATAGCCAATCCCGGAAAGGCTTTTACCAGAGACTGCCTCATAGATACGATATGGGGACAGGAAAGCGCCGGACGTACTCTTGATGTACATATTCGTACTCTGAGGGGAAAACTCGGGGAATACGGAAGATACATCAAAACAGTCCGAAATGTCGGCTATAAGCTGGATAAGGACGAATAATATGGAGAGAAAGATCAATTTACACCTGTTTTATATGGGTGTTGTAACGGCTATTATCGGAATCCTGTTTACAACGGTCTCCTATTATATTTTCTTCCGTAGGGAGATAAAGGAAAACCTTGCACATGAATGTCATCTGGTGGCACAGTGCTATGACAGCGGCGGCCCTATTACTGAGCTTGACCGCTTCACAGGTGAAGACTTCCGGATAACACTGATCGAAAAAAACGGCACAGTTCTGTTTGAGAGCAGTGCTGATCCCCATGAGATGTCCAATCACCTTGACCGCCCTGAGATAAGATCGGCTATCGAAAACGGAACGGGTACAGACACCCGATTCTCCGACACCATAGGTACAGAGGATTATTACTATGCTCTGCGCCTCAGTGACGGAAATATACTGAGGGTGTCCATTCAGGCGGATTCTATTTTTTCGCTGTTTGAGCGGTCCCTCGTTATCATACTTATCATCGTGTTAGGTATCATTATTGTTTCATTGCTTGTGTCCGTGAAGCTTACTAACAATCTGATAGCGCCGTTTCGCAGGGTACCTGAGCTTATCCGGACAAATGCTCCGCCCGAAGAAAGCGGTATCTATCCCGAAGTCATACCGCTTGTGGAGGAGATACGCAATGCCAGAAATGCCCAGAGCGAAATGCGGCAGGAGTTTACGGCAAATGTTTCTCACGAGCTGAAAACACCGTTGACTTCCATTTCGGGCTATGCTGAGCTGATAGAATCGGGAATGGCGCAAGGTACAGACTGCGTGGAATTTGCAGGCAAGATCAGAAAAGAGTCTGACCGTATGCTGAACCTGATTGGTGATATACTCCGGCTTTCCGAGCTTGACAGCATCGGTGACACGCCCCTTGATGATGAGATCGACCTGAAAGCGGTTGCTGAGGACTGCATAGAACGTCTGTCACAGCAGGCCGTAAGCCGTGGTATCAGAATGACGATCAGCGGAGAAAGTGCGGTCATAACGGGCAGCATGACGGAGATCACCGAACTGGTCTATAACCTTGTGGATAATGCGATAAAGTATAACCGTGAGAACGGCAATATAGAAATAGAGATCGCTGACAAAAAGCTGACCGTGACCGACACGGGACTTGGCATACCGCAGGAGAGCATACCACGGATATTCGAGCGTTTCTACCGTATAGACAAGAGCCGCAGCCGTGCAAAAGGCGGCACAGGGCTTGGTCTTTCTATCGTAAAGCATATTGCGGAACATCATGGGGCTGAGATATATGTGGAAAGTACAGTCGGTGTCGGAACAAGCATCACTGTCAGATTTCAAAACTAAAGAACAAAAGAAAGTGTATAAAAATGGAACTGTTTTTTAATATACTGCTGCTTGCAGTTGGTTTTCTCGCCCTTATCAAGGGCGCGGACTTTTTTGTGGACGGAAGTTCCGCGCTTGCAAAGAATTTCAAAGTCCCCGGCGTAATCATCGGACTGACTATCGTTGCAATGGGAACAAGTGCGCCTGAGCTTGCCGTCAGTACCTCGGCAGCGA
>CAMVGH010000089.1 GCA_947166945.1 uncultured Clostridia bacterium
AAACTGCATATTAACGCTGAGGTAAGACAGTTCTACGCCGACGGAAAAAGCGATTTTGCCCTCGTCCATCAGCTCGAGCAATTCGGGTATAAGGTTAGTTAAGCGGATATAGCGCTGAATTTGATTGCGGCTTTCTCCGGCTTCAATCGCAATGATTTTGTCCGTTCGTAACTTTGTCCCAACTTGGGACGAAGTTAAGTCGGTGCGCTTGCCCTGACGTTTCAGAGCGTCATATTTCAATTTGTAAGCAAACGCTTTCTCCGACGGCAGAAGGTGCTCCCTGTGTAGATTGCTGTCCACGAGCATTACAGCCGCTTCATCACGGCTGACGGGACGAATAAAGGCAGGAACTTCTGCAAGCCCTGCCTTCTGCGCCGCACGGAAACGGCGGTGTCCCGATATGATTTCAAACTCGTCTATTGTGCCTTCAAGCGGGCGGACGATCAGCGGTGTCATAATGCCTTGCTGTTGAACGCTCATAATCAGATTGTTCATTTCATCGTTGTCGAGTACCTGATAAGGGTGGTCTTTGAATTCGTGTAATTTGTTGATTGATATATTGGTCATCTTTCGTAACTCCTTTGTTTTGTTTTATTTTGGTGATAATATTTGTACTTGTATCTGCCTTGCTCCAGCTGCTTTTCCTGTTCGATTAAAGCACGAAGCCGAGGCACTTTGTTTTCAATGCGCTCGCAGATGATGAGCTGCCGGCGCAAGGGGGTTAGCTTCTTTGTGATTTCTCTGCATTGTTCTTTAAGAGAATTATCCTCTTCGGGCGTTTTCGCTCTGCGGATTCGGTTGCGGATATGCTGCCGCTCGGTTTCATAGGCTTTGATTTGCTCGGTGATTTCCATTCGGCAAGATACAAAATCCTCTGCGCAATTCACGTTGTGATCGCAGAGGAAATGGTATTCTTCGAGCGTTCGGTCAAGATTGATAATCTCTGCTCGCAAATCAGGAGACAGCGGACGATAATCAGCCTTCTTGATATTCGAGCCTGTGCAGATTTTGGCGATAGTGATAATCAGCTCAAACAGCGAAGTGATTAAATCGGGTGTATGCTCCTTTTCATAATCTCGTATAACCAAAATCAACGGCGTTCTGCGGACTACAGGTCTCGGCGTGTAGAAATCCATAAAGTATCTGTCCTCGTGTTGAGTGCGCAGGCGAGTTAAGATAGCTTGTCTTGAATAATTCTTACCCATACTGCTTATCCTCACAGGCTTTTGCCAATCGGGAGCAACTACCGATGGATGCTCATATTTGAAGTTTCTCACAAACTTATAACCGAGAGAACGCAGGTACACTTCAAAGTCCACCGGGTTACAGGTGTTTGCAAGCGCTTCATCAACGTCCTTACGCAGCAAATCCTTGTGCGGTAGCTGTCCGCTTTTCCGTATCCAATACGCCTTGTCGCCGCCGTAGAACGGAGCGTTTTCAAGGACTGTTTTTCCGTGTTCACGGCAGACCTCGTCGGAAATCTCACGCAGCTTGTAGTGGTCGGAAATATGGTTTTCAAATTTTTTACCGGTGCGGAAGGAAACGCTATTTAGGACAATGTGATTATGAATGTTTGCCGTATTTAGATGTGTTGTGACAACAATCTCATATTCATCGCCCCACATTCGCTTGGCGGTTTCAATTCCGATTCGATGCGCTTCTTCCGGCGTGACCTCGCCTGCCTGAAAGCTCTGATAACCGTGATACGCTACGTTTCCGCCGAGTTTACCGAAACGCCGCTTTGTTGTCATCATCTGTTCATAGGCTCGTTTCTTCGGGCAGTTGATTCCGCTGACATACATCGTCTGATCTGTCTTATTGCTGTTCTCAACGTAATTGAGGGCGGCAGCTAAATCGTCATCAAGAAATCTTTTGTCTGTTGTCTTATCGGGATTCTGAGCGTAGTTGATAACATCCTTTAACCGTCCTTTGACGGGCCAGAAGCCTGTGGTTGCCACGTCGCTACCTCCTCACGGATCTGTGCCGTTGTGGATTTCTCAGGCAAAAGCAATTGCCGTTGGATTTCATCAACTGTTTCAAGCAACCGGTTCTCGGTATCAGGTGATACCTTATCGGCAACCTCGTCACACAATCGGCAGAGCATTTGATAGAAATGAAAAAAGACATCAGGCTGCACCGTTCTCGGCGCATAGCCCAATGTCCTTTGTCTGATATATTCGGATTGAGATAAGCCGCAGTTCTCGGCAAGACGGGCTATCCTGTTTTTCTCGGACTGCGTAACACGCAGCTCGATTCTTGCATTTTTATCGTTCAATAATATTCCTTCTTTCTTCGGGTGTTAGGGTGTCCCTAAAGATTTACAACAGCTTCGGAGCTGTTGTATTTGGAATTTGCCGTACAAATTCCCTGCTTGCTACAGTATAAGACAAGCCCGCCCTGCTGCTATCAGGACGGATTTTCTGCGTCTTATACTGCCTTCTTCTCCGTTTGATCTATCAGAATCGGGATGAAAGCACTTTGCTGTCGTCATAGGATTTTCTCCGTAAATAATGCTATCATTTTGCTTTACTCAAACATTTCTAATTCCGCAGATAACTCGTGATCGAGTTCTTCATCGGATTTTGTCTGAGGCTGTATGAGCGGTACTATCACCGGCGCTTGATGAGGCATGGAGGAAACGAGCAGCCGCTGCATTTCCTCCCGCATTGCTGTTCTCATATCTTCCATGAGCTGTTCCCGCGTATATGACTGATAGTCGATATAGTTTGCGATCGCGTCAATCACAAACCCGTTGATTGACTGACAAGTGTTTTCATGCAGGGATTGCAGATGCTTGGAGATACGCGCCTGACGGTTATCGGATAGATCAAAGCGAACACAGAGGCTATACATCTTCTTCATGCTTCATCGCCGTCCTCAGCTTGATCTCGGCGATATACTCATAACCTTTCGCCGTTGCACAGATATCATCGATGATTCTGATACGGTCGAAGCTGCCTTTATAAAAGTTCTTTACCAGACAGCCGCCACCGCCGACGATGTAGAGCAACATCGTGTTTTCGTCATAACCATGTGCTCTGAGTATATCGAAAATATCGTTGACATACTTTTCTGCGACGGATCGGACGATCGACAGATCGTTATCCGGGATATTCGATTTTCCGGTGCGAAGAACAGCCTCAACCGTGTAGTCGTTGATCTTCCTCTTTGTTTGGGCAAAGAAGGTATCACGGATCCTTTCGATACACTGCTGAGTGCCGAATAAATCCATATACATACCGTCCCTCAGTACCTTTCCGTCACCGATGAAAAAGCTGCTCAGCGTACCGTTTCCGATATCAGCGATCATATTCAGATCGCTCAATCTCGACTTGAACGGTACCACGGCAGCATATCCCTGCGGATAGACAAGCACATCACTGATACGGATATGATAGTCAATATTCCGAAAAGAGAACTGTACTTCTTTATTGCGGGACAGATAAGCAGTGAAAGCGTCCTTTTGTGTAGCAGCCCATTTCAACGGCAAGCCTGCCGCGATAATAATATCTGCCTGAGTAAGGTTCAGATCGTTCAGTTCCATTGCGATCGCGGCGAGCGTCAGGATGTAATAATCCTCATCGCCTTCCTTATCCGCAAGAAAGCTCTTGTGTCCCTGACAGATCTGGTAGGAACGATCTTCGAAGATCAGGATATCTTTGGTGAGCAGCGGATTGATATTCGTGCTCTCAACACCGTTGGGGAAACAGTGGTTTGCTGTTTTGATATTGCCATATCCATGGTCAATACCAATGATGATTTTGTTATTGAATTGTTTCATATTTTTGACCTCTCTTTGTAATTATTTGTTTCGGATGATTTGAGAGTACAACTTATCATCGGTAGGAAGGACTGCGGTCAGGAAATACTGACAGCAGATTCCCGATACCGACAATAGCTGTACGCAAGGGTGGCTGTCGCCGTCATCCAGCAGCAAACAGCATCCGTCTTGGCAGTTGGCGCAGGCAGAACGCACAAGGGAATTTACCTGTTCAACCTGCTCAGGTTTAATGGGAACAATCATAAGGCATCGCCTCCTTTCAAGTGTTATTTGATTTGCTATCCTTAAAAAGTGGGGACAGTTATCAAATAACAGATACTTGAATATTTAGAGGCGTTATGCTATACTTTTTTCAGATCATATCAGGAGAAATATATGAAAAAGTATTTGATCCCGCAAATCTCAGCTTTGAGCCTTTTATCCTCTGCCGTAAAACAGGATGATGGTTGGAGATTTCATATCAATGCAACCGATCCGTCAAAGGAATACCTTGTCGAACTGTCCGAGCAGGACGACTGCATGATGTTCTATCAGGCGATGGCGGTCCTGTACGGTTCGGAAGAACCATCATCACCGTGTGACCGTTTATCTGATGTGTTTGTCTATATCGATTTCTCAGGTGTCTTTGATCGACGACCTGTTGGCAGAGTTGCTGAGTTACAGAAGAAAGCAGAGTGTCTGTTCCGTCCCGAGGGAATTGAGATCGTTTTGGATGAGCGATATCCCGCGCGTCGGTATATCGCCTTTGAACGCTCAGCCAGTATGAGCCGACATAATGTACTGTCGTTTGTCCGAGAGGATGTTTATGAGCCGCTCAAGGAGCGGATGATGCTCGGGATGAAGATCGGGAATTGTCAGTTATCTAAGCTGTATGCCTATAACGGCTTGATGTTCACAGGTGGTCGTCGAGTAGTAATACAGGATCTACTGCAAGAAAAAAGGATCGTCGTGATAGACAATCCGAAAAGCATCGTAAAAGGCGCGGATATCATCACCGTTGAGGATGACGGAACAGATAACCCGGTACGAAAATACAGTCGTGTGGAAACCAAAGCAGATGTAGAGGTGTTGGAGTTTGACGGTGAGGGTATCATTTCAAAAGAGCTTTCGTATATGCTGACTGAGTCGGGAAAGCACCATTCCTTTCAAATCCGTCTGCCGTATATCAAGGGAGTTGTTCATGAGGTCGATTTCAAAAAGCTGTTTTCCGAGCTGCGTGTTGCAGAGATAATAGATATTTGGGGTAATGCTCATGCCGTTGCCGATGTAGATATGATTCTGACAAAGAGTATGTTTAAGGGCTTTGGCTGGATGACGGAAAACGGGTTGACTTGGGCAGAGTATTTGAACCGGTGCAGGAAATACAAGTATGCGTTGTATATCTCCGGTATGGATAAAACAGAGCCGCAAAACACTACGGAGCTGAATTATCAGTTTCTAAATACACTTGCCTTGACGGATGATGAATTCAGACCTTTGGACTTGCCGCTCGGCTGGGATAAATCTCCGAATACCGATCCGCGCCATTGGCTGACCAAAACGACAGAAGCGGTGTATTATGATTATGTCGGCGAGCTTGGCAACAGGCAGAAACACTTTACCGATGTTCTTGACGATGAAGATATCGGAATAACAGATAAGCGTAAACAGCGCGCGGAGATAATCGAACAAAATCCGCTGTTTATGGAAGAAGCGATATACGCAAAAGAGCTCTCCGACAAAGCGGAGAGCATTAGACAAAAGTACGCTGTCGGACAGTTATTGGTTGCAGGAGATAACCGTTATCTATCCGACGACTTGATGCGATTGCTGGCATACATCGTAAGGTGTGCCGAAGGCGAAAGTAAGGCGTACAAAAAGTTGGTGGAGGAGTGTTTATCCGGCAACACAGTGTACGCACCGAAACCGACATATACAAAACAAGAGTATTATACTCTCCTGCGCAGCCCACATATTGCACGAAACGAGGAGGCGTTGGTACATCCGCTGAGCAAAGTCGGACGGCTTAGAAAGAAGTATCTTTCTCACCTTCGCTATGTGGTTATGGTTGACTCTCGATCATTAATTCCCGACCGACTCGGTGGCGCAGACTATGACGGAGATATGGTGAAAACGATCGCCGATCCGCTTGTCAACAACTGTGTCCGTAAAGGCTATGATGATACGGCGTCATTACCTGTGCTGAAAATACCGTCGGCAGATCCGATCATCGCCGATGCGAACGATTGGCATAAGAGGATGGAAACGGTCAAAAGTACCTTTTCGTCGCGCGTCGGTCAAATCAGTAACGCCGCGTTACGGCGAGGGATTATTGCTTATGACGAGAACAGCCAAAATGATGAAAGAGCGTCAAGTCGTCAGGATACTGAGGTGTTGGCGATCCTGACCGGCTTAGAGATCGATTCTGCAAAGAATGGCGTAAAGCCCGATTTGTCCGAGTATCTGGAAGTGCGTAAAGCAAAGAAAAGCCTGTTCCTGCAATACAAGTCGATTGTCGGCGACAGTTCCGAAAGAAAGTGGTACCAGCCGACGACAGCGAAACGCGTAAAGGAATTCATCGACAAAACAGATTGGGACAACGTTAGCTCCAATCTTGAAAAGCTGCCGTATTACGCCTATATGTTGGATAAAGAGACGTTAAAGCACAAAGCAAATCCGGCAACAGACGAGGAGCTATTCACTTTTGCTCAATCTCCGAACTGGCAAGATTCATTAGATCAACACGTTTTTGAACGGACAAAAGCCATTATTGCGGCATATCACGAAGCGATGAATCGTAATCGCTTTATTCGTCACATTCCGAAAGAGAGAAAGCGCCAAACCGATATCGAAAGAATCCTGTTTGCAAGAGGGCAGGAAAACCTTTACTCCGTCGACGAGTTATACAGCGCGTTTGACGACATACAGCCATACGAAATTCGTCAGGCGCGATTAAAACTGTCCGAAACGAACTGGCATTTAGTGCCACATTCAGACAGAATGGTTGCTACCTATGAGATTATCTCGGGAATGATTGATTATGACTACCGTAAGCTATTCTGTGATTTCCGTCATAGTGGGTACAGAATTCTCGGCGACATCATCTGTGACCTCGACGATATGTATCGTGCAAAGGAAATCGCCGATCACATCAAGCGTCAGGACGACGATAAAGATTTGAACGCCCTGCTTAGTAATACAAATCAAACGGGAGATTATCGGCAGACAGTTATTCGGAATTGTATAAGATTATTTGTGCCGAATTACAAAGGTGCAGAACGCTTGGATTTGAATGAGGTGCTGAAATGCGCGGTCGCTCTCGGTGAGCGGCAATTCGCATTGGAAGTTATGCCGATGACAGTGTTAGAGAATTGTAGGGAGGTAAAGCGATGACAAACGAATGGGAAGAATTCAAAGCATATACCGATCAGCCGACGTATATCGTTGTACGCAAAACTGACACCACCTATCTTGGTCGCTTTACCTTCGACATGATTACCGACTTCTCCGGCTTCGGTCGTATCCTGACAACCATGGCGCGCGGATATCTGTTTCACGATAAGGACGGTAGGGTTCTGGATAATCCGTATGAGCGGATCGAGAAAGCCAGAAACGCCCTATGCGCATGGTGCAGTGTTCCGGACAAAAAGAAAAGCTCCGATCCGCCGGTGGACTTTCGTGAGCTGTCCGCCGACTTCCCGGAGCTGATAGATGAAAACGGTAAAGGTTGGTTTTACCGCCATATAAAAAGTGTTATTCGGTTTGTAAAAGCAAATCCCGATAAGGTCAGCAAATCCGCATACAAAAAGTGCGAGAATCTCTCTGTGGGTTTTACGTCACAGTGGAAAAAGAGGGTACGTCAGCTGCAAGTGCCGATCTTTGCTTTGAACACAAAAGGAGCGTGGACGCTCCGCTTTGACGACATCATCGCCGACGCCTTGGAAGCGGGCGCACTCAGAACGGAAAAATATCCGCTCCCCGAAACAGTAAGTAAACAGCTTGAAGTAACAGATACCAACGGTGTACCGAAAGAGGTTATTGTCGAGCTGATACGCTATTACCTCGCCAATAAATCCGATGACACCGATTGGGTTGTCCTGCCTGTTGCTAACTTTGACGCCTATTTCGGCAACAACAATCTCAGCAAAAAGTGGTTAGCGAAGATTCCGAAGTCATTGATTTTTAGAGAGAACAGGCATGGTGTGTGTAGATATAAGGTTGTTTAGGGTAAAAGTGATTATGCTGTCATAATGACATACGATCACATTGTACAACATGATTGCTGTCAAGATATGACGAACGGTGGGATATGTGAAGGGTACTATTTTGGATTATTGTGTTCCTTACACCCTTATTTCCGTCGCTTTCCTTTACAAATAGTTTTCTGCCAAAGAAAAGATCCGAGGAATCCTCGACTCATATCATTTTTCTATATGACTAATTACCAAATTACACTTGCTAATTGAACTAACAGTGGAATCGTGATGATACACAGCAGTGTAGATACTGCGACCGTCTCTACCGCATAGGTATAGTCCTTGTTGTGCAGTTGAGCATACACCGCAAGGTTGGAGCCGACCGGGCACACTGCGGCGATCAGCACCGCGTAACGGATATCGTTGTTGATCCCCGGGATGACCGTGAGCAGGGCCAGCACAATCAACGGGATTAACAGCAAGCGAACAGCGGAGATTGCATACAGCTTTCCTTTTTTCAGCATTTTACCGAACCGGCACTGAGCGAGATCTACGCCTACGGCGAACATGGCAAGCGGCGTATTGAGTCCCGCGCAGAAATCAAGCGTTTTGGCAAAAATCGCAGGAAGCTGCATCTGAGAAAAAAACAACACTAGTCCTGCGGCTATTGCAATCATAAACGGCGCTGTCAGGCAATATCATTATGTTAAGGAACAGGACACTCACAGAAAGGTCGATGTCCTTAACGGATAATAGAAACTGAATTGGGTACAATTCAAAGCTGCTCTCTTGTACACAAAGAGGGCAGCTATTCTTTAATAAAAATCTCAAATCTCTTTTAGAGGACTGAATACCTATATTGCTATTCTGTTCATCCACTTGTAGCTTTGCAGTCTTGCAATCTTTGATTAAGAGAGATGTCTTCAAGTGTTAACAGATAGCAATTATCTATCTTGAATAGTTATATAATGACAAAAAAGCGAGCAGGTCAATTTGCTGTCGTCCTGCTCTGTTCTTTACAGAATGGTTTTTATTCTTTTTATCGCTTCAATCAATGTGCTGTGCGGACAGGCAAAGTTCAGACGCATAAAGCCGGAGCCTCCCTTACCAAAACTTTCTCCTGTGTTCAGCCTGACGCCTGATGTGTAAAGTAGAGCGCGGTTCAATTCATTATCGCTGATTCTGAGTGATCGAAAATCCAGCCACGCCAGATAGGTGCCTTCCGGCGCGCTTATTCTGATCTTTCTGTCAGAGGGGAAGGCTTCGGTCAGAATGCGGCGATTCTCGGCAAGGTATCGGATCAGCTCGTCGAGCCAGTCTTTACCGTCACGATATACCGCTTTACAGGCAGCGATCGCCATTGAGTTGATGGAGGAATAACCGGTCGCATAAACCTGCGCCTGTACCGCGTGACGAACAGAATCATTGGATATGATCATATTGGACACCTGTATAGAGGCGAGATTGAATGTTTTTGTCGGTGCGGTACAAGTGACGGTACTCGCGGCGATATCTTCCGATAAGGATGCAAACGGAATATGTCTGCTGTTCGGATAGACAAAGTCCGCATGGATTTCGTCGCTGATGATCTTCACATCATAACGCAGGCATAAAGCGGCGAGCTGTTCCATTTCTTCCTTCTCCCACACTCTGCCGACAGGATTATGCGGAGAGCAGAACAACAGGGCTTTAATTGTTCCTTTTGACAGCTGACTTTCAACGTCTGCAAAATCCATTACATATCGTCCGTTATTCAGATAAAGCTCAGATACAAATAACTGACGCTTGTTATGCTTTACAACATTTGCAAAGGGTGGATACACCGGTTGAAAGATCAACACACCATCGCCTTCGTTCGTCAGCGCTTTAATTGATGATGAGACTGCAAACATCACTCCTGGTGTTTTTATAAGCCATTCAGCTTTGATTGACCATTGAAACTGCTTTCGTTGCCATTCACAGACAAGGCTGTCATATTCCTTGTCGGGAATCTGATAACCGAAAACAGAGTATTCTGCCTGTGCGATCAAAGCACGCCTTACACAGTCAGGCGCGCGAAAATCCATATCAGCTACCCACAGGGGGAGAATATCGTCGCGTCCGTTAACGGGCATGTACTTGATATCCCCGGGTATCCTTCTGTTAATGATCTCATCAAAATCAAACGCCATATTATTCACTCGCTTTCCATATTAGGCTTATGATATCATTTTATCCGAAAGAAAACAATGCGTAAAACGCACAAAGGTACTTGACAAAAAAGGATTCATACTATATAATTAACCTACTATGTTAATAGGTAGTAGAGGGATAATTATGAAAGTAAAGGCTATTTTCACCATGATGCTGATGGGCGGCAGTTGTATGTCGTCTTGTTTGTCGTGTCAAAAATAGCCTCTGAACGAAAACTGTCTGTTTATTGATCCGGGGCGTGTATGCGCCTCGTTTTTCTTTATATGGTGAATTATCATGTGCGAAATATATGGCTTCTCGGGCAACCGGGAAAAAGAACTGAATACCGATCTGCGAGAGTTTTATTCTCATGCAAACGAGCATCCCAACGGTTGGGGATTGGCACTGTTCGGGCAGCAGGAAACGCAGATCATGCGTGAAACAAAGCGCGCGGATCAGAGCGAGTATCTTCATGAAATGCTGTCTGAGCCTATCTTTGCCAAAACTGCGCTGGCGCATATTCGACTGGCGACGATCGGTAACGTAGAATACGAGAATTGCCATCCCTTTGTCGGGACGGACAACAGCGGCAGGAGTTGGACGCTGATCCATAACGGTACCGTTTTTGAGAACGACAGGCTGAACAAGTATGTCTTTCTGCAAAAGGGAGAGACGGACAGCGAGAGAATACTCCTGTATATCCTTGAGAGTATCAACGAAGCATCTGCAAAACTCGGACGACCGCTGAATGCGGAGGAACGTTTTCAGATACTTGACGGTATCGTCAACAGCAGCTCGCCGAAGAACAAGCTGAATCTGCTGATTGATGACGGCGAGCTCCTGTACGCGCATACTAATTTCCGGGATTCGCTGTATCTGCGAAAGGACAGCTTTGGTACGACATTTTCCACACAGCCATTATCTGAAACCGGTTGGCAACCCGCTCCGTTTATGACTTTGACAGGCTGGCGTGAGGGTAAGCTTGTGTTTACGGGAGCGCAGCATCAAAACGAGTATTTCTTCAACGCCGACAGCTACAAGCCGCTTTATATGGCTTATTCGGGACTTTAATAAAAACATAAGGGGAAAGTATATGAAAACTGCAAACGAATTGATCTTTGATCGCTTCATCTCGCCTTTGCAAAAACCCCGCGCGAATTATATCGGAATCGAGATCGAAATGCCGATCGTCAACCTCAACTCTGAGAAAACCGACAAAACCGTCAGTATCGCCGCTGTGCAGAAGGCGATCGAACACTTTGGGTTTACGCCGAAGAAATTCGATGACGACGGAAGCTGTCACGAAGCGGTATGCGAGGATACCTGCGACATCTTTTCATTCGACTGCTCCTACAACAACTTTGAGATCGCGCTCGGACGCGTCCGCACTCTCCATGAGGCACAGGCGAGATTTAAAGATTATGTCAGTTTCATCAACGAAGAACTGAACAATGATCAGCATACGCTGACAGGTCTCGGCGTGAATCCCAATTACAAAATCAATGATTTCAACTTTGTACCCTCGCCGCGATACCGGATGCTGGAAGGTTATCTCAAAAAAGCAGAAGTGTGGCAATACACTAATGTATCTGCCGGCTTTCATCATTATTACGGCTACGGGACATTTTCAAGCGCTTCTCAGGTTCAGCTCGATGTGAATGAAGAAAACCTTTGCAGCGTCATCAAGGCGTTTTCACTTGTCGAGCCGCTTAAAGCGGTACTGTTCGCCAATTCCTATCTGCCGGAAATGCCGGAGCTGCTCTGCGTCAGAGATTATTTCTGGGAGCGTTCGGCTCACGGAATCAATCCGAAGAATCTCGGCTTCTTCGAGCCTCTGCCGCAGTCGGTCGGCGAGATCACGGACTATTTGAGCAGGACAAGCATCTTTTGTGCTGAGCGCAACGGCAAATACCTGTTCTTCTATCCGATTCCCTTTGACGAATACCTGACCCGCGAATCCATCGAGGGTGAATACTACGACGGAGAGTATCATCCATATCGCTTCACCCCGAAAGCGGAGGATATCGCGTATCTGAGAACATACAAGCAGATCGATCTGACCGCGCGCGGTACGCTGGAATTCCGCTCCGCCTGCACACAGCCTTTGTCGCAGGCGATGACGGTCGCGGCGTTCCATCTCGGTCTGATGAATCGGGTTGCGGAATTGACGGCACTTTTGTCCCACTCTTTTCTGTATCGTGACGGCGGCGATCCCGACCTTTTGCGCCGCAAAATGAACCGAAGGGATTTCCTATCCTTTGTCAATCCCGACGAGCTGAGGACACTTCTGACCGAAATCCTGACACTGTGCGCCGAAGGACT
>CAMVGH010000090.1 GCA_947166945.1 uncultured Clostridia bacterium
ATTCCTGTTGGTCTGTTATCTGCATCTTTGATGTTAAATCTCATCACATAGAAAAGATACCACAAATATGAAAAAAAGTCAAGTAAATGCCGAGGTTGAAATTTTGACGGGATCGTGGTATAATAGTATCAGTCTGTTCCCGATAGTGCAGGCTGAACCGCTGCAGTTACGGTATCTGGCTGGCGGATCATCTTTCAGCGGAAAAGACAGACAATGAAGGAGGCATCGTTGATCTTATGGCAATGGATATTGAGAAAACAATAAGAAGCTATGCGAAAATATACCGTAAGGCGCTTGTCGGAGGAAAAGTAAATGGGATTGATGACGAGATCGCCACGTATGAGAAAAGGCTCGGAGAAATGTATAACTCGGAGACCTTCCAAAAGCACAGCAGTTACCCATCAACAAATGCGGTACACGTTTATGCGGTAATTGCTATGTGTCTCGGACTGAAACATTTCGGTTTATCTGATCCGCAGATCATTGATATCATCAACAGCGGATTCAGTGCGAGAAGAAAATTATTCAAACGACTGCTGCGGTGCATTGATATGATGCCGAATGCGTATCAGATAGCACGGAAGTGGAATATTTCGGATCATGACAAACGCGTTGAGGACGGAAGTCTGACGTATGACTATTTCAAAGTTTCGGAAGGGAAGATAGAGTACTGCATTTCAAAGTGCGTTTATGTCGAAATGTTTGAGACATACGGCATCAGAAGTTTATGCAAGATTTTCTGTATGACCGATACAACATCTTATGAAAACCTGACGAGGCATGTGAAATTCATCAGACATTCTGATCTGTCAGACGGGAACTGCTGTCATGATGAGGTCATAGAGAAACAGAGAAAAAGGAACTGAAATATACATCGGGACGGCGCTCTTTACGACAGAGAACGTCGCTGTGCAGGAATGCCTGAATTAAACAACGAACGATAGGTAGTTGACTGAATGCTAAAATTGTGATATAATGACAAGTGAAGTTAGCTAAAGCAAACTCAAAAAACGGCAATAATATACTGTATCGCAGGGAACGGACGGAAAATTATGGAGAGATGTACATTAGAAAAGAATGGCTTCATGGGAATCTGGTATCCGGGAAGCTATCATACCGATGTGGCGATAATAGCTGCCGGAGGTGCGTCCTGCGACGAAAAAACAAGCGTGTCGATGTGCAGGTATCTGCGAAATGCGGGATATAATGTTCTTGTTCTCGGATTTTATCTGTGGGACGGATTACCGAAAGACCTTGTTTCAATACCTGTCGAATACGCCGAAAGGGCTGCAAAGTGGCTGAAAGAGGAGAAAAAGATCAGAAGCGTGGCGATGACCGCTGCTTCGACAGGAGCGGGTTACACTCTGCTGGCCGCTTTGCTTGTTCCGGACATTAGCTGCATTATTCCGGTCGTTCCCTATGACCACATCATGGAAGGAACGACAAGCAGTTTCAAAAGACTGGGCAGGTCTTTATACACATGGCGCGGAAAAGATATTCCGTATTCACCGTGGACACTGATAGACAGCGGGCTGCCGAGAATATTCAGAAATGCGGCGAAGGATAAAAAATATGGGCTCAAAAGATTTATGAGATATGGCTATGACCATAATCCCGTCACGGAGGAGTCAAGGATACGTGTGGAGAATATGCACGCCGATGTGCTGTTCCTTGCAGTCAAGGACGATGACGCATGGCCTTCCGATATTGCAGTAACGAGAATGGTGAAGATACTCGAAGAAAACAACTATCCGTACCGTGTGGAATATCACATCTATGAAAAAGCAAGTCACGCGCTGACAGACGGTATTGATGAGATGCGCGGATACGCAAAATGGGCATTTAAGAACATACTGCCGGCAGAAAAGAAATATCCGGAAGAATGTGAGCAGGCGCGGCAGGACAGCTTCCGGAGAATACTTGCGTTTCTCGAAGAATGGCAGGGAAGGGAAGAAAAACGATCATGAGTGCGATTTATAGTTTGTTGAAACCTTTTCTGCGTAAGGCGACAGCCAAAAAATCTGCTATGACCAGAGAGGATTTTGTCAGACAAGCTGAAAATATTCAGAAGCGCAGTTACTCGTTTCCGGAAATATCCGGTTATGAAAAACAGGAAATTACGGCTGCGGAATGCCGTTGTGTCGTATATTCAAAGCGTGACAGCGATCACAGCAGAGCGATTGTTTATTATGCGGGCGGCGGATATATAAGGTATCAGTTTCCAAACAAAAACAGCATACGGCACTACATAGATGAGACCGGCTGTGACCTGTGGATCCCATTCTATCCTCTTTATCCCCGGAACGATATGTATGACGGCGTAAGATTCGGCTATGAGCTGCACAGAAAAATGCTCGAAAAATATGCGCCGGAAAAGATCGTGTGGCTGGGATTCTCGGCAGGGGCAGTTCTGGTAATGGGTCTTGGCAGACATATTGCGCACGAAAAATTTGAACTTCCGATGCCGGGCGCGATCGTGGCATTTTCGGTATTCAATCTTTACACATCGCCGGAAAGTCTTGAGAGAATGAACGCCCTCAAGGATAAGGACGTGGTCATGGGCGGTGAGCTTCAGAAGCAGTTCAGGGAGTTCTATGATCCTGACGGAGCTGTCCCGAAGCATATAGCGGGGTGTGCCGCGGAAGATGATTATTCTGGATTTCCTCCGACATTGCTCGGATTCGGCGGAGACGAAATGATGTCGGGAGACGCGCCCGATTTTGAAGCCGCATTCAGGCGATGCGGAATGAAGGATTATAAGATACACATTGAGCCCGACACATTCCATTCGTATCCCGTCTTTACTTTTACGCCCGAGGGCAGAAGGGGAGAGAGGCAGGTCATAGACTATATCAAAGAAAAGATAAAAGCAGAATAGTTCAGATATTCAGAGATGCATATTGTAAAGGAGAAGAAAAATGACAGACAAAGAATACAAACAGCTTTCGGTAAAGGAATTTGCAAAAGCAGCCAAAGTCTATGAGACAGACAAAGGCGGCGTTTACAAGATGTGCAAAAAGGATTACCCCGATGTGCTTGCAGAGCTTGAAAAGGAACCGTTCACAGATCTTCTTGACTGCGGCTGCGGACCGGCTCCGATGCTGACACTTTTGCACGAAAAATACCCGGAAAAGCACTACACGGGAATTGACCTCACGCCCGAAATGATCGAGGTCGCAAAAGCAAAGAATATGAAAGGTGTCGAACTCATAGTCGGAGACTGTGAAAACCTTCCTTTCGACAATCAGTCCTTCGATGTGGTGATCTGCTGCCAGAGCTTTCATCACTATCCGAACGTGCAGGATTTCTTCAACAGTGTGTACCGTGTGCTTCGTCCCGGCGGAAGGCTGATACTTCGGGATATGACTGCAAAAAGCGCACCTGTTCTCTGGTTCTTCAATCATGTGGAACTTCCTGTTGTAAATATGGCAGGACACGGAGATGTGCATGTTTACGGGGTCGAAGAGGTGAGGGAACTTTGCCGTAAAGCAGGACTTACACTTGAATCCGGGGAAAAACGAGGATTTTTCAGACTGCACTGTGTTGCAAGAAAGTTACCGGTCCGGTAATCCAGAAGGGAAAAATAGTGACAATGCCAAAACAGTAAACGGCATTGTCACTTTTGTTTTATGCAATTCGCTGAATATCTCAATACTCACTTGACAAATGATAGAGAACAGTGTATTCTTATAAAAGAGAACAACGTTCGCTTTGCCGGGAGATGATAAAATGCCCAGAGATAAGACCGAAAGCCATGAGCGGATAATAGCTGCCGCAAAGGCAGAATTTCTTGAATACGGATTTGAGAACGCGTCTATGAGACGGATAGCGGCAAATGCCGATATCACTGTATCGGGGCTTTACAAGCATTTTCCAAGCAAGGAAGAAATGTTCGCGCACCTTGTCCAGCCGACGCTTGACAGCTTCTATGTGCTTTACCATAAGAAGGAGCGGGAGGAACAGGACGCTATCGAGGAGATAGGCGCTGCCGCCGCATTTCTGAATGAGGACGCGGTGTATGCAATGGGATTCATCTACGATAATTTTGATGAATTCAAGCTGCTGGTCTGCCGTTCACAGGGAACACGTTATGCGGATTACGCACATACGCTGGCGGAAATGGAAGAGGAGAGTTCTCTGAAATATATCGAGGCTTTACGGACACGAGGAGACTGTGTTCCGGAGTTTGACCGGCGGGAATTTCACCTGCTCGTATCGTCGAATGTGGAAGCTGTATTGCAGCCGATACGCCACGATTTTTCGCGGGAAGATGCGATGCACTACGCAAAGACGATAAACGAGTTTTTTTCAAGAGGCTGGAAATGGCTCTGCGGAATGGAATAACGATTTATGTCGGCTGATATGCCGATATAAATTTTACATACGAGTTAGGCAAAACTAACTGATTAAGGAGGCAAATGATATGGCTTGGCTGGCGGATAATATTATGTCGATCGTTCTTCTGCTTGCGCTTGCAGTTATAGTGTTCTTCATTGTCAGAAGCAAGATAAAGGCAAAAAAGAGCGGCAATGGCTGCGGGTGCGGCTGTTCCGGCTGCAGCGGGTGCAGTGCCTGTGCAGGGAAGAAAGGTAAAAATACAGACTGAGCATGACCCGGTCTGCAATAATAAGGCAATACCGTACAAATAGGCGCACGCTATTTATGCGGTATTGCCTAAATCTGGAGGAAAAATATGAAACTAACGGAAACCACAGCGGATATGCAGGGACAGATACTTTCTGTGGGCGGAGACGATCATTTCATGAACCGCATCACATCAATAGGTATCACAGAAGGCACCCCGTTCCAGACAGTCAGAAATGACAGGAAAATGCCGGTTCTCATCTATCTGAGGGAAACACTCATTTCTCTCAACAGAGCCGACGCGGAAAGGATCGAGGTGGCAAAGAGATGACTGCAAGTATAGCGCTTTTGGGACAGCCGAACTCCGGCAAATCCACAATATACAACAACCTTACCGGCTCCCGTCAGCATGTCGGCAACTGGGCAGGAAAAACAGTCGAAAAGAACGAGGGTACATACACATACGAAGGCACAAAATACTCCGTCACCGATCTGCCGGGAAGCTACGGCTTGTCGGGAAATTCCGACGAGGAGATCATCACTACGGATTTTATAAAGTCCGGTCAGAGTGAGCTGACTGTGGTGCTTGTCGATGCGTCGCAGCTTGAAAGAAGTATGTTTATGCTGGCTGAATTTGCAAGGCTCGATAAGCCGGCTCTGCTTGTGCTGAATATGATAGATGTCGCAAAGGATATGGGCAAAGAGATAGATGCCGACGCGCTTGCTGAAAAGCTCGGTATTCCCGTCCTGCCGTTCAATGCAACAAACACGAAAGATTATGACAGGCTGAAAAAGCTTATAGCCGAAGAAATGAAGGCTCCGCATAAAATGACGGTAGCTGCTCCGGCAGAGCAGACTGATGTAAAGGCAGACAGCAGGGAAAAATTCGAGTGGGTGAGCGAGCTTATTGCCGGTGTCACAAAGACAAAAGAATCGGTATATAAGATGTCGAAATTTGATCGTCTGATGACAAGACCCGTTCTCGGAAAATTGATCTGCATAGGCGTTGTATTGCTTGCATTCCTTGTTGCGATGATAATTATGATACCGTTCATGAGCATTGGTCAGATGATACCCGGAGTACTTCACGACCCTGTGGATCAGCTTCTTACAAGCTGGAATGTTCACCCGTGGATAGTTTCCATATTCAGTACCATGATACCGAATGTTCTGTACTTTACTATCTCAATGGCGAGCTTTGTGTTCGGCGTGAATATCGTGTTCGGATTTCTTGAAGAAACGGGATTTCTCGCCCGTGCCGCGTATCAGTTCGACGGACTGCTCTCAAAGCTCGGCTTGCAGGGAAAAGCTATCTGCCCGATGCTCATGGGCTTCGGCTGTACGATAGGCGGTGCCTGCGGAACGAGAGTAATGGACAACTGGGGACAGAGAATGCTTGCTATGTCGATCGTGTGGGCGATACCCTGCGCGTCGATATGGTCTATAATCCCGGTTATTTCGGGAATGTTCTTCTCTTGGTGGCAGACACTTCTTGTGTGCGTGGGAATACTTCTGTATGTCGTTGTATCAATGATCGTTGTATCGAAGCTTTTCAGCAGGAAACTTGCTCCGAAAGAAACGAGAAGCGGTATGATAATGGAACTTCCGCCTTATCACAAGGCACACTGGAAGCACATAATAAAAGAAGCGTTCTTCAAGGCATGGGACATTTTCAGAAGAGCCCTCGGAACAGTAACGCTCGTGTCGATCATTTTCTACATATTCTCATTCAGTATCGACGGCAATGTCAATAACAGCCTGCTTTACCGTGTCGGAACGTTCATTGAGCCCGTAACGCGATTCTTCGGCATGGGCTGGCAGACGTTTATGGCATTTGTCAGCGGTGCGTTTGCAAAGGAAGCTGTACTCGGCACACTCAACGCCGTGTTCATGGGAGACAACTCTCTTCTTGCGGCAACATTCTACGCAAAAACCGCCGCAACCGATACTTCGCTTCTCGGAGCTGCGATGACGCAGGCAATAGCACCCGCGGAAGCCCTTGCGTTCATGTTTGCGACAACATTCAACATACCCTGCCTTATGGCGCTTTCCACGACTTACAAGGAATCGCATTCGCTGAAATGGACAGTCAAAGTCGCATTGTTCTATATCTGCAACGCGCTTGTCCTTTCCTGCATCGTTTATCATATAGCAAGCTTGTTTATTTGATTATCAGCAAGCCATAATATCAATAAACACAGCCGATCATTGTTGGAAATAATATCGTACTGTATCTGTACTTGACAAAAATAAAAATACGCCATATAATAATATTAAAGAAAGTATTATTAAATAATACATCACGGTCGGTATATCCTAAGACGAACCGTAAAAAGAAACGGGGCATAGGGCTGCACAGTCCTATGCCTCATTCAGGATCAGGCAATGTTGTTTTTAAGGAGCATACCTGTCAATGCAGACAGCTCACGGTCTCCGGAATAGAACACGGTGACGAGATAATTCTTGTTTTTATATTCGGCAATTATCCTGCCGAGCTCCGCCTGAACGGTATCAGCTTCGCTGTGGGTGAGCCATATTTCGGCACGCTTTTTATCATCTTTGACTTCTACAAGCATATTATAACCTCCTGTGATTACATTGTTGCCGTTTTCTGTATAATTATTCCTGTCGGGAATCATTCTCATGTCAATAATATATAAGTGAAAATGATAAGACTTGCGGGGAAGGGAGTACCCGGCACGGTACTCCCGATGTTTCCTCACTTTTGATAATTCCTGACTTCATCGACTTGCTCTCGGGTGAGTCTTCCGAAGATCGGATAGTCAACGGAACTCGTTTCTGTTGACAGATATCCTTTTGCGAGGAATGTGTATGGCGCTCTGTCATCAATTATCCGGCGCTTTTCCTTGTCGTCGGCTCTGATGCCGAAGCGACGTAGTACAGCCATATCATCACAGATGTCAAAAGCGATCCTTGTGTGACATTGATCGAGAGCATGCTTGATGTTGGAAGCGTTTTCCGCCGTGAAAAACTGAGAGGACAGTATCGCGCTGATGCCCACGCTTCGTCCCTGACGTAGCAGCAAATTCACAATGGCTCCCTTTTGAGAAAGATCGAAGCTCGTCGCTTCATCGATTGTGAAGAAAACATGACATTTCAGCTGTCCGCTTTGTTTCAGCTCGAAAATTCGTTCAATGAGCATATCCATAACGGATTTGTGGAGACTTTCACTCTTGATCTCGCAGTCATCAACGACCACATTGATAATGTTTCCAGCGCGGAGATTAGGCATAAGTGAATCTTCATTGTCGAATATTCCATTTCTATAAAGATAATCCATCATCTCCGTCAAGTGTATGCCCTCATTTGTATCGGGGAGCAGTTTCTTGATAAATTCGACTGCAAGTGACACGTCATCAGCAGCGGGGTATGTCTGATTCTCAAGAAGCTCTTGAAGCATTAATTTCTCTTCGTCATAAAGCTCTCCGCTGTTTATGGCCGTTTTTATGATTTCTTCGGGGGAGATTCCTTGTCCTGTGAATTGTGATCGCTTGAGGTAAACCGTATCTGCGCCCGGCATGAAAACTTTATTCCGCATCGACTTCAATGAAACAGCGAGACATAAACAGTCATTCCGTGCAGCCTGTAAAACGAAATGCCTCAGAAAAACTGTCTTACCGGAGCCTGTAACGCCGAATACAGCAACATGTAGGTCTCTGTCTTCTGCTTTTTCGTATGAGTTGAAATATAGTTTCTTTTCGCCGGCTTCGCCGATACAGAATTTGAGCTCGGGTCGAGAATATTTCATATCGCCTGTCTCGAAACGTGGCTCGAAGAATTTATAGAGCTTGTCCTGTGATATTTCGTACGCGCGGAACTCACTGCCATTGATGTGTAATTTCACCTGATTTTTCGTTTGGGTCGTCAACACACCGTTTGCCTTCAGATCGCTGCAAAGAGCTTCACGGCTTACATTTCCCATATCTGCCGCGCTCTTCATTGCCGATGGCATAAAGTATAGTGAGCTTCTTGTATAGGCTATCCCTTCCGAATGGTAGAAATTCATATTAATGCTGCTTTTTTCAGCGGTGAGATATGATCCCTCTTTTAAATACTGTCTGATTATTCGTGATCCGAATGGATCGATCAGATCAAGATTATTCTCAAGATAGTCCGAAAAAGAATGCAGATATGCCTCAGCGTCTTTTTTCTCATTGAAAAGGCTTTCAAGGAAGCACTTTGCAATGGCAAGAACATGAGAAGCAAAGACTGTCTGCATTTCGTCGAGAAAAGAGTTTTCGACTGCAACTCCGTTTCTTACTTGCCTGAGAATATCCGGTGTTTTGATCAAACTTCTGATCATTGCCGCTCTAAGACTGTCTCCGTTTTCAATTCCGAAAACTTCGAACAGGATGAAAACGGCATTGAGAGAGCTTATCGACTCCTGGACGTCTTCTGGCTTTGAAATCACGGCAACGACAGTGTTTCTGTGCGATATTTCGTTCAGTATCCTGACCGCTTTTTGCCGCATATAATTATTTTGCAACGTCATGTCGCAAAGCAATATCTGAGAGGATATGTGATTTGTATTTAACCTTTGTGGATTTGGTATTTTGGGTACGCCAAAAAGGTTTTGTAGGCTTTCTGTCGCCGAAATCGGATCGCTGGAGACAACGAAGATTTCCGGTATTTCATATTGCGACAGGTGCTTTATACTGTCCAATCCCCAAATCGAGAGGGCAAGGAGTAATTGAGAATTTAGAGCGCCTGTTTGGTCTGACCGGATCGAAAGTGACGTGTGCTGATCGCTTTCAAGAGCTTTGAGAACAAGTTCGGAATCTTTGTACGAGAGCCTGTTATCCTCGTTGATGTAAAATCCGTTATTTTGAAAATGTACAGTGCTGAAAAAGGCAATGCACAAATTTAAGAATCTAATTATTTGACTGAACGCCGAATTGCTGCAGATATCAACGCCGTTCCGAATCAGCGCTTGTTTTAAATCCGGAGACCCGATTCGGATGTCGTCGATAGGTTGCTCAATTATAATAGGGTCTTTTTTGCTGTTCGCTGAAATAACCCACAGGTTTACAATCGTCTGGTTTGTGCGGTTGGAACTGTAAATATCGGATATTCTGACAGAACCGTGTGATAAGCGCTTGTGGTAGTCAGCCTGTTGTTGGTTGTCATCAACGAAAGGGGTTAGCCCATAGGGCGTCATTAGGTAGTCAATTCTTCTCGTGTTATTGTTTTTTACTTTTACGATGTCCATGAAGGAACCGTCCTGTGGGATATAGAAATAATAGTCCTCCAGCGTAGAACTGGTTGCGATAGCATTTGTAAGTGGTACATTCATATCATTTTCCTCCTAATAATCACCGGCAAATTAGATGCCGGTTTTGTATGTCCTATTTATATTATATCACATTAATATTTTTTTTCTAAAGTATTTCAGAAGGAAACGATGCAGGCAAAACGGCTTTGCTAAACGATTTATCGCCAAAGTAATATAAATTTATCAATTAAATCCGGATTTTATTAAAAGTTTGTAAAAAATTTTCCGAAGATTCACCGGAAAGGAGTTCATGAAAATGCCGACACAAAAATATCATATTTCTCTTTTGCTGAGTGAAAGAAAAATATTAGAAGAGATTGCGGATAGTGATGATGTCAGCGGTAGATACAGAAACAGGGCAGGCATACTTCTCGATTCTGATGAAGGTGTA
The DNA here is from genome assembly GCA_947166945.1 of uncultured Clostridia bacterium. Lineage (GTDB taxonomy): Bacteria > Bacillota > Clostridia > Oscillospirales > Ruminococcaceae > Ruminiclostridium_E. Next base: position 10,269 of record CAMVGH010000090.1, read on the forward strand.
GGAAATGAAATGACGGTAAAAGAGATCTCGGAAAAGTACTCGGTCTCGGAAGCGACAGTCATCAATGTACGCAGAGCATATATTTATAATGGTATAGCAAGCCTTTTTGAAAACGCAAAGATAGCCGGCAGAAAAAAGCTTTGGGACAGGGGAGAGTATTCTGAAGCAGCAAAAGAGATTTTTGAAGTTAGTGATCTTTTAAGCTATATCTGCCGAAAGGGACGGCTTTCATGGGAATATTTCGTTCTGTTCAATTCAATTAATAATACCGCACACGATATAGTATATGAAATCGCATGTAATATTAATTGGAACAATAAACCCGATTACAATGCATTGCTGGAAATGATAGATAAAGCCATTGAAAAAAACTTCGGTAAGTATAACGAGAAAGCGAGTTCAGAGAAAGCCGCATGGGTAAGGTGGTGGATAATCCGCTATTATGTCAGGGAAGACTACAAGAGATTGGAACTCACCCCTCTTTGTCTGTCAGTCAGAACATACACCGAAAATGATCTGCTTCTGTCAAAACCCGACGTGCTGTATAATCAATTTATCGAACAGAATATATCACAGTATATCAAGAGGTATTTTGGAAAAGACGGGAATATCGGACTTATATCCAATGACCGGATAAATTACTACAGTGAGCTTACGGGTAAGCTGAGTGAATACAGACGCGGAACAAGGGAAAGAGCTGATATGCTCAGTCTTGTTTCATATCTCGACTGCTTTTCAGTGTACTATGACAAGAATCTCAAAATATTTTTCGGCAATATCAGAGCATCTTCTGCCTATAACAGCGATGACAGCTGGATTACCCGCAAGGTGCTTTATGATGTATCGCTTGCCCTCGATGCCTCTTTTATTGCTTCCAGCCAACAGGTCAGCAGCTTCATTGGCACTACGCTGTACAGGATAAATAAAATACTTCAATTGATCAAAGTTATGGAGGATATAAACAGAAAGACTGATGCCATAAGGCTGTGTTCCGAAATTTCGGAGAAAGTAAAAATTCCTGCACCGGAGGCCGAAGAACAGAAATTCGACGTGCTGCAGAAATTTTACTTACGAATAATGATATTTGATATAAGGTGCAGATACGGCATATATGATGCCGAAGATGATGAGAATAATACAGAGCTGAGATGCCCTAATATTGCTCCCGAAAAAGCGTACAAGCTCTTCTCTGTTCCTGTCAGATTTGCCGGAACGAGCTCCGGATTAAAAGCAGAGATCATAAGTATACCCACGGATAACAAAGACACTGACTGTGGGAAAGGGAAGATAAGAAAGAAGCTTTACAGTCTGCCTTTTATAGATATCAACAGGTCAGGTATTTGTGAGACAGACTATGATGTGTTTTTTGGAAGCAATGTTGAAGATATTATGGATCTCTGTCTGAAAGCCCCTCTTCCGGAAACATACAAAGACCATTTTAGCCGGAACTTTCACAATAACAGAGACAATATAGATTTCTATGTTCATACAGTGCTGGGAGAACATACGGACGGTCTGTCTGTCTTTATCTGCTGCTACCTTTATTTCGCGCTGATGAATGTGAAGCTTGGTAATCATTCTCTGAGACGCAGCATTAATAAAAGGTCTATGTCGTTTGAAGAGATACAGTTTTCCCGTGACACGTTGAGTAGGTTAAAGTCTGATATCCTCAGAGGCATGTCCAGCAGAGAAAGGGACTCAGATACTTATGAGGCATTTTTACATCTTCGTAAAATCATTTTTGCCATTTTTGAAAAGCGAGATATTAATATTATAGCTGCCGGTCTTTCAGAACTTCTGGGGCAGCTGATCAGCATTACCAGACCATACTACGCAAAGCACTCCATTGAATTGCCGTTTGAGGATGACAGGTTCAAATCAAGAAAAAGAGGCAGAAATGATTCCGAGTAGCACAGATGTCAGGGTATAAGGACACTTTCCAGAAAAAATTTTATTCGTTTATGCCGAAAACATGGGGTTTTGAATTAAAATTACAAATATTTTTTGTGAAAGTGTCTGTTTTGTATATATAATAAATACATTATCTGGTTTTTAGAAAAGTTTAATTATCAAATTGTGATTTTTTCAGCGCCTTGTAACAGTACTCGCAGTAGCTCTCCAGACCATACAGCTGGTCATATCCCTCATGCAGCTTCTTTCCGT
>CAMVGH010000091.1 GCA_947166945.1 uncultured Clostridia bacterium
GGTAAGTCGGATACGCTGATATGTTCCGTAGCGGCTGCTCACCGTATATGGTTCGCAGTGAACAGCGGTTATTTCGGTAAGGTATATCCTGTGTTCTCTGAACAGATGCTTCCAGCAGAGCTGTTCGCCGTCGGACCATACCATAGTAGGGAACTGGGCAAGATAGATGAAGAATGCGGAAAACGCGCCGCTGAGGAGCGTGAAGAACAACAATATCAGAGCAATCGAACTTTGATGGAACAACAACAGAAAATATATTCCGCACATAATGAAAGCCATTAAGCCGAAAGCTATCAGCACACCGTATAATGTCTGGTTCTGATGTATCTTTATTTCTATTTCCTTGCCCATACCTACCTCTTTATGGCTGTCAGTTTATCATCAGATCACAGATCTTGTTGCAGTATGCCACAGGATCCTCAATGTCGAGTCCTTCGATGAGCAGAGCCTGATCGTAGAGGATATCAGCGTAAGCAGCGAGCTTATCCTTGTCGTTGTCATACAGGAACTGGAGCTTGCTGAATATCGGGTGGTCGCCGTTGATCTCAAGTACGCGGTCAGCTTTGGGCTTCATCTCGTTTCCGGGCATCGCGCCGAGTACCTTCTCCATTTCAAGCGAAACATCGCTGTCGGAGGTAAGGCATACCGGGTGGGAACGAAGCTTCGATGACAGGCGGACATCAGCGCATCTGCCTTCAAGCGCCTTCTTCATTTCGGCAAGCAGATCCTTGTTCTGTTCGGACTTCTCTTTCTTTTCCTTCTTCTCTTCTTCGGTCTCGAAATCCGCGTCGGAAGACTGGATAGACTTGAATTCCTTCCCGTCGTAGTCAACGAGCATTCTGATGATGAACTCATCGACATTGTCGGTGAGGTACAGTATCTCATAGCCCTTGTCCTTGAGCATCTCGGTCTGGGGGAGGGAATCCAGCTTTGCGATGGACTCGCCTGCGGCAAAGTAGATAGCGTCCTGTCCCTCTTTCATTCTTGTCACGTATTCTTCGAGAGTGGTGAGCTTCTTTTCCGCACTGGAAGTGAACATCAGGAGATCCTGCAGGAACTCCTTCTGCATACCGTATGAGCTGTACAGACCGTATTTTATCTGCAGACCGAAGTTCTTCCAGAATTCTTCGTATTTCTCGCGGTCGTTGTTCTGGAGTTTTTTCAGTTCATTCTTGATAGAACGCTCAAGGCTCTTTGCAATGAGTTTGAGCTGTCTGTCATGCTGAAGCATTTCACGGGAGATGTTCAGCGACAGATCCTCACTGTCCACAAGACCTCTTACAAAGCTGAAGTAGTCCGGCAGCAGATCGGCACACTTTTCCATTATCATAACGCCGCTGGAGTAGAGCTGGAGTCCCTTTTCGTACTCCTTTGTATAGAAGTCAAAGGGAGCCTTTTTCGGTATGAATAGCAGGGCATTGTAAGTCGCGGTACCCTCGGTCTTTGAATGGATATGCAGCAGCGGATCAACGTAATCCATGAACTTTTCCTTGTAGTACTGGTTGTACTGCTCGTCGGTGAGTTCCTGCTTGGACTTCTTCCAGATCGGCACCATACTGTTGAGTGTCTCTATGGACTTTTCGTCCTCATATTCGCCTTCCTTGCCTTCCACGGGCTTGCGGTGGGTAGTCTCCATTTTTATCGGATAGCGGATATAGTCGGAATAGCGCTTTACGAGGCTTTTCAGCTTGTATTCCTGGAGAAATTCGTCATAATCTTCCTCGTCCGCGTTTTCCTTGATATACAGTGTGATAACTGTACCGTTCGTATCTTTCTGCGCGTCTGTGATCGTGTAGCCGTCAACGCCCTCGCTTGTCCAGAGGTAAGCGGTATCCTCGCCGTACTTCTTTGTGAGCACTTCGACCTTCTTTGCTACCATGAACGCCGAGTAGAAGCCTACACCGAACTGTCCGATAACATCTACCTCTTCCTTGTCGGTATCGGTGTTGTCCTGCTTGAACTTGAATGAGCCGGACTGTGCGATAACGCCGAGGTTGTTTTCAAGTTCGTCCTTGTCCATACCTATACCGTTATCGGAAACGGTGATGATACGCTTTTCCTTGTCGAATGCAAGGTCTATCTGTAAATTCTCTCTTGTGATGCCGAGGTTTTCCTGCATCGACTTGAAATAGAGCTTGTCCATAGCGTCGCTTGCGTTGGAGATAAGCTCGCGTAGGAATATTTCCTTATGCGTGTAGATCGAGTTTATCATCATTTCGAGCAGACGCTTGGATTCAGCCTTGAACTGTTTCTTTGCCATTATGATCGTCTCCTTGTCATATCTCTTTAGCACTCTTTCTCTTTGAGTGCTAAATCTATTATACCACTTTTTTTTATAATGTCAACAGTTTTTTGAAAAAAGTTGAGTTCCGTACAGCAAAAATCCCCCGTCCGGGGACGGGGGATCACTGATCTGTCAGTTGAGCTTCCAGATATCTCTTGCATAGTCGGAGACAGCTCTGTCGGCGGAGAATATGCCGGCACCCGCGATATTCGCGAGAGACATACGGTTCCACTTTGTGAGGTCTCTGTACTCGTTGCTTGCTCTTTCCTGAGTAGCTCTGTAGCTCTCGAAGTCCGCAAGGCACATATACTGGTCAACATATCTTACCGCATCTGCGACTTCGTTGAACGTTGCGCCGTTGAAACCGCGGTACATAGCGTCGATAGCTGCCTTGATAGTCTCGTTGCGGTTGTAATAGCCGTCGGGCGAATATCCGTTGGACTTCATTACGTTCACTTCAGGGGTGGACATACCGAAGATGTAGATGTTGTCATCGCCTACCTGCTCATGTATCTCAACATTCGCTCCGTCATAGGTACCCATTGTGACTGCGCCGTTGAGCATCAGCTTCATATTTCCGGTACCGCTTGCTTCCGTACCTGCGAGGGAGATCTGCTCGGAGATCTCGGCAGCGGGCATCAGGAGTTCGGAGAGTGTCACACGGTAATCTTCGAGGAATACAACGGCAAGCTTCTCGTTGAGCTTCGGATTTTTCTTCAGTTCCTCGCCGATACACCAGATCAGTTTGATGATCTGTTTTGCCATGAAGTAGCCCGGTGCAGCCTTGGACGCGAAGATGTAGGTCTTGGGCTGGAAGTCGGCATCGGGATTGTTTATCAGGTAATTGTACTGGGAAATGATATGCAGAGCGTTGAGCTGCTGTCTCTTGTATTCGTGCAGTCTCTTTACCTGTACATCGAAGATGCTGTCTGTGTTGAGCTTTGTTCCGGTAGTATTGTAAACATACTTTGCGAAGAATTCCTTGTTCTTGTGCTTGATATCGGCGAGCTTGCTGAGGACTTCACGGTCATCGAGGAAGGATCTGAGCTTCGAGAGCTCGCCGCCGTTCTTCTTGAAGCCGTCACCTATGCACTCGGAAATGAGAGCGGTAAGTTTCGGATTGGACTGGAGCAGCCAGCGGCGGTATGCGATACCGTTCGTAACATTTGTGAACTTGTTCGGGGTAAGCTCATATTCATCGTGGAACACGCTGTCCTTGATGATCTTGCTGTGGAGCTTGGAAACGCCGTTCACGCTGTGAGAAGCGGCAACGCAGAGAGTAGCCATTCTGATCTGGTTGTTTCGGAAGATCGACATAGCCTCGACTTTCTCATAGGGAAGAGTCTCGGAGAGCTTTTCGCAGTAGCGTCTGTTGATCTCGCAGATAATTGAGTATATTCTCGGAAGTATCTTCTCGATGAGGTTCTTATCCCACTTTTCGAGAGCTTCCGCCATGACCGTATGGTTGGTGTACGCGAATGTCCTGCACACGATATCCCACGACTTGTTCCAGTCATATCCGCAGTCATCGAGCAGTATTCTCATAAGCTCCGGGATAGCGAGGGTCGGGTGGGTGTCGTTTACGTGGATAGCTACCTTGTCGGGGAGGTTCTCAAGAGTGCCGTATATGTTCATGTGACGCATTACAATATCACCGACCGACGCGGCGCACATGAAGTACTGCTGACGCAGACGGAGCGCCTTGCCCTCAAGGTGATTGTCGTTCGGGTAAAGTACCTTTGTGAGAGAATGTGCGATATTGCTTGCGCCGAGAGCGTTGGAGTAGTCTCCTGCATTGAATGCGCTCATGTCGAAAGACATACTCTTCGCACTCCAGAGACGGAGCTTTGAAACGCCCTCGCTGTCATAGCCGGAAACATACATATCGTATGGAACGGCGAGAACGGTATTATAATTGACATGGGAAATATGGTGATAATCGTCCTCCCAGTATTCGCGGACTTCACCGTCAAAATGAACTTCTATGGCCTGATCGTCAACGGGGCTGAGCCATGCACCGCCTCCGGGAAGCCAGTCGTCGGGAAACTCTGTCTGCCAGCCGTCTATTATCTTCTGCTTGAAGATGCCATATTCATAGAGCAGGGAATAGCCGGTAGCGGGGAACTCGCAGGTAGCCATACCGTCCATATAACAGGCAGCAAGTCTGCCGAGACCGCCGTTGCCGAGACCGGCATCGGGCTCTTCGTCATAGATAGTCTCAGGTTTGATCTTATATTCGTCCTTCAGCAGAGTCTCCACAGCTTCGTTCATACCGAGGTTGTAGAGCGAGGTCTTGAGAGAACGACCCATGAGGAATTCCATTGAGATGTAGTACACCTGCTTCTTGCCGACGGAGTTGCACTTTGTCATGAAGAGGTGCCGTTTTTCACGGAGCACATTTACCACGATCTTTGAGAGAGCCTTGTATATCTGTGCGCTTGTTGCATCGGTGGGGCCGATGCGGAAATCGAGCTCAAGAGTATCCTTCAGCTTTTTGCTTATCTGTTCTTTGGTGAGAGGAGAAGTCATAGCCAATCATTCCTTCCTTTTTTTGGTATGAGGGCATAATTACCCTCTTACAACATTCACAAACATTATATCATATATACGGTATAATTTCAAGCGATAAAGCAAGATTTAAGTTTTTTTGTCGGAATTTTCAATATTTCACACGATATTTCAGCAATTTACAACAATTTTTACATCGAATAAGATGAAAAAATGTTAAATGTTTCACATATAAAAGAAAAGGCGCAGAAAATTCTGCGCCTTAACGCTGCACCAGTTCTGTGAAATCCCTGATAAACAGGTCAGCGGCGGATTTTATTCGCTCCGCGTCCCGTGCCGATGTCACATCATAGACTCCGACAGTGCGGAATCCGCCGTCTTTTGCCCCCTTAACAGCCATATAAATATCCTCGAAAACCACGGCTTCACTGTCCGGTACGCCCAACCGCGTGCAGGCAAGCCGATACACGTCGGGAAAACCCTTTTTCCGCTCACATTCGCCCACAGAGGCTGCTGCAGAAAAAAATCCGTCTATCCCGGTATGCTTCATTCCCGGAATGAAGAGGTCTTCGCTGCTTGCAGTCGCCACAGCGAGCTTGACCCCGCTGTCCCTGAGCTTTTTCAGGTATTCGGCGGCTCCGGGTTTCAGTGTCACTTCACTGCGGTAAAACTCCCTTGCCTTGCTCTGCCACATTGCCATCATCTCTTCCGGCTCTATGTCAAGGGAAAAGCGTTTCTTTGTGTATATGGCAGTTTCTTCTGCTCCGAGGTGAGCGATATCCAGCAGGTAATCCTCCGGTACCTCATTTATCCCCATTTCTCCGAGAAACCATTCGTCGATGTGATTCCAGAAAGGCATCGAATCGAACAGCGTCCCGTCGAGATCGAATACTGCCGCCGTGAAATTTCCGAGTACTGGGTCTGTCATTTGTCACCAAGCCTTGTCTTTATATAGTCTGCCAGAATATCTGCGGACTTGTCGATACCGATGTCCGAATTTACCGAAATATCGTATGTCTGTACCTTTCCCCATGCGTCGTCGGCAAAATAGTTGTAGTATGCTATACGGTTCTTGTCCTTCTTCATAAGGTATGCGCGGTAATTCTCAGCCTGTTCGCCGTACTCGTCGCGTACTCTTGCGATTCGGCTTTCGAGGGGAGCGGTGATGAACACGTTTATCACGTTGCCGAACCCGCGAAGGACATAATCGGCACATCTTCCGACAATAACGCAGCTCTCCTTATTGTAAAGGTCCTTTATCACACGGGACTGTGCTATGAATATCATATCCGAGGCAGGAAGTATCTGGCTGCCTATGTACAGGTGATACAGAAGGCTCTGTGTCTTTTTCTGGTCGTTCCTGCGCACAAAATCCTCGGTATAGCCGCTCTCCTTTGCGACCAGAGAAAGCAGTTCACCGTCATAAAATCCGATCCCGAGCTCCTCTGCCAGCTTCTTGCCGATAAGCCTTCCGCCGCTTCCGTATTCTCTCGATACCGTAACAACAAATTTATCCATATTCAGACCTCCTTTTCGGGCTTTTGTTATATTATAACATATTTCTGCCGGTTTGTCACTACTTTTTTGTAGATTTTTCAGTGCTTTCAGCATTTCTTTTGCTGAATACACAGCCACAATAGTTCTGTCTGTACAGTCCGTAGGTCTGTGACAGCACGATAGAGCGCTTGTAGCCTTCTTTTTTCTTGAAATCCGAGTACAGGTAAGGTACACCGACACGTTCGGCTTCCTCCGCGCCGATCTCGTTGAGCTTCTGTGCGTTTTTCAGCGGACTGATCGACAGGGTAGTGGTAAAGTAATCGAAGCCGCCCTTTGCGGCCTCGTCAGCTGCCTCCGCAAGGCGCAGCCGGTAGCATCTGAAACACCGCTCACCGCCCTCGGGGACATCTTCCAGCCCCTTTGCCGTGTCGTAAAAGCGTTCCGGTTCATAAGCCCCTTCCAAAAACTTTACGGGGTACCTGTGGGGCTGTTCGGATATGAGCCGCTTCAGCTCGGCAGCCCGCTTGTCGTATTCGGCTTTCTCACTGATGTTGGGATTATAGAAAAAAGCCGTGATATGAAAATGGTTTGTCAGATATTCGAGTACGTAACTGCTGCAAGGTGCGCAGCAGCAATGAAGCAGAAGTGTCGGGACCGCGCCCTTTTCCTCAAATTCCGCGAGCCTTTTTTCGAGTTCCTTCTGATAGTTCATCATTTCTTCTTTTCCTGTTTCTCCGCGATTATCTCCGCAGTCTCCACAGCCGTTCCCGACAGAACATTGTTCTTTTGCAGGATAAGCAGCAGTTCATCGTCGGTCTTGAGAAAGAACGCGTTTTTTCCGTCATACATCTCCGTGATCCTGCTCCAGTCAATGACATTCTGCGGAGCGCCGTCCCGTACAAGGATAACTTTCTCCGACGATACGGAGCATACCAGCCCGTCGAACGCGGCGAAGGCCTGATCCAGCTTGTTGGCATATACATTTATCATTACAGTGAATACGGCGGCGAACAGTATGTCGAAGAACAGCGCACAGAACACCACTATCAGCATTGCCGAGTTCTGTGTCATGAAGTACCCGATAAGCGCGGCGATCGGTATGGCGGTAAGCGCCGCGGCACAGAGTATAAGCGGCAGCAAACCGACTCCGGAACCTCCGGTAAGCATATAAGAAACATACTCCCTGAGTGTTTTTTTCTCGTATTTCATTGCATAATCCGTCATCAGACTACCCTCCCGACTATCTCGAACACCGGTCCGTGCTGCCACATGAACGTTGACAGCGCGATCTGTATGCACTCGCCTTGTCCTATGGCAAAATCGGCAGGTCTGCCTTTCGGAAGTCCGTAGTTTGCGCACAGGTTCATTATCACTCCCGCGTGTGTCACCACAGCCGCCCGGGTCACTTCGTCGTGCATCATATCCTTGAATATCTCTTCCAGTCCGTCAAGGCAGCGCAGCGTGAATTCCTCCATAGTCTCGCCGCCCGGCGCGGAGCTTTCATAGCCGCCTTTCAGCCACTGCGCGTACTCCGGCAGTCCCTCCAGTTCTGCGGCGGTCTTGTTTTCCCATTCTCCGAAATCACATTCCGCGATATTGTCGATCTCTTTGACGTATCTGTCCGGATAGATTATATCAACGGTCTCAAGACAGCGTTTCAGCGGGCTTGAATAGACTTTCTGCACATCGGGGTAAAGATGCTCATGCGCGAGTCTTGTCACAGCGTAAAACCCCTCGTCGCAAAGCGGCAGATCGGTAAGACCGATGTATCTTCCTTCGAGGTTTCCCTGTGTTATCCCGTGACGGATAAGATAAAGCGTATAGTTCTTCATTTTTTCTTCCTTTAAATAATATATTGACATATAAATCCGCATTTTCAGCGGTGTATAGATGAAATAATATAAACAATTAAACTAAATTGTATTAAATCATATTAATTATACAAGACTGATTGTTTTTTTTGTCGAAAATGCCACTTTACAAAATGCGGTATTTTGATTATAATAATTGTTGTATTCGCTTTCGATCGGCATTACGATTATCCCTGAAAGGTTTTGATCCATAAATGAACAACGATTTTCCAAGAATTTTATCCCTTCTGCGCAAGGAGAGACATATAAGCCAGAAAGCTGCCGCAGCCGATCTCGGCGTAGCACAGGCTCTTCTTTCTCATTACGAAAAGGGAAAGCGTGAGTGCGGACTTGATTTTCTCGTCCGTGTTGCCGATTATTACGGCGTTACTACCGATTACCTGCTTGGCCGTTCAGCCTCCACTACCGGCAATCTTATCACCGAGAACGATATCCCCGATATCACTTCCGGACAGGAAAAGACGCGCACCGGTGCGGATATTTCCATTACAATGTCCAAAAAACTGGTAGTGAACAGCATCGATGTAATTTACAGCCTCATCGGTAAGATAGGCAACAGCAGATTCAGCCTTGCCGTCATTAATATGCTCAATCTTACCGTATATAAGGTGTTCCGTATAGTTTACCGATCAAACAAGGGCAATACCCAAAATATGTTCGAGATACCCGATGAACGCGCCTGCCACTACGCCGATGCGCAGATACACATTGACGAGGCGGAAGCCGCTTCTATCATAAAAAACGCCGGTCCCGACAGCCCGGAGATATCCACCGTGGTCATAGAGTCCGAATATCCCCGCCAGTCAGCGGCGCTCCTCAGCCTTATCAAGTCAAGCGAGGCGCAGATCAAAAAGCAGATATCCTTCAAATAAGATCATCAGGTCCGTCATTCACCGCGAATGGCGGACTTTTCTTTACTTGCCGGAATTGTAAACCATTGTGTAGAAGTCGTCCCACATCTTTACAACGTGTTCTTTTGAATAGAACTCATTTCCTCGTATGGATGCCGCGACTCCGGCAGCATAATATTCCCGGTCGTCCCGCAGCTTTTCAAGCTCTCTGATAAATCCGCCGACCGAAGTCTCGCGGTAATAGAAATCGAACAGTATATCATGATATATCTCAAGGTCCCGCAGCAGTATCGGCACATGAGCGCACATCGCCTCAAGTATGGTCATGGGGAACAGTTCCTCGAAAGAAGGCAGGAACATAACATCGCCGATATTGTAGATCTCGTTCATATCATCGCGTGGTATCATTCCGAGCAGTTTAAGGTTAGCCGGAGGATTTTCCTTCACCTTGCTTATCTCCTTATAGCCGTCTGTGATAGCGCCGAACGAGAAGTCTCCCGCCCACGCGAAATACATATCCGGTCTCTGCTTTGCTATTTCAAGAAAATCGAAAAATCCCTTGCGCACCTGGAGCTGTCCTGCGCAAACCGCGACGAAAGCGTCACGAGTTATTCCGTACTTGTCGCGCAGCCTCATTTTTTCCTCTGCGGGCAGCGGGTGGAATTTATCGCTCGATACATAGTTCGGTATGTATGTCACTTTAGCCGGATCTACCCCATAATGTGCCAGTCTTCCTATAAAGTATGGGTTCACTGTCACAAGATATTCCATGCTGTCATAGAACTTTATCATATACCAGTAGAATATCTTCTTTGCTATTTTAGGCAGATTAAGACTTGTTTCCACAGTCTCCGGGAGCATATGGACATACCCCACCGACCGTCCGTTCCTTGTTGCGAACGGTTTTCCGAGGGCATAGCCGAGATTTATGGTGTGGTAATGGGTGATATCCGCCGCGATATGGGCGTTCTCTGTCACTTCGTATTTATCTCCGAGGTCTTCCTTTATCAGGCGCACCTGTTCAAGATACGCAGAGCCGACGCCCTGTCCGGGAACGGATGTTGCCTGAGACTTCATATTTACGGTAATTCTGTTACCGGAGGGCTTTTTTCTGTTCTTTGAGTGTATTAGCAGTGCGCAGATACCTGCGGCTGCCGCTGTTATCGCCAGTGCGGCTGTTATTTTCTTGTTCATATATAAATATTCCTTTTAAAAACGGAGCGCAAAGGCATCGCGCCCATGCGCTCCGATATGAGTGATCTTATCAGCCGTTGAAATCCATACCGAGTTTCAGCGCTTTTTTGTTTGCATCGAGTTTGTCTGCCTTTTTCGGCGGAATGCACTTCTTGAGTGCCTTCTCAATGACTTCCTCATCGGTAAGCCCGATCTCCTTGAGCATCTTGCCGGCAAGGATTATGTTTGCCATACCCTTTAAGCCGTTCTCGTTCGCCATACCGGTCGCGGGAACGTAGAAGCACTTGATATCGCTGCGGTCGGAAGTGCCTTCAACGAGAGTGCTGTCGATGAAAGCCATTCCGCCGGGTTTTACGGCGCCGATGAACTTATCGAAGCTTGGGGTGTTCATTACCATAAGCTCGGTGGGGTTGAGGATAAGCGGGGAACCGATCGGAAGATCGGACAGCGTTACCGAGCAGTTGCAGGTACCGCCGCGCATTTCGGGACCGTAGGACGGGAGCCACGAAACTTCTTTGCCGGCGTAAAGCCCCGCGTAAGCTATGAGCTTTCCCGCGAAGAGGATACCCTGTCCGCCGAAGCCTGCAAGCAGAAATTCGTTTGTCATGACGAGGACACCTCCTTGTTTCTTACGGCACCGTCTTTGTAAACACCGAGCGGATAGTACGGGATCATGTCATTCTTCAGTCTCTCGATAGCCTGTACCGGAGTAAGTCCCCAGTTGGTGGGGCAGGTGGAGAGCACTTCGATTATCGAGAAGCCCTGCTTGTTCTTCTGATATTCAAATCCCTTGCGGATAGCTGCCTTTGCCTTGCGGATATTAGCGGGATCGACCACGGTGACTCTCTGCGCGAGGGCAACGCCGTCGAGCTGGGAGAGCATTTCGCACATCTTTACCGGGAAACCTTCGATATCAGTGTTTCTTCCGTAAGGTGTGGTCTGAGTGATCTGTCCGGGAAGTGTGGTGGGAGCCATCTGACCGCCTGTCATGCCGTATGTTGTGTTGTTGATGAATATTACGGTGATGTTCTCGCCTCTTGTAGCGGCGTGAACTGTCTCCGCGGTACCGATAGCGGCAAGGTCGCCGTCGCCTTGATAGGTAAATACGAACTTGTCGGGGTTAGCTCTCTTGATACCGGTAGCGACAGCCGGAGCGCGTCCGTGGGAAGCCTCCATCATATCGCAGTTGAAGTAATCGTAAGCCATTACCGAGCAGCCAACAGGGCATACTCCTATGGTATCGCCCTCTATATCCATTTCGTCAATGACCTCGGCAACAAGGCGGTGTACGATACCGTGGGTGCAGCCGGGGCAGTAATGCAGATACACATCTGTAAGTGCGTGAGGTCTCTTGAAATCAGGCATCAGTCATTACCTCCCATTTCCTTTATTTTTTCGAGTATCTCTGCCGGAGCAGGGATAACGCCGCCCGTTCTTCCGAAGAATTCAACGGGTCTGGAGCAGTTTATGGCGAGTTTTACGTCATCTATCATCTGACCCATTGACATTTCGACTGTGAGGACTTTCTTCGCGCTCTTTACAGCCTCGTTCAGTTCCTTTACCGGGAACGGATAGAGGGTAACGGGTCTGAATACGCCTGCCTTGATACCCTGCTTTCTTGCCTCGTCAACAGCGGACTTTGCAAGTCTTGCGGTGGAGCCGTATGCTACAACGACGATCTCCGCGTCTTCGCAGTAATCCGCCACAGCCTGTGTCTCGGTGGCTTCAATGGTCTTATAGCGCTCGTATCTGTCCCTTATGGTCTGTTCGAGTTCGGGAGCCTGTAAGTACAGGGAGTTTATGATATTGTGCTTTCTGCTGTTCTTGTGACCGTTTGCAGCCCATGGCTTGTCTGAAGCGTCGGACATAACGATCTCGGCATCATCGAACGCAACAGGCTCCATCATCTGACCGAGCAGACCGTCCGCGAGAACGACTGCGGGCATTCTGTACTTGTCAGCGAGGTCGAAAGCCCTGGTCACACAGTCAGCCATTTCCTGGACTGTGGAAGGCGCGAGGACGATGATATGATAATCTCCGTGACCTACGCCCTTTGTGATCTGGTAGTAGTCCGCCTGTGAGGGCTGGATACCGCCGAGACCGGGACCTCCGCGCATTACGTCGATGATGACGCAGGGGAGATCGGCACCCGCT
>CAMVGH010000092.1 GCA_947166945.1 uncultured Clostridia bacterium
GGGAGGGAGGGAGAGGGGGAGGGAGGAGACCCTTTCTCGAAAGGGTCCCTTCCTTTTCCTCTCCCTTCCTCCCCCTGCCCGCAGGCGATCGCTCAGGCTTTCTTAACGAGTTCATCTGCTCGTAGGAGGGCGGTGTCGATATGGGAGCAGAAATTGTCCCTGCCGACTTCGGAGATAAGACCGGCTTTTTCCATTATGTGCATAGGCTGTTCGTTGACGTGGGAGAATACGACCCTGACATTTTCGCGCTCACAGCGCTTTACAATACGGGAAAGGGCTTCAACACCCGCCGCGTCTATGGCGGGGACATTCCTCATTCTTATTATCAGAACGCTGATATCGGTGTCGTCAAGCATATACTTGTATCTTTCGGACGCCGCAAAGAACATAGGTCCGTTGATCTCATAAACACGGGTGTGCGGGGGGATCTTCTTGCGGAGGATATTGTCCGCGTCTGTTTCCTCGTCGTCCACATCGACCCAAGCGTGTGCTTCGGTGACATCTGCCATTCTCTTCATGAAGAGAATAGCCGCGAGTACCATTCCGACGCCGATCGCTACTACGAGGTCAAATACAACGGTAAGGACAACAGTGACGATAAGCACGAATATATCGCTTTTCGGAGCCGTCCGGAACATATTCCGTATATTGCGCCAGCCGCACATATTGTATGCCACCACGAACAGTATCGCTGCCATTGTGGGCATCGGGATAAGGGAAGCGTAGGGCATCAGCGCGATGATTATGATAAGCACGACTACCGAATGTACCATACCCGCGACAGGAGTGCGGCCGCCGTTGCGGACATTTGCGGCTGTACGGGCGATAGCTCCGGTGGCGGGTATGCCGCCGAAGAGTGCCGACCCGATATTTGCGCAGCCCTGAGCTATAAGCTCCATGTTCGGACGGTGTTTCGAGCCTATCATACCGTCGGATACCACGCAGGACAGCAGCGATTCCACCGACGCGAGTATTGCGATAGTGAATGCGTCCGGTATAAGCTCGCGTACATTGTCGAATGTGACTTCCGGTAGTGTGAGGGAGGGAAGATCGGAAGATATGGTGTACAGGTCGCCTATTGTATTCACGTTCAGGTTCAGCAGCGCCACTCCGGCGGAGCCGACTATGACGGCGATAAGTGACGCGGGTATCTTGTCCAGCTTCTTCGGCCAGAGTATAAGTATCGCAAGGGATACCGCGCCTACCAGCAGAGCCTGCCAGTTGAATGTGCCGATGCAGCTCACGGCTTCGGTGAGCTTATCTACCGTCTCAATAGGGGAATTTGTGAAGGTAAGACCGAGGAAATCTTTCAGCTGTCCTATGGCGATAGTTACCGCTATACCGAAGGTAAAGCCCGCCGTGATAGTGCCGGGTATGTATTTTATAAGGCTTCCGAACCGGCAGAGACCCATTACCACCATTATAAGCCCTGCCATAACGGTGGAAATTATCAGACCGTTCATGCCCTGTCTTGCGACGATACCGGCAACGATAGTCGCAAATGCGGCGGTAGGTCCGGCTATCTGTACACGGCTGCCGCCGAGGAACGCGACGATGAATCCGGCTATCATTGCCGTGTAGAGTCCCTGCTCGGGATTCACTCCCGAAGCCAGAGCCAGCGCGATCGAAAGCGGGAGCGCGATTATCGCTACGATTATGCCGGCGGTGATGTCTTTGATAAGCTGTTCTTTTGAGTAATGCTTTATGACGGAAAAGAGCTTTGGTTTCAGCTTTTCTTCCGTGGGTCTTTTTGCTGTTGTCTCCATATTTTCTTTGTCTCCTTTGATGATGCGTTTCATATTATACTACTTTGATACTGTATAATCAAGGATTATTTTTGCCTGTGAAGCAATTTTGTATATTTCAATATTTTTGACATATATCTGTTGAAAATATTGTATGACAGCTTGCAGGCAGCCTTATCATGGTGTATTGAAAAAATTTTCCGATACTGTTTACAATTCCGGATTATTGTGATATAATATATCTGCTGCCTGTATCAGCGGAAAATGATATCCTGCCGCTTCGGTATGACGCAGCCCGGCATAAGTGTAAAATGAGACAAAGGAATGAAACATTATGGACAGAAACTATGTGAGGCAGTTATGGCTCAATGCGGCTATGCTCGTATTCTTCGGAGCATTGCTGCTTATCGGCACATTCAACGACGAGGCGATAGCGAAAGCTCTGTTCTCGCCCGACAATATACCTGTCAAGGTGCTGACCAGCACCGGCCTGTATCCGTTCTTCGGGTCGATAGTGCTTTTTCTGGGAGTGTTGTTTGAAAGAACGCTTCATTCCGGACATAAAAAACCGGTCAAGGTGATCCTGTGCGTGGTATGTATGATTGCTATCCTGTTTATGGGCTTTATAGGCGGCGGCTCAATTGCCGACAGAAACTGTCTGGGCAGCATATTCCCGGAGTTCAACAGAAATGTACCGGTGATCCTTATTTTCAGCGTTCTGCTTATGTATCCGCTGTTCTTTGTGGGATTTCATTTTGCGAAGAAGTCCGATGACAAACTGCTTGTACAGAGAATATTCGTACTGCTCATAATTCTGCTCGCGGCGTTCCTTCTGATGCAGTCCCTCAAAAATCTCTTCACCCGCCCGCGTTTCCGCACAGTCGTACTTGGATATGAGGGCATAGGATTTGTTCCGTGGTACACGAGATTTGCTGGCGCGGCAGAATTCTCGGAGCTGTATGACATAAATGCCGATGAATTCCTCTCTTTCCCCAGCGGTCACAGCATACAGAGTATTTCGGCATCATTTATCCTGCCGTCTCTCGCGTGGATATTCCCGAAACTCAGAGACAGACAGCTGATACTCAGCATTGCGGGATTTGCGTTCGGCATAATGATAATGTTCACCAGAATGATACTCGGTGCGCATTACCTGAGCGATGTTTCAATGGGCGCCATAATAGGTACGCTACTGTCCTGCGTTTATGCGGTGGCACAGATGATAATATCCGCAAAACATAAAAAACAATAAACAATAATATACAATATTATACAATGATCAGATATAAGAATAAGAACAAGAAAGGAAAAAACTATGGAGATCATTGGAAAAGACAGTGCTGTGACCGTCGTACTGGAAGGCAGGATCGACACCAACAACGCGGCAGATACCGAAAAGGAGCTTTTCGGTATATTTGAAAAGTACAGCGGAAAAGAGATATCGTTAGACGCGGCAAAGCTTGAATACATATCGAGCGCAGGGCTGCGTGTGCTTCTGAAAGCACAGAAAGCCTCGGCAAAGCCTATACCGATAATCAATGTGTCCCGCGATGTTTATGACATATTCGAGACTACCGGTTTCACCGAGCTGCTTGATGTGAAGAAAGCTCTGAGAAAGGTGTCGGTCGAGGGCCTTGATGCTATCGGGCAGGGCGGTCACGGAAAAGTTTACCGCATCGACGATGAGACTATCATCAAGGTTTACCGTGATAAAAGTCCGCTCCCGCTTATAGAGAAGGAGCGCGAGTACGCGAAGAACGCGTTCGTTCACGGTGTTCCGTCCGCTATCGCCTACGATATAGTGGAGACAGAGGAGGGCTACGGACTGGTATTTGAAATGGCGGGGGCAACTACTCTCAGCAGATTTCTCACCGAGAATCCGGAAAAAGTTCAGGAATATTCGGTCAGGTTCGCGACGCTGCTGAAAACCCTGAATACCACCGAGGCTGACCCGACTCTTTACGGAGATATCAGGCAGATATATCTTGACAGGGCAAAGAACGCGGAGGAATTCTTCACCGATGAGGAAAACGAACAGATACGCAGAATGATCAATTCCGTACCGGCAGGCAGCGGCATGATACACGGCGACTACCACCCCAACAACGTAATGGTGCAGTCGGACGGTGAACTTGTACTTATAGACATGGCAGACATAAGCCGCGGAAATGAACTGTTCGACATCGGCGGCACATTCCTCACCATGTACCTTGCCGGAATAAACGATCCCGGGATCACAAAAAAGGTGATAGGGCTTGAATACGAGCTGTCAAAGAAGGTATGGGGCATAACGCTCTCTGCTTATTACGGAACGACGGATCCGCAGAAACTTGAGCTTCTCGGACAGCGGTGCGGTTCGTTCTCGCTTCTGCGTATGGCGACCACACTCGGTATGGTGACCGCCACCGAGGAAAAAGTAAATCGTAAGGATAACATGATCGCGCTGCTGCGTGAGAGACTTTTCCCGAATACGGACAATTTGTGCAGGCTTTTCGCCATGCAGGTATAAAAATAAGGACCGCTTCCGCCGGAACGAAGCGGTCCTGCTGTTTTAGGAGCGCGGTTGACATACCACCGCGAAAGTGTTATAATTTTCGGGGGACAGCATACCCGCCGGTATGGTGAAAACAGATCTGTCCCGGACAAATAAAGGAGAACAACAATGAAGAAGAACACACCATTATCACTGTTTGCGGCTGCCGCGGTATTGCTTCAGCTCTGTTCCTGCGGGTCGGCGGGACAGTCCGCGCCTGCCGCTCAGACTTCTGCCGCGGAGACGACAGTGACCACGACTGCCGCAGAAACTTCCGCAGCAGAAACTTCCGCAGCAACGGCCACGGCAGCGGAAACAACGGCAGAAAGCGTGACAGAGAGCGCTGCGGAGCCGGAAGAGAATGCTCCCGAAGAGCAGGCTCCCGTTTCCATGGAGACAAATCGTGCCGACACAGAGAACTATACTCTGAAGCAGGTAGTCGTAATGAGCCGTCATAATATCCGTGCGCCGCTTGTAAGCAACGGTGCGGCAAATGTGATCGCCACACCCCATGAGTGGTTCAGCTGGACTGCCAACGCAAGTGAACTTTCGCTGCGCGGGGGAGTGCTGGAGACGGAAATGGGACAGTATTTCAGAAAATGGCTGGAGTCGGAGGGGCTTATCCCCGAAAATTATCTTCCGGAGGACGGGGAAGTGCGCTTCTATGCAAATTCCAAGCAGCGCACCATAGCCACCGCACAGTACTTCTCCAGCGGCTTCCTGCCCGGAGCAAATGTTACGATCGAGCATACCGGCGAATTCGGCTCGATGCAGCCCACATTCAACCCGTGCATCACATTCTTCAGCGACGCTTATGCGCAGGCGGTGCAGGAGCAGTTTGAGGAACTTGGCGGCGCACAGATCGCGGCAGAGCTTGCCGACAATTACAAGCTTCTCGCCGACACGGTCGATTATACCGAGTCGGAGGGATATCTGAGCGGGGAACTCACCGATTTTGTGACGGACGATACCGTCGTTCTTCCCGAGGCGGACAAGGAACTCACCGTAAGCGGGACGCTCAAGACCGCAAGCTCGGTAAGCGACGCACTTGTCCTCCAGTATTACGAGGAACCCGACGAGGTGAAAGCTGCTTTCGGCAGCTCTCTCACGAACGAACAGTGGGAGCAGATAGCGGCGATAACCACGAAATACAGTATGGTGCGCCACGGTATGCCGCTGATAGCCGTGAATGCGGCAAATCCGCTGCTGAAAGAGATACGCAGCGAATTCACGAATGACAGCCGTAAATTCACATTCCTCTGCGGGCATGACGCAAACATCATCAATCTTCTCACAGCGCTTGAAGCCGAGGATTATCAGCTCCCGTACAATCTTGACAAGAAAACTCCTATCGGCGTGAAACTGGTGTTTGAAAAGTGGGAGGACGCCGAAGGCAGGGAGTTCGCGGCAGCGGAACTTGTATATCAGAGTACCGAGCAGCTCCGCAGCGCGTCTATACTTACCCTTGACACCCCGCCCGCGGTTTACGGACTGTCTTTCAAGGGACTTGAGAAGAATGCCGACGGGCTTTACAGTTACGACGATCTTATCGGAAGGTTCGACAAGGCTGTCGGCGCTTATGACGAACTTGTTGAAAAGTATTCCGACGCGCTCGATGATGCCGCGTGATGTGCGGACGCTTACGCAGAATAAAACCGGGGGTACGCGATGTACTCCCGGTTTTTTTGTATTCAGATATACCGATCAGGTAAGGAATATCGGCAGTTTTTCGAGAAATATGATATCCGTCCTGTCGGCAGCCGCCCCTTCCGCAAGAACGGCAGCCTGTGCCGCGACAGTGCCTCCGGCTTTTGTGACGAGCTTCACAAGGGCATTCAGGGACTCTCCTGTGCTGATGACATCATCAAGAATGAGGACTTTCTTCCCCTTTATCTGTGCCGCATCTTCCATGGAGAGATACAGCGTCTGCTCATGACGGGTGGTGATAGATCTTACCTGAACGGGTATGGGGTCGGTCATATAGACCTTGATGCCTTTGCGGGCAACAAAGTAGTTCTTTCCGCTCTGACGTGCCGCTTCATAAGCGAGGGGAATACCCTTTGATTCCGCGGTGAGTATCACGTCGAACTCAGGCACTTTTGCAAGTAATGCCTCTGCGCAGGCTTTTGTGATCTCCACATCGGAAAACATGATGAACGCGGCTATGGAAAGCCTGTCATTTATCGGGCAGAGGGGAAGTTCACGCGTAAGACCGGCGATAGTCATTGTGTAGGATTTCATTGTTTAGGCTCCTTTTCTTTGTTATTACAGGAAAATGTATTTGAGTATGAACAATACTGAGAGTACGTAAAGTATGGGGTTGATCTTCTTTGCCTTGCCGCAGAACAGGTTGATGACAACGTAGGAGATGATGCCCATGGATATTCCGCAGGCGCATTTGAACAACATCTGAAAATCTGTTTTGCGGATTTTCAGCCAATAACTGCCAGAAGGCAGTTATTGAGAACATATTATTTATAATAACATTTTATATCGGATTTGTCAATGATTTTCAGTCATGCCGGACGAAAAACGCATATTCCCGACAAAAAAGACTGTCCGTTCATTCAGAGCGGACAGTCTGTGAAAAACTGCGTTTGTCCGGTCATGCGATAGGTTCAAACTGCTCCTGCCGGATAAGATCGGCAGCACTTTCAAAATCCACAGGCTTGCTGTAATAGTACCCCTGCGCGTTAAGGCAGCCGAGTTTCAGCAGTTCGCGCCCCTGATCCGCGGTCTCAACGCCCTCGGCGATAGTTTCCATATCGAGGTTGTTTGCGATGCTTATGATGCTCTCGATGAGTACGCGGGACTTATGATCCTGCTGTATCTCGTCAACGAAGCTCTTGTCGATCTTGATGACATCGGCGTCGATGTTGTGTATCAGCATGAGGGAGGAATAGCCGGTGCCGAAGTCGTCTATGGAGATATGCAGACCGTGGGATTTGAGCTTTCTCACGAAGTCTATAAGTCGTGTGGTCTCGGCTTCCTGTACGCTTTCGGTTATCTCGATCTCAACGTCGCCCACGTCGATGCCGCATTCTATTATGGTATTGTAGATCTTTTCCTCTATATCCGGGACGAAGAGGTTCTTGCGGGAGAAGTTGGAGGAGATGCGCGGGGGGTTAAGCCCCATATCCTTCCAGCGCTTTATCGCTCTGCACGTTTCTCTGAATATGGTCATATCGAGGTCATGGATAAGTCCCTCTTTGTCGAGTATCGGGATAAACTGATCGGGGAATATGAATTTTCCCTCATGTATCCAGCGGCAGAGAGCCTCAAAACCTACCAGCTTTCCGGTCTGCATATTTACCTTTGCCTGGAAGAAGGGGGTGAACTCATGGTTCTTGACGGCGGGGTAGAACATGGAGAGTATCTCTCTGCCCTGGTTCATGAGGATCCTCAGCTCGTCCGAGAAAAAGACAAGGTTCAGTTTCAGCCGTGATTTACCTATATTGCACGCCGTTGCGGCTTCGTTCAGACGGGCTCCGAAAGGCCGGCGGTCTACCTCTTTCGGGGAAGAAACGCCTATCCATGATGAGATCTCAAATGAGCGTCCGGGAATGCTCTCGAGCTTGCTTATGGTCACGGTGCGCAGCTTCCGTGTCATCGCTGTCAGGTTTTCCTTTTTGACGAAAGCGACGAAGTTGTCTCCGCCGAGACGGGCGATACATTCATCGTCATCAATGAATGTGGCTATCTTATGTGCGTAGGCGCATATCGCCTCGTCTCCGCCCTTCGATGTGCCGACTTCATTTATGTACTTGAAATTCTGGAGATTCACGCAAAGTACCGCGAAATTCTCACCCGGGATACTCTTTGTGATCTCTGCGTATCTTTTTTGTATGAATACGGAATTCGGGATCCCTGTCTGTGCGTCAACAGTCTCCGCGAAATCCAGCATATGGCGCATATTGTCACGGCTCACAAGGACATATACAAAATTGGACAGCACAGCGTAAAGGTCGTGATCTATGCTGTCGGATGATATTCCTTCTTCAAGCGTGAGGTAAGCGTGGGAATACTCGATCTCGCCGTAGTAGTAGGTGAACTTCAGGGTATCTCCGCCGGGCTTGCCGTTGTCGAACAGTATGATGCACCCGCTTTCTTCCTTTCCGGGAACGGCGAGTTTATGGGTACGGTGATTGCGGTATCTGGTCTCCTCACCGAAGTCGATATCGTAGTACATTTTTACCGCGTGTGCCGCTTCACACAGCGGCGCATAGTCCTTTGGCTCAAGACATATCTTTTTTGAAGCCAGATCGACTATTCCGATAATTTGGTTTAAAAGCTCTTTGCTTACAGTCATTTGTCCCTCCGTTGGTGTCCGGCGGCATCATGCCCTCGGCTGTTACTGCTACATATCCATACTTATTATAACACATTTTTTCGTAAAAAGCAACAATTATTTTTTCAAAAATTGCTCGTTTAGGTGCAGAATTGCTAAACGATGTGCTTGACAAAAGGCTTCGGATATGATATAATTCCCGTTGTATATTGTTATCACATTAAAGGAGTACATCATGCAGACACTGGAAGAAATAAAGGAATTGTTCTCCCGTGACAGATTTGCCACCGAGAACGGAATGGTCATAGACGACGCGTCGGAGCATTACGCAAAATGCTCTCTTACACTGACCGACAGGCATAAGAACGCCATGGGCGGGGTAATGGGCGGCGTGCATTTCACCCTTGCGGACTTTGCTTTCGCGGTAGCCTCCAATCAGAACGATGAGCGCACCGTGGCGCTGAATACGGATATTTCGTACATAGGCGCGGTGAAAGGTACCCGTCTTACCGCCGAAGCAAAGCTGATAAAGAACGGACGCAGCGCCTGCTTCTACATCGTGGATATCACCGACGATCTCGGAAATCTCGTTGCGGTGGTAAAGTGCAGCGGATTTCATGTGAAATGAATTAAGTGTCCTCAATAGCTGCCGTCCGGCGGTTATCGGGGACACTTTTTTACGAAGCGGGCTTTACATAACGGGAAACCCGTTCTTGTATTCTTTTATCATGAACGGATATTTTTCGGCGTACTCCGCGATCTTTTCGCCGAGCCCGTCCGCGACCAGTTTTCTCATTCGTTCCTGCGGCACCTTGTTTATCTCGGGGCAGGTGGGGGTGAGACAGACGCGCATCTCACCGTCCGGCATACGCATATACCGCAGCGGCCATATCGAGCAGTCGAAAGGCTTGTCCTCCGCCGGGAGCGTGCAGCCCGAATCAGGGTCGAGGAAAGGGCAGAGGACTTCTTCCTCCGGGGCGTCGGTGCGGTATTTCCCGTGAAGCTCCGTGACTGCGCAGGCGGCTCCGTTCTCTTCTCCGAAAGTGTATTCAACAGGCTCGCCGTTCACATCTGTCCTGTATTTCTCCGTAAAGGACACCGGCACCCGCGGGAGTTCCCAGAGGCTCTGTCTCCTGAACGAGCAGCAGAACCCGCATTGCGCGCAGGCTTTCTTTGACAGCACTTCACTTAACATCGTGCGGTTCTCCTTTCGTGTGGTATTTTACCAGCATCTTGTCCGGGCGGTATGCCATTTTTGCTTTTCTCAGCCCTTCCAGTCCGATATCTTCCTCGCGGTTTATCCACAGGGCGCCGTGCTTTTCGGCAAGGTATTCCGCGAAGATCTGGTTTATCGCCGCGAAACCGCCTGCCTGTGCGTAGTCGCCGTAGCTTTTTTCAAAATGTATATCGAAATGCCCCGGAGATATCTCCGACGCGATAGTCATAGCTACCGGGGTATCGTCGGCGTATATCACCGCTCCCAGCAGACCGAGCCTGTCCCATTCGCGGCAGGCTTCATATATCTCAAGACGCTCGACGAACGTGGAGTCGATGCGCTCCGGCTGTGCCTCGAACCACCGTTCTTCCACCGAGATCATATCTCTTGTGAAGAAAGTGGGATTCTGCCCTTCGGAGAATCGTATCTCAAAGTCAGGATAAGCGCGTTTGAAGCGGTTTACCCGGTTGCGCTTCTTTTCGTTGTCCTTGCCTCTGAGCAGGGCAAGATGCTCGGCGGTATATGTGTAATCGGAATTTCCCTCGTCCGTTTCAAACTGCATATCGGGGAAATGGCAGGCGACGATATCGCGCTGTTCCTCGGTGAGGAATATGAACCGCAGCGGCTTGCCGTCTCTCACGGCGCTTTCCGAGATATCACGGAATGCGGCCGTTATATCGCCGTCGCCGAGAGGGAATGTCACCCCGATGCGTCCGGGCATTCTCGTTCCGGTGTACAGGCGGAACAGAAATCCGTCCTTCATGGCTATCCTTATGTTGTATTTTTCTCTCAGCAGGAATATATTGACGGGACAGGCATCGCTCCCGCAAGCGCCGGCAATTCCGGCAAGTCTGCGCATTTCTGCTGTATCGTTTATTGTCGGTGTTCTCCAGTCAAGCATAGTTTCTCCTTTTGTGTACGAAAGTAGGGTCGTTTTTCATTATATCATATAAAGAAGATAATTTCAATAGCGGAAGAGAAAAAAGAAGGAGAAGAAAATAACCGGGACAGCTTTCGCGGCGGGGCGTTTTCCGGCTGCGGGGATAATATATGCTCTCCGGTAAAACAAAACCGGCTCCGTATCATACGAAGCCGGTGACGTACCGATATGCGGGTCAGCCGTTGATCCTGAATCTTGCCACCTGTTCCTTGAGCAGCTTTGACTGTCCGGAAAGTTCTTCGCAGGAAGCCGCTGTTTCCTCGGCGGTAGCGGAGTTTGTCTGTATTACCTGCGAGATCTGATCTATACCTGTGGTTATCTGCCGGACAGACTCGTTCTGTTCCGCGCTTGCGGAAGCGATCCCGGCGATCAGCTCGGCGGTCTGTCCGGACATATCCTTTACTTCCTTCATTGAATCCGCTGTGGAGAGGGCTATCCGGCTTCCCTTATCGACCGCCTCGATAGAAGCGGTTATGAGTGCGGAAGTGCTCTTGGCGGCCTCCGCGGACTTGCTTGCAAGGTTGCGTACTTCGTCAGCAACCACCGAGAATCCCTTGCCCGCGTCTCCGGCTCTTGCGGCTTCCACTGCGGCGTTAAGAGCGAGGATATTGGTCTGGAACGCTATGTCGTCGATAGTCTTGATGATCTTTTCGATCTCCTTTGATGTGTTGCTTATATCGCTCATGGCGGCAACCATGTTCTGGATCTCGGTATCCTGCATATTGACCTTATCCTGTGTCCGTCTGGAAAGTTCGCCTGCCTCGGCGGCATTGCGGGCGGTATTCGCGATCTGGGTGGAGACTTCCTGAACGGTCGCGGATATCTGCTGTATCGCGGAAGCCTGTCTTGTGGTGCCGTCCGCGAGTGACTGGGAGCCTTCCGCCATCTGATTGGAGCCGTTGAGCACTTCATCTGAGGAAATGTTCATATTATTGAGCGTAACGCCGAGGTCGTCCTCGATCTTCAGCAGATTTATCTTGATAGAGTCGAAATCTCCGGGGTAATCCACTTTCGGGGTCTCCGTGAAATCTCCGTCCGCCATGGAGTTGAGGATAACGGACGCGTCATCTACAACAGCGTGCAGATCGTTCTTTGTCTGTTTGAGGACTTTTGCGAACCCGCCGATCTCGTTGTCGGAGAACCTGTAGTCCACCTGAGTGGTGCCGAGGTTTCCGGACTGCATCTCGCGGGCGAGCGCGGTAACGTGTGTGATCGGGTCAACGATGTTCCTGCGGGTGTAGATGACGAAGATGATAGCGCTGACCACCGCGATCGCGACCGCGCTGAGTATCACGATGATAACGACGTTGGAGAATTCGCCGTTGGCTTCGGTAGCTTCCGAGCCGGCAAAGTATGCGCCGACTATGTTGTTCTCCCAGTCGTACATAGGCTCATAGGAAACGTAGTATTCCCTGCCGTTGATGGTCTGCTTGCCGGAATGGTTCCTGCCCTGCTTCACGACGGTATTCTCGATATCCGCGGGGATCGTTGTTCCTATGATATTGCTGTCGAGGGTGGTGGTATATCTCACATTGCCGTGGATAATGGTCACTTCGCAGTCAACGAGCTCCTTTACGCTTCGCATCCAGTCGGTAGCC
>CAMVGH010000093.1 GCA_947166945.1 uncultured Clostridia bacterium
GTACAGCCGACTTCCAACCTGTCAAGCTCGATATTCGAGTCCGGCGATACCTTCTCGATGCTGGTTCTCCAGACAGGCAACAATATGTACATCGACGACCTTTCAAAGACAACATTTGATCAGAAAGTGATCGTTGACGTGTTCAAGAAGTGGACCGATTTCTACACGATCTACGACTTTGAACAGACTTATGACCCCTTCACACGTTTCAGAACAGGCGAAATGCCTATCATCATCAACAACTATCCGTTCTTCAACCAGCTCACAGTCTCCGCTCCGGAGATCAAGGGTCTGTGGGACTTCACCCACGTTCCCGGAACAGCGGTCAAGGACGAGAACGGCGATCCCACAGGCGAAGTAAGATATGCCGCAAACTCCAGCAGTGCCGGTGCGGTGATCTTCAAGAAGTGCGTCGATACCAACGCCGCATGGGAATTCATCAAGTGGTTCACTTCCGATGATGTAATGACCACCTACGGCAGAACGATCGAAGGTCAGATGGGTCAGATGGGACGTTTCGATACCGCGAACGTCAACGCTCTCAAAAATCTCCCGTGGTCCAACTCGGAATATGAGAAGATCTCCGCGCAGATGAGCCAGACCAAGGAGATCCCGATAATCCCGGCGTCCTACGCAACGACGCGTCACGTCAAGAACGCGTTCAGAGCAGTCGTGAACGACGCGTGGAACCCGAGATACGCACTTTCGTCCTACAACAGAGATATCAACTCCGAGATCACGAGAAAGAACGAAGACCTCAAGGCCTTCAGCAATAACTAAGGAACAGGAGGAAACAGGCTTTGGCAAAAAATAATGACAAATCTCTGTATATAGAGGACAATAAGTTCCGCTATACTATAAGAGAGATGAAAAAGAACGCCGGCGTTTACGGTCTGATAGCTCCGTACTTCGTGCTGTTCCTTATATTCATGATAATCCCTGTCTGCATTTCGCTTCCTATGGGATTTACGAACTTCAACATGGCGCAGTTCCCGCGGTGGGTAGGACTCAGCAACTTCTACTCGCTGTTCCTCGAAGACGAGGTATTCCTCAAGGCTATCGAGAATACCCTCGTGTTCGCGGTGGTAACGGGACCTATAAGCTACATACTCTGCTTTATCCTCGCATGGCTGATAAACGAGCTGCCGGGACCGCTGAAAACGGTGTTCACGTTCGTGTTCTACGCACCGACGCTCGCAGGAAACATCTACACCACATGGCAGCTCATCTTCTCCGGTGATACATACGGTATCGCAAACGCGTACCTCATGAACCTCGGACTTTCAAAGGGCGCTATCCAGTGGCTCACAGACGCCAACTACATCATGGGCGTTCTGATAGTCGTCCAGCTGTGGATGGCACTGGGCGCAGGCTTCCTCGCGATCCGCGCGGGTCTCCAGGGTATCCCGAGAGACCGTTATGAGGCAGGCGCTATCGAGGGTATCAAGAACAGAGGTCAGGAACTTATATATGTTACAGTCCCCGCAATGGGACCGCAGCTTATGTTCGCGGCGGTAATGCAGATCACGTCTTCCTTCACCGCCGGTGATATCGGAAGATCGCTCACAGCGTTCCCGACCACCGACTACGCAGGTCATACGATCATGACCCACGCCTTCGACTACGGTTCGATCAGATACGAAATGGGTTATTCGTCGGCAATATGCTTCGTGCTCTTCGCGACAATGCTTATCGCGAACTGGGCGATCAAGAAACTGCTCGGCAAATATCTCGATTAAAAGAAAATATTCTCCCCGCTGCCTGTTCGGCACGGGCGGCGGGATATCGAAAATATTGAAAGGACGGTAGTCATGAGGGCTAAGAAATCCAGAAAAAAATATGGCGGAAGCCGCGGCGGCGACATAGCCATTTTTATACTGTTAGTGTTACTCGGACTGTTCATGCTTTTCCCGATATATCTTTCGGCGATACAGTCCATAAAACCTTCGGAGGAGCTGTTCCTCTTCCCTCCGAAACTCTACGCGATGGCGCCAACCAATCAGAACTACGTTGACCTGATAAATACGGCGTCGAATATGTGGGTGCCTTTCAGCAGATACATATTCAACTCGGTGTTCGTAGCGATAGTCGTTACGGTGGCACAGCTGATATTCTCCTCCTCCGCGGCGTATGCGCTCGCTAAGGTGCAGTTCCCCGGAAGAAAGGCGCTCAACAAGATCATCGAGATCACCCTTCTGTTCACCAGTACCGTACTCTACATCATGCAGTACATCGTAATGGCAACAATGGGCATCATCGATACATACCTTGCGATCACTCTCCCGTATATCGCGACCTCCATGGGTCTGTTCCTTATGAGACAGTTCATAGGACAGCTCCCCGACGCGCTCATCGAAGCAGCATACCTCGACGGCGCGGGACAGGTGCGTATATGCTGGCAGATAGTAATGCCGAACGTAAAGCCCGCGTGGCTGACGCTGATGATCTTCGCGTTCAACGGCGCATGGCAGATCACAGGTTACTCCTTTATCTATAACGAAGCATTAAAACCTATCCCCACAGTGCTCCAGCAGATAAGCGCTTCGGGTATCGCCCGTGCGGGCGTCGCGGCTGCGGCGACCGTCGTGCTGATGATACCGCCGATGCTGATATTCCTGCTGTGCCAGAGCTCGGTCGTTGAGACTATGGCACAGAGCGGACTGAAGGATTAAAAATTTACAGGAAAGGATGATTTTAATGCCGTTTATGAAAAAGCTCGCCGCGGCGCTCACCACAACGCTGATCGCGGCAGCTGCTCTCGCTGTGACGGCGTCCGCAGATGAACCCTATACCGGTTACAACTACGACTGGTGGGGCGACCCGATACCGTCCCAGAACGGATTTGTTGTCGATAAGGTCATCGACGGCAGCGACCTCGGACTGGACGATCTCGATTACAGCGCATACAGCAGCACCTTGCAGGCACAGATGAAGTCTCTCGCAGAGCCTTCGGATATATTCGTGGATCAGAAGACCGGTCTGTTCTATGTAGTGGACAGTAAAAACAACCGTCTGATAATCACCGACAGCACGTTCACACCGGAAAATACCAAGGTGGTAACGGAGTTACACTACGGAGACGAGTTCCCCGAAAGCAGGAGCGTGGTGAAAAGCACCACATTCAAGACCCCCCGCGGCGTGTATGTGAGAACAAATACCGACGGAGTGAAGTTCATCTTCGTAGCCGATTACGATAACAACAGAGTCGTGGCTTTCGACGACGACGGACAGATCCTCATGGAATATACCCGCCCGTCCAGCGATGTTTATGACGCGAACGTAACATTCAACCCCAACAAGGTAATAGTGGACAGCGCGTTCAACGTGTATGTGATAGTACCTTCGATCACACAGGGCGCCGTGCAGTTCTCCGCCGACGGAACATTCAACGGATACTACGGCGCGAACCGTGTCGAGGCTACCGCGGAAGTCATCGCCCAGCAGTTCTGGAAGCTGATCTACACCAGAGAACAGATCATAGCGATGCGCCGTTCGGTCGCAATGGAGATCTCCAACATCGACATAGACAATGAGGGCTTCATCTACACGGTAACGGAAAACAAGACCGCCGAGACAGACGTCCTCAAGAAGCTGAACCCCGCCGGCACGAACATCTTCGTGAACCTCGGATATGACGAGATGACATTCGGTGATTTCGCTTCGAGATACTACAAGGGCAAGAATTACGCTTCGGCGATAACCGATGTCGATATCGACGAGGAAGGCAATATCTACCTTCTCGATTTCGCGACCGGAAGAGTGTTCCAGTACACCGATGAGTGCGACCTGCTCTTCATCTTCGGTACAAAGGGACCCCAGCAGACACAGGGTACCCAGAAGGGTACGTTCATGTCGGTGTCCGCGATAGAGACCTACAAAGGAAAGGTCTATGTAGTGGATTCCCGTAAGAACAGCATAACGGTATTCAAACAGACCGAATTCGGCGGCATCGTTCAGAACGCGATATCGCTGTTCAACGAGGGTCTGTATGACGAGGCAAAGGCACCGTGGGAGGAAGTCCTCCGCCGTGACGCGAACTACTGGCTCGCTTATATCGGTCTCGGAAACGCGTACCTGAACCAGAACGAATACCAGACAGCGATGGACTACTTCTACCGCACTTCCAGAGCGGGCTACAACAGAGCGTTCAAGTCCTATCGTATAGAATTCATCAGAGCGAACTTCAACTGGATACTCACCATTATCCTCGTGATAGTTGTGCTGCTGATAGTATGGAGCTTCGTGAAGAAAAGACTCAGAAAGAACAAAGCGGCAAATAAAGGAGGGAATTCATAATGAGATTTGATCTTGATCTTCCTGCCTGGAAATGGCCGTTTTACGTAATGAGACACCCCATCGAGGGATATGACGATCTGAGGTGGAAAAAGGGCTACAATATGAAGGTCGCATGGGTGATAGTCATAGCGTTCTTCATAATAAGCGTTGCGAGCGCACAGCTCACAGGCTTCCTTTTCAACAACACCTACGTGAAGGTATTCAATATCATACCTTACTTCTCGTCCTCGGTAATACTCTTCCTCACATGGGTGGTCGGAAACTGGTCGCTGTGTACGCTGTTCGACGGCGAAGGTACAATGAAGAACATCTTCTGCGTCTCCGCGTACGCGCTTCTCCCCTACCTCTTCTCCGAGGTCATCGTGATAATCGCGAGTAACTTCCTTCTCCGTACGGAGGGCGGATTCATCACATTCTTCCGCTATCTCGGCATAGTGTGGTCTGTGGTGCTTATGATCTCCGCAATGAAGACGGTGCATCAGTACTCGATACCCAAGACCCTCGTGGCAATAGTGTTCACGGTAGTCGCAATGGCAATAATCCTTTTCCTTGCGGTACTTCTGCTCACACTGTTCCAGCAGGTATTCGTATTCGTTTACTCGATCTACACCGAGCTTATGTACAGGTTCAGTATTTAGCGGCTGAACGATACAGACAAATCAAGTTATTTTCGGAGGTCATAAAATGATTAAAATAAGGAAAAGGCTGATGTCGGCATGCCTCGCCGCACTGATAGCGACTTCCGCAGCCGCCGGCACCGTGATGTCCGGCGCGGAGCAGGCGGAAGAAGCTCAGACGACAGCCGACATGTCCTCCGCGGAGCAGATCGTCGAAGACGACGGCACGTATGTGACTGAGGAACAGGCGCTTTCGGAAATGGAAGTTTACGCCTCCAACTCAAAGCTCACACTGTACGTCAACAAGAAGAACTGCACTTTCGCGGTAGAGGACAAGAACACCGGAAAGAAATGGTGGTCCAGTTACTTCAACACCGATTCTTCCAATAAGACCAAGGTAAGCAAACGCAGCACCATTCTCTCGATAGATGTCGTTTCCACCGAGAGCAAGACCGTCGAAACTTCCGTCCGCGCTTACGAGAACAACGTACAGAAGCAGTGCGAGAAGATCGACGGCGGCGTAAGATTTACCTTCAGCTACGATAAGTACAGCATAGATATCCCCGTTGAGGTGGTAATAAACGACAACGGTACATTTACCGCCACCGTCCCGTCAAGCCAGATACAGGAACGCAATCCCGAAACTGTGGGACAGGAAACAGGCTACCAGCTCATAAATGTTCACCTGCTCGAAAATATGGGCGCCACCGCCCACAACGATGAGGGCATGATGATCGTTACCGACGGTTCCGGCGCTGTCATCAACTACAATAACGGCACCACTTCCGGTGACAACAATACCTACGAATCCAAGGTCTATGGCGAGGATCTCGCGGTCGGCAAACTGTTCGCGGGCGCTATCACCGAGAGAGTAACGATGCCGGTAATGGCGACCATAAACAAGACCGACAATTCCGGTCTTGTGATGATAGCCACCGACGGTGACGCTTACGCTATCGAGCACGCAATGGTCACCGGACAGAACGTTACCGACCTGAACTCCTGCTGGTTCGAGTTCGCGCTCCGTACAACGGATAAGTACTTCATGGGCAACGGCAACGAGCCTCTGACAGTCTATGAAGCGAACGGCATCAAGGCAGGCAATGTATCGGTAACTTACTACCCCGTTTACGGCGAAGATCTTTCCTATAAAGACGCAGTCAATGTTTACAGGGATTACCTCATCAACACCATAGGCGTACAGAAGAAGACCACCGCGGACAGCGCGCCTTACTACCTCACCCTTTACGGCGGGACCGTAAAGACACAGTCCGTCATGGGCTTCCCGGTAGATATCCAGACCGCTGCCACCACCTATAAGGAAGCTCTTGAGATCGTACAGAAGCTTGAGAACGAGGGTGTTGACAACATCAAGATCATCTATGAGGATTTCAACGAAGCAGGCGTCGTGGGAAATATCGCGGCTTCCTTCCAGTATTCCTCGCTGCTGGGCGGCAAGGGTGACTACACCGAATTCAGGAATTATGTCGAGGGCAAAGGTTACGATCTGTTCCCGAGCTGCGATATAATGGAATTCTACAAGTCCGGCAACGGATATTCCTTCACCCTCAACTCCTCCAAGCAGATCACAAAAGCGTACGCGACACAGACTCCCTTCGAGCTGGCGTTCGGTCTGCCCCACCTCACAAAGGCTACATGGACGATACTCTCCCCCTACTACTTCACGGATATCTTCAACAAGCTCTCCAATAGCTTCAGGGAAGAGGGCGCGACAGGCATCTCGCTCAATCAGGGATCGTGGCTGCTGTACAGTGACTTCAGCCGTGAGAACGCCGACGGACGCTCCTACTTCGTAAGAGAAGATACTATCGGTATAATGCAGAAAGGCTATCAGCAGCTCAAGGACAACGGTCTGAAGGTGCTCGCGGAAGCCCCGAACCAGTATGTGATACCCTACGCGGATCAGATCAAGGACGTTCCGCTCTACTCCTCGAACTACGATATCTTCGACTATGATATTCCTTTCGTCGAAATGGTGCTGCACGGACTTGTTCCTTATACCACAAAGGCGATAAACAAGAGCGCGGACGCCGAAGAGCTCCGTCTCATGGCACTCGTTACGGGTACTCCGATACATTACGAGCTTATGTACGAAAATCCCAACAAGTTCGCGGACAGCGAGTATGACACTCTCTACTACACGAACTATCAGGGCTGGCTCGACCGCTCGGTAAAGGAATACAAACTGTTCAATGATATCGTGAAGTCGGTTTCCGACGCACAGATCACAGATTATGAACGCATCAGCGATCATGAGATGCAGAGCACATTCAGCAACGGCACAAAGATCTATGTTGACCTCGAAACAGGCAGCATTACGGTCAATGACCAGAGCTACAACGCAAAAGATTACGGATTGGGGGGTGACGCAGAATGAGTGAGTTTGAACAGAACCAGAACGAAGAGATCACCGAATCCGTATCCGAAGCGGCAGAAGAAGTGACTGAAGCGGCTGAGAGCGCTGCGGAGACCGTCACCGAAGCAGTCGAAGAAGCACCGAAGAAAAAAGCCGCGGTCCACATGACCGCATCGGCTGCGGCGCTCAACGCGGACGGTGAGGTGGATATCCGCAGAAGAAAACCCCGCGAGGTAAAGCAGATCAAGCAGGCAAAGATCTCCTATGAGAAGAAAAAAGGTCTGTACGGTTACGGCTTCATCGCGCTGTGGTTCGTCGGCGTGCTGTATATGTTCCTGATACCTATGGGACAGTCGCTGTGGTACGCGCTGTGCAAGACCGAGCTTGTAAATGATCCGGTAAAACAGGCCGAATACGGAATGAGCGGCCCCGGCATCTATACAACGTGGAACGATTTCGGCAACTTTACATGGGCGTTCACCGTAAACCCGGATTACCCGAAGAACCTTGCGACCTCCCTCGGAGAGACAGCCTATACCGTACCGCTGGTACTGGTATTCTCGCTGTTCGTGGCGCTGCTGCTTAATGACAAATTCAAGGGCAGAACACTTGCGCGAGCCATATTCTTCCTGCCGGTACTGATCGCCACCGGTCCTGTGCTGGGGGTAATCAACGGTGATATGCTCTCGCAGGGCGTCTCGGACGCGTCACAGTTCAGCGCGCTGTTCAAGACCGACTTCGTTGAGGACTTCCTGCAATTCATGGGACTCAACAACATAAGTCAGCAGCTGGCGGACGCGGTGTCCGAGGTAACAAGCTCGATACTCAACCTGATATGGGATTCGGGTATCCAGATACTGATATTCATTTCCGCACTCCAGCAGATACCGACTTCCGCAAAGGAAGCGGCGTCCATGGAAGGCGCTACGGGCTGGGAATTCTTCTGGAAGATAACATTCCCGACTATCTCGCCTATGATCTTCGCAAATCTTATCTATACGATCATCGACGCGTTCGTAAAGTCCGACAACCCCGTAATGACCCAGGTAATGTCCTACATAAAGGTATGGGAGTACGACCACGCTTCCGCAATGGCATGGGCATACTTCGCAATAGTCGGCGTGATACTCGCGGTCATCTCGGCAATAATTTCCAGATTCATATTCTATCAGGTAGATTAAGGAGGGAGATACATAAATGGCAAACGAAAATATGTCGGTTGTGCAGAGTGCAGTCTCCGCCCCTACCGGTATGAAAAGCAGAAAAGAGCTTAAAAAAGAAGAAAAGGAACGCGCAAAGAAGTTCCACATCTCAAGCTGGCAGATAATCAAGAACTACCGCGGTTACAACGACGCGGAGAAGAAGCACTACCGCTACATTCTCGGCAGACGCGCTTCCTCCGTTGTATGGCCGATATTCAGATTTCTGATACTCTTCGGACTTGCGTTCGTCGTTGTTTACCCGATACTTTACATGATCTCCTGCGCGATAAGACCGCAGATCGAAATGTCCGACCCCTCGATCATGTGGATACCCAAGACGGTCACACTCAGCAACCTTGAGGAAACATGGCTGGCTATCGACTATCCGAAGCTGGTATGGGATACCGTGACGGTAAATGTGGTATGCTCGATCATTCAGGTACTTACCTGCTCTATCGCGGGCTACGGCTTTGCGAGATTCAAGTTCAAGGGCAAGGCGATATTCTTTGCAATAGTTATCCTTCAGATCATCGTCCCCACTCAGGTTATCCTTATCCCGCAGTTCATGCAGTTCAGATACTTTGATCCCTTCGGGATCTGCACTCTCATCACGGGCGCTCCCGTGAATCTGGCAGACTCGCCGTGGGCGCTGTACCTCCAGGCATTCTTCTGCAACGGTATCCGCGCAGGTCTGTTCATCTTCCTGTTCAGACAGTTCTTCCGCGGACTGCCCAAGGAGCTTGAGGACGCCGCTTACCTTGACGGCTGCGGACCTTTCGAGACATTCGTAAGAATTATGATCCCGAACGCGTCCAACTCTTTCCTTACCGTATTTATCTTCTCGGTAGTATGGTACTGGAATGACTCCTATGTTTCGGGAATGTTCTTCTCGAAATCCAACACCGTCGCACTTATGGTCAGCAACCTCTACCAGACCGTATCCTCTTACTACAGCCCGACCAGTACGCCGACCGGCGTGCCTGCCGACTGGCTGGTATGGATAGAGTCCGGATGCCTGCTCTCCATTCTCCCGATCCTCGTTATGTACATCTTCTTACAGAAAAACTTCGTAGAAGGTGTCGAGAGATCCGGTATCGTCGGCTGACAGCAAAAATCTTCCCCCGCTCTGCGGGGGATTTTTGCTGTTGTGGTTCGAGCGGGCAGGGGGAGCAGGGAGAGCGCAGGAGGAGCGCAGGGGGAGGAAGGAAGAGGGGAAGGAAGGGACCCTTTCGAGAAAGGGTCTCCTCCCTCCCCCTCTCCCTCCCTGGTCTGTCGGTCAGCCCCTCTGGCTCCTTCGTCGCCACCTCCCCAGCGGGGAGACCACCCCCTGCACCCCCTTCCACCCTCACCCCCTCTCTCTGTCGGTCAGCCCCTCTGTCACCTGCGGTGACACCTCCCCAGCGGGGAGACCACCCCTAAAGCTTTTAAACGCTTCGCCTTGCAGCGGGGGAAGGAACTGCGCCTGTACAGAAAATAAAGTATAACAGAGTAAAAAGAGCCTGTCAGTTCATTCTGAATTGACAGGCTTGATTTTATTAATATTGCAGATTTTTATTTTTTCCTATTGACAAATCACGATAATAGTATTATAATGAAGAAAAAAGAACATTTGAATGATTGTTCAAGTGTTGAAGGGAGCATATATATTATGAAAAAGAAATACAAACTTCAGGATCTTGACTGCGCAAACTGTGCGGCAAAAATGGAAGACGCAATAAAGAAGATAGACGGCGTGATTGATGCTTCTGTGAACTTTATGATGCAGAAGATGACTATTGAAGCCGACGACGACAGATTTGACGACATAATGAAACAGGTACAGGCAGCTTGCAGCAAAGTCGAGCCGGACTGTGTTATCCTGATGTGATATGGGAAGCCTTACAAAAAAGCAGAAAAATGTCCTTATCCGTATAATCATCACGGCAGTGGTATTCGCTGCCCTGCTGATCTGCGAGCATACGGGCATTTTTGAGCCTTTGCCCCAATGGGTCCAGATACTGATATTCGTCCCGCCGTATCTGCTTATCGGTTATGACATACTTATCAAGGCAGCAAAGAACATCAGTCACGGACAGGTATTCGATGAGAATTTCCTCATGATAATCGCAACTGTGGCGGCATTCTGTATCGGAGAATACTCCGAAGCTGTCGCGGTAATGCTGTTCTATCAGGTGGGCGAGCTGTTCCAGAGCTACGCTGTCGGTAAGGCAAGGCGTTCTATAACCGACCTTATGGATATAGTCCCGGAGTATGCCAATATAGAGAATGACGGGGTTCTTGAACAGGTAGATCCCGACGATGTGGAAGTCGGGGATATCATCGTGATAAAGGCGGGCGAGCGCATACCGCTTGACGGCATTGTCACCGAGGGCGAGACTATGATAGACACGGCGGCGCTTACGGGGGAATCCGTGCCGCGCCGTGCGTCTGTGGGCGATGAGGTGATAAGCGGCTGCATCAACGGAAGCGGTCTTATCAAGGTGCGCACGACCAAGGCCTTTGAGGATTCGACAGTCTCCCGCATACTGGAGCTTGTGGAGAACGCGGGAAACAAGAAAGCGAAGGTCGAGAATTTCATCACACGTTTTGCGAAGGTTTATACACCGTTTGTGACCGCGTGTGCGGCGGTGCTTGCGATAGTACCTCCGCTCGTGACGGGCGGGGACTGGGGCGAGTGGATTCGCCGCGCCTGCATTTTCCTTGTAATATCCTGCCCCTGCGCTCTCGTTATATCGGTGCCGCTGGGATTTTTCGGCGGGATAGGAGCGGCTTCCCGCGCGGGGATCCTCGTCAAGGGCGGGAACTATCTCGAAGCGGTCTCGAAGCTCTCAACGGTAGTATTTGACAAGACGGGAACTCTCACAAAGGGAGAGTTCCGCGTAAGTGAGGTAATACCGGTCTCCTGCACAGAGCAGGAGCTTATCGAGCTTGCGGCGCACGCGGAGAGCATTTCCGACCACCCGATAGCGCTGTCGATACGGGAGCACTACGGTAAGCCTGTCAATTCCGCGAACGTCACTTCCTCCGAAGAGATCGCGGGACACGGTATCAGTGCCGAAATAAGCGGAAAGCGCGTACTGCTCGGAAACAAGGCGCTCATGGAGAAATTCGGTATCAGCAGCGCCGAGCATAACGGAGCCGGAACAGCGGTGTATATAGCCGCGGACGGTGATTTTATGGGAACGATCATAATATCGGACGGCATCAAGGACGGTTCCGCGGAAGCGATACGCGGGCTGCGTGCGGCGGGAGTGAGCCGCTGCGTAATGCTCACGGGTGACCGCAAGAGCGAAGCGGACGCGGTCTCGAAGGCTCTCGGTCTTGACGATCACTACTCCCAGCTTCTCCCCTCCGACAAAGTGACGATCGTTGAAAAACTTCTTGCCGAGAGCGGCGGCGGTCTTGCTTTTGCAGGCGACGGAATTAATGACGCGCCGGTGCTTGCCCGCGCGGACGTAGGAATCGCAATGGGCAGCATGGGCAGTGATGCGGCGATAGAAGCTGCGGACATAGTGATAATGGACGACGATATCCGCAAGATACCGCTCGTTATGCGGATAGCCTCCCGCACCATGCGGATAGTCCGAGAAAACATAGTTTTTGCGCTCGCGGTCAAGCTTGCGGTCATGGTACTCGGCGCTCTCGGCATAGCGAATATGTGGCTTGCCGTTTTTGCCGATGTCGGCGTTGCTGTTCTTGCTATCCTGAACTCCATGCGTGCTTTACGCGCGTAGAGTTCTCGCAGGGGGAGGAAGGAAGAGGAGAAGGAAGGGACCCTTTCGAGAAAGGGTCTCC
>CAMVGH010000094.1 GCA_947166945.1 uncultured Clostridia bacterium
GCTCAAGCGCAATATTCTGTATACGGCTGTAACACGAGCAAAACAGTCGGTTACATTAGTCGCAGCACAAGGAAGTATCGAAACAGCTGTAAATAACAGCGAGGAAGGCAAAAGAAAAACAACTCTTGCCGGAAGAATAAAGGAGGAAATGAGAACAAATGCAGGTTGAAGGAACAATAGATCGTCTGTTCTTCTCAAACGATGACGCAGCAGCAGGTGTACTGTCACTCGGAAAACCGACTCTGTTTCCGGATGGTATGAGATCGACCATAAGGTTCTTTGCAAAGCTGTTCGGTGCCGAGGTCGGAGACAGAGTTACAATGGAGGGCGAATATGTAAATACACAGTATGGTTATCAGCTGCAGGCGAGTTCAGCGCGAATATATACCGATGGGAATGTGGATATAAAAAGCGTGCTTCTGTCGGGTTTTATCAAAGGTGTCGGACCGGCGCTTGCAGAGAAAATAGTTGCTGCGTTAGGCGAGGATACCGAAAGCGTGATAAGTACCGATTGGGAAAGACTTGCGGAAATACCGGGAATAACGCTTGACAAGGCAAAAACAATACACGGTTGTTACAATCAGTCGTCAATAGTCCTGGAGCTCATCTCCTTCTTCGGAGGTGAAGCTACCCGCAATCAGATAAACACAATATATCTGAAATACGGTGACAGAGCTGTAGAGACCATTCAGCGCAACCCCTACCGAATAATCGAGATAGACGGCTTCGGCTTCAAAAAGGCTGATGAACTCGCAAAGAAGGCAGGCATAGACGCCAATGACCCGATGAGAGTCAAAGCGGCAATATACTATGCTATGGAAACTGTCTGTGAGGAAGGACACTGCTTCTACAATGTCAACAGCGTAAGAGCTAAGGTCAACGAGCTGGTCGAAGGCATCACGGTTTCCGATGATGTCATAGCGGATCAGATAGCCCAGATGATAAACAGCGGCGATGCGGTGCTTGTAGATAACGACAAGCTATATCTCACAAATCTGCTCAATTGCGAAAAGGTTTGTGCGGGGTTTGTTAAGAAATGTCTCAAAAACCATTATCGCCTGTATGATGAAAAGAAAGTGAATGAATCTCTTGAAGAGTCAGAAAAGCGTACCGGGATAACATACGAGCTCCGGCAGAAGAATGCTGTACATAATGCTCTGAAAAACAGCATATCTGTCGTCACGGGAGGTCCGGGTACAGGAAAAACAACGGTCATAAACGCAATAATTTCCGCATTTATCGCCTGCGGCGGCATGAAGAGCAACATTCATCTCGCTGCGCCTACCGGAAAAGCATCAAGGCGCATGAAGGAAGCAACCGGGCTGGAAGCGACTACGATACACCGGATGTGTGGAAACCGTGATGGTCATCTCGCATTGGAGGATTTTCAGAGCTATCTGTTCGTCATTGACGAATCGTCTATGATCGACATTTACCTCGCAAGCAAGATGTTCAGGGCTATTGACTGTAATCCGAAGGCAAAAGTGTGGGTCGTGATGATAGGAGATGTTGATCAGCTTCCGCCTATCGGACCGGGATGTCTTTTCAGAGAGCTGGTAGATTCTCCGATAGTACCGACGACCACATTGCAGTTCACGCATCGTTTCGGCGGCGCAATAGCTACAAATGCTGATTTTATCAAGAAAGGTCGGAGCATAAAGTGCTTCTCGTTCGGTTCTGACTTCGTTTTTAAAGAGCTTCCGAAGGAAATGACAGGCGAAGCTGTAGTGGAAGCATATCTTGAAGCAGTCAAAGCGTCATCTGTGAAGGATGTGCAGGTGATCGTCCCGATGAAGACCCGCAGCAACACGGGCTCAAATACCTTGAATCTGATAATCAGAGATAAGGTCAACCCGGATGACGGTTCAAAGACATTCAAAGTCACGAAATCACTTGAATTCCGCTTGAATGACAGAGTGATGCAGACCAAGAATGATGATGAACGGGATGTCTACAACGGCGACTGCGGCAGCGTGACAGAAATAAACGACGGATATATGGTCGTCACCTTTGATGACGGACGCACAGTGGAATATACTGTCAATGAGGCTAAGTATCTGGCTTATTCGTATGTCATTACTATTCACAAGGCACAAGGTACGGAGCAGAAGACGATCATAACCTGCTTCACCTTTGAACATTATATAATGCTTCAGCGGAATCTACTGTACACAGCGATAAGCCGTGCAAAGGAAAAGCTGATAATGTTCGGCGAAGCTAAAGCGGTCGATCTGGCTATACGAAAGGTGTCCGCGGTGAACAGAAATTCACTTCTGAAACGCTGGATGATACAGGAATAAAACACCTTAAAAGAAAACAAGCAGCGAAACTTCGATTACGCTGCTTGTTTTCTTTTTGGCGGTCGCACTGAGACTTGAACTCAGACATCGGAACGAACCAGTTACTCACGGTTTAGCAAATCGCTTGCCTTTTGAAGTTTTCTTTGTATGCGCGCGTCGTGCGCGCTTTTGGAAAACTTCTCAATGACATCATGTCATTACCAATTAGGCTTATACGACCGTTGGTGACGGATGCGGGGTTTGAACCCGACATTTAGAGGTTGAGAGCCTCTCGTCCTGACCTGTTAGACGAATCCGCCATATATTGCCACATTTCTGCGACTGGTGGGTAAGGTAGGAGTCGAACCTACGGTGTATCTTACGTCACGGAGTTACAGTCCGCTGCATTCGCCACTATGCTTACTTACCCATATTGTGCTGTCTGTTGAGTTATTGTATCTCCGGACAGCGATGAAGGAAAGATCGTACATCACCAAGGTAATATACGTTATCGGAGGCACAACAGTGCCTTGGGGTGATCGAGGAGAATCGAACTCCCGTTTTCAGAGCCACAATCTGACGTCCTACCACTAGACGACGTTCACCTGGTGACGGATGTGGGGTTTGAACCCAACATTTAGAGATTGAAAGCCTCTCGTCCTGACCGATTAGACCAATCCGCCATTTGTCGTCACTCAGATGCGAGTGACGATTATTATCTGATCTATCGGCACATCAAACATATCCGCGAGTATTATCAGGTTGCGATTGTGGAAACACAGTCCCCACGCATCCACTTGAATATAGCCTGCGGAGTATTGAATCCGCATTTCGTCTGAACATCGGACACATTGAAGCCTTTAGTCTTTATCATTAGTTTTATATTATTGCCTGTTGCTTTCACATCAATGATAGGCATTTTAGGCAATCCTTTCTCTGAATAATGATCGTTTGCATACAAAAACACCGCCTGCTGCATACAGACGGTGTTATATCATTTTATATGGATCACTACACAAAGAAAGTGCTCCTGAAATGACTATCCACTATGTTCTGTACGCAACACAATATAAGCTTCTTCACGCTCGTGATAGAAACTTTCATAATGTTCGCTATACAGATGAACCATAGTAAACTGTTTCATTTCGGGTAACTCCTTTCGTAAATTTCTTGCAGTGGTCGTTCTGCGACCGTTTCTGTTCTGTCTTTATCTGCATTATATCACAAGATTCTCCTAAAATCAAGTAAACCGCAGGTATATTTTTTTACAGACAGAAAATGAACTCTTTTCCTTATTATACCCTTTTTCTCGAAATTTGTCAATAATAACGGATAATATTTTGGTCGCCGCTGTTCAAAAAAAGGTAAACACTTGTCCGTTTTCTCTATCATAATATCCATAGAAGAAAAACGAAAGGAATTCTTGCTATGGCAAACCTGGTAAAAAAGAAGATGAAAAACGCGGGCAAAGCCCGCATTGAGGCAAGACCCGATATCCTCGGCTTTGACGAGAACGGCAAACCGATAAAGATCAGAAAGCCCATGAAGAAAGGACCGCTTATCGCAGGTGGGCTTTTGGCAGCAGTTCTGGGAACGGTATATATCCCGTCTATGTTCCCGACAGCTTCGCCGCCGCTTTCATATTCCAAACTCGCTACAGTCGACAAAGAGATGATACGAACAGGTCAGGCGTATTTCAATACATATCCCGACGAGGATTTTGACGGCGACGGGCTTACCAATGCCTTAGAGACTATGTATAAGACCGATCCGTATCTGAAGGATACTGACGGAGACGGGCTTACAGACTATATTGAGATCTATTCTCTCAATACAAGCCCTATCCAATGGAACAATAAGCTCCAGTCCTATGTTTCCTCGATAGACGCTTCCAACGGTAACGCAACCGGAACGCCGTATAAGATCGGAAATGTTGTTTTATGGGCAGATGATCTGTACAGCAAGACCTATGGAGGCGTTGTCAAGACACCTGATGGGTACGAATTCTCTAATTTCTATGGCTGGGCGCAATTCCCGGATACGGGCCACGCATATCAGTACATAGACGGCATACATAAAGAATTGCAGTACAATCCCGACAGTAACGCATACCATATAAATGGCAGCGGCAGGATCGTCTTCTTTACGGATAATATGAAGAAATACTATAAGCTGGACATTTTTGGAAAAATATCGTATCTCGAAAACGGTACTGTCGGGCAAATACTCGACTTTATTCTGCCGGATTACGGAAATAACGGCTTCTTTAAGTGTTATCCTGTTATGGACTGCGACAAGATAGGTGTTAATCGACAGGATACGATTCTGGAGGTAACAGTGCCTTATTATGAGCTTAAACCCGAAAGGTTTGCAATGAACAGCACATCGCTTGAGGATATCGCAAAGGTTTATTCCTTGATAAATACCGGTAAGACCGTAGCGGCATCGCTGTATCTTGATAATTACGGTGAAACGCTGGTCATCATCTATGGATATACCTCAGAGGGAGACCTTCTGGCGGCGGATATGGCTACACAAAAGCCTCTCGGTATATTATCCGTAAATGAGAAATGCGGACGGACACTTAACGCGGAAGGTGTTGTTGAGCTTGAACAATGGTACACATTCAGCTGTGCAGGATACAGCACAAAGAACCATTCCAAGCTGGTATTCCTGTTTGATGAGACAGGCGGATATGACGGTACGCCCTATGTTCCTCCCGTACAGGATGAAGATGCTTCACCCGCTGCCGAAGAGATCGAAATGCCCGAAAACACGACTGAAGCTGTGACCGAGACTTCTGAACCGGAAGAAAGCATTACTGAGTCCGAGACAACAGAGGCTGCGATAACAGAAGAAGTGACAGATGTTTCGACAGAAATCGACACCACACAAGCTCCGGATGAAACATCGGAAACCACTGCTGAGGTGTCTTCCGAAAACTCCGAAGAAACGGAACCGTCTGCCAAAACTGTCGTTGAGACTGAGGAAGTTCACACAAGTGATCCTTTCGACTTCTCCACTTTCTAAATACATCCCGTTATCATAATAATGGTATAAGTGTTATGACGACGGGAGGTGTACCGAATGTATTATGACATAACAGCCATAAAGGACAGAATGAGTATATGCGATGCCTGCGACAGTCTTGGCATAACACGTAAACGAAGCGGTTCAAATTTCAGCATACCGTGTCCTAATCCTGCTCATTACGAGCATAAGCATGATAACTGCTTTGTCTTCCCATCTTCCGGGAGGTTTCACTGCTTTTCCTGCGGCGTTTCGG
The DNA here is from genome assembly GCA_947166945.1 of uncultured Clostridia bacterium. Lineage (GTDB taxonomy): Bacteria > Bacillota > Clostridia > Oscillospirales > Ruminococcaceae > Ruminiclostridium_E. Next base: position 5,566 of record CAMVGH010000094.1, read on the forward strand.
GAGATCTTATCGGACTGATAATGACCTACCGAGGATACTCCTTTGCTGACGCTGTGGAATATGCGGCGGAAATGTCCGGATGCGGTGTAACTATTACAGAACGGAAGAAAAAAGACATTCTGAGGTTCATAACCTCGGAAGAATGCGAATTTCTCGGCATACGCAATGAACCGGTCTATTCTATATCCGCAATTGCCGACTGTCATCTTTCCGATGCAGAGATCGGCAATAAGAACGGAAACTGGGATACAGACGGCAGCAGTTTTGCTTTCCTGGAATGTGTAATACCTAATCCCTTACGCTTACTGTGGGAAAAAGACCCGAAATCGTATAAGGAGCTTATCCGTAACAAAGCATACGAGCGTATCGGTGTCTATAAACAGATAGGTAAAGGACTTAAGGTCGATGTAAGCGAACATCTTAAGAAGGCGGCTGACCTGTTCATGGGATTTGGCGGTATGTATGACTCTCGTAAGGAAGAGTGTATCGAATACTTATAATATGTTGTTCATTCGGTTTTGTTTGGAAAGGCGGAATGTGTACCGCCTTTTCCTTTTCCGTTATCATAATATAGACAGGAGAGATAAAACTATGAAATATGTACGACCGTTTTCCGTGATACTCGCGGCAGCGGTGATCTGTTCGGCAGGATGCGCTCAGGTCGGCTCAACAGTCGATACCGATGAAGGCTACTTTACCGAAATAAGGATGTCGGAGCTTGAATACAGAACTTTCCTTGCAAAAAAGACATCCGATATCCTCGGTATGCTGGTCTCTCACGCGGCTTTGGCTGAAAATATAGCCGACGGAGAGTGCGATAAGAGTATTGAGATCAACTCCGCAGCTGTCACTATCGGAGCCATCGAGCGAGCCTATGAAGATATATCGGGCATCGGTGCGGCATCCGGCTGTGACATGATCCGTGAGAAGCTGCTCGACATACTCGACAGCACCAAAGAGCATATAGCTGGATATAAGGAGATGTTATCAGCAAAAGACAGTATCACAAAGGAAGAAGCCGACGAATACGCAAGTCTGTTCAAGAATGATCATACTGCGCTTTCGGCTTTCTGAGGGCAGCATTATGGCAAAGGAAAACTATGTATTACTATCCGGACAGGTATGTCGGGAGCCTACGGTAGTGTCGGCGGACGACGGAACGCTTCTTAAAGCATATATGATAATGAAGACGATCCGGCGGCACTATGTCAGAGAAAACATTGCGGAAGTCAGCAACAGCAGGACTTTTGACTTTGTTCCGATAGCTTCTTTCTCTCCGGAGTGTATCAAGATCATCAAAACGATAAGAGAGAATGACTTCGTTGAGCTCCGCGGCGTTTACACGACAAAGCCAAACATTAAGAAATGCTTTTGTTCCGTGTGCGGCGAGGAAGTTATATCTCAGGGTGTGGCAACTTTTATCACACCAATATTCATACGTATTATCGAAAGAGCCAGATGCGCCGAGGAGCCGAACGGCTATAACCTTGTGGAAGGCTTGACTAAGCTGAAAACGCAGGCGGAGATAAGCAACTGTGTGAAGATAATTGGCAATCTGTGCCGTGAACCGGAAAGAATAATTACGCAGAATACTGTCATTACTCAATATCAGCTCGCTTCCAACCGCAAATTCCTTATAAAAGAAGACGATCCCGAAGCAAGAACAGACTATCCTTGGGTAAAATCCTACGGAGCGCAGGCAGAGATGGACATAAACGCTCTGCATACCGGCTCGCTGGTATTTATAGACGGTTGCGTTCAGTCGCGTCGGATACCGGTGAACCGTATGTGCAGCAAAGGACATCCTAACCCCGTTGAGGATCTTGCTTGTGAGATAGTTCCATATTCTGTTGAATATCTTGCCGACTGCATACTGCCCGAACCCGAAGAAAAAGAATAGAGGTGCTGTCGTGGGTAATCTGCTTGAAGACAGACTTGGTGAAAAATACGGAAAGAAGCGTGGTATAAAAAGGAAACAGCTTGATAAGCATAAAAAGACTGTTAAGTTCTCCGAACTCGATAAAGCCGTATTTGATGAAGACCGTTTTGAAAATGAATATGATGAGATCGACCTTGCCGAAGCCAGACAATATGAGCATGCGAGGAATAAGCGCCGTATTGCGTCCGGAGCCGGTAAAGCTATCCTTATATCCCTTATCATATATACAGCCTTCCTCACTTATGGTATAGCTATCACGAACTATGTCTACGATGAACGCGGCAATGTCGTGCCTTTGGTAATGACTGTAGAGGACATTGAAACCAAGCGTGACTTCGAAGATTTTTCCGCATATTATTTCAGCATAAGAGAACTGTACGAAAATATCATCCTTCTTGACGATATCCTTGCCGAAGCTAACGATAGCACGGATTATGTCTTGCTGTCGAGTGAATATGACCGGCTGCTTGACACTGTCAGTTATATTGTAATACAGCTTGAAGCATATTCGCCCGCATCGGCATACAGACAGACCTATGATATGATGACAGAGCTCATTAAAACAGATATTGCCGTTTATTTGCAGAATATCTCGGCTGCGATTGCAAAGAATGATACCGAACGATGGCAAAAAGCGATAATAGACAGAGAAAATGTGCGTCTGAAATTCATAAAGGTCACAGATAATCTTTTATCTATCGGCGAAAACATCAAGGGCGTAGATCTGTCGGATATGTATTCTCGGATCGCGCATAACAGCACAGAAAGGAATGGAAATGTACAGTAATATTGAGTACAGCAAGCTGCTTGCAAAGTATAACCGCGTTGTAAGTGAAAATATAAGCCTGAGAGATCAGCTCCAACAGAACAACAGGCGTATGGCAGAGCGTGAGACCCGTATAAAGCATGATAATGATATGATACGATCGATCTGTGAGGAGATATTGTCCAAAGACAATAACGAAATGGTTGTCGGAGAAGAATACTCTTGGGATCGTATGTCGGTTTCCGAGCTGATAGAACGGACTATTTTGAGCTATCGCAAACACAATCGTGAAAGGACCGAGCTTATTCTAAAGCTGGTAGACCTTACCGATGAACGCGCGGATCAGATAGATTCGCTTACCGAACAGATAGAGCAGCTCGAACATATGTACGACAGCAAAGGCAAACCGGATAATATACCCGCTTCATCGGTATCTGACCCCGAAAATGAAAAGAAAACGGAGGACGAAAGCGCGAAATGCGGCGACAGAATTACTATAGGACCGGAGGACTGTATAAACGATATGCTTGACGCAGTGGTCGATGCGATGAAGATCACGGAATCGGTACATATCAAACCTCCGCCTATACCTATATCCGAGCCGAGAGAAAAGATCGAAAGAATAAAGTCGGAAAAGAAAAAAGTCAAAGAGTCCATGAAGATCGATGTTACACCTATCAAAGTCCATATTGACAAGATAAACCCGATAATGAAAGCGATAGTTCTTGTTATGGGAGAAATCGGATTATCAGTATATATGGAGATCAGAGATGAGGTGCTTAAGCGATGCGGGGACACTATGCCTGGAATAAGTGAACAGCGCATAAGAGCGGGTATTACCCAGCTTGAAAGTATGAATATCGTTCAGAAAAACACCTTTCGCTCGCCGCTCAGAGGCAATCTGAATATTGCACGGCTTACTGTAACGGGAATGACCGTATTTAAAGAGCTTACAGGAAAATTGCCTGTTATTTCGGAAATGGAGCGAATAGTCAAAGAGCACGATAACATTGAGCACGGCTACGGTATAAGAGAACTGGCGGATATTCTGGAAAACAGCGGCAAGTACAGCTCTGTAACATGGATGAACGGAAGGAAGCCTATACAGCTCAAGGACGGACAATCGATCATACCGGATATAACGGCGAAAACTGCCGACCGTATCGAATATTTTGAATATGAGCGTGCAAATCATTCCTTCCCGGATCTGAAAGTCAAGCTCAATAAGCTCGCAAGCATAACCAAATACATAAATATCGTAGTACAAAACACGGATCAACTGAACGCGATGCTGCGAAGCGTTGAGAAATGGGCGAAGGAGCGTGATTCTTCTGTCCCGCACAAGTGTCTGGTTCGTTTGAGCACGATAAAATACTATTCTCAGCATGAGCCCGGTACCGATATGGCGTGGATGTATGAGCTGAACACGGAAACAGGAGAACTCATTTCGGTATCGGGGTCAACAAGCTGAACCTATATCAGCGAGGTGATATTATGATCCAGTCATTCGGCGCATATAACGAAAATGCGCTCAACAGTCTTATTTTTCTTATAAGCTCTAATTTCAGCATAATCATTATTCTTCTCTGTACAGCCGCGTTCGTGTTCCTGTATTTAAAGGAAGAAGTCCTTATGTCTGTGCAGGAGGAGCAGAATATTGTTTAAAGAGGCAGGTGAAGCCACATGAAAAGCAAACATGGAGAAAGGATAACATACAAGGAGCGCATTACAGGGCAGGATCTGTCCAAGTATGCCAAAGCTGTATGCTTTCCTCTTGCCGCCTTTGCAACCGATATATGGGCTATATCCAGCTTTCGGGCTTTCGGTACAGAGCTTATTGCTCCGCTATCAGCAGCAATATGGATGTCTGGACTGATAACCGGACTCATATTACCGTCACATAGGAAGACAACGCTGAACGAAACAGTTATTGCACTTGTCGGATACAGCGTACTTCTTATGGGACTCAGATATTCGCTTCAGCTAATTTCTGGTGTTTCCACAGAAATGCTTATCGCTTCCTACGGACAGATAATATCGCTAACGGGCGGAAGTGCGGTACAAGGATATATCCAGAACATCTTGTGGATATCCGCAATAATGGCTCCGCTCGGGTTTGTCGCTATGCAGGCAAAGAAGCTCGTGCAGTTCAGACGCTTGGTTGCAAAGAACAAAACTCTTGACAGGATACGCTCCATCAGAGAAAACACAAAGTAAGGAGGCAGATAATGATCACATCGGCAGATATACGCAGGATAATAACATCGAGACAGCATATCGAGCCTTCTGACGATTTTCGTATAATTGATTCCTGGACAGAATATTCGTCGGGCGGGTCAAAACCTGTACCCGAGCAGACGGTTGACTATATTTGTTTCGAGCTTGAAGTGGTGGATCCCGTTACAGGAGAGAAATCACATATATTCAAAGCCATACAGTTCTGCAGGGTACGTCGTTTGCCAAAAAGCGCAAAGGAATCCCGCAGCCTTATGGATATGCACACGCAGGTGTTGTCATCGGTCTGGGAAAACGAGATAAACTTCGTTACGGTTATTGCAAATATTATGGAGCCTGTCCCTATTGGATTGTTGTTCTTATACGGCGTTCAAGGTGTCGGAAACGACATAGAAGAAGCAAAAGAGAAGGCGCATAACGACTTTCTCGGACTGATAGGATCATTACAAGGTACATACCGTGTTCTTGAACTGAGCAGGCTTACAAGTGAGGAAAGCGAATGGCTCAAAGAAAAAATGTACAGTATGAAGTACATTACAGCCGTCCGCGGCATACCGAAGTCACATAATGAAGGCGTTGATGTATCAAAAGGTGTCGGCAATTCCAAATCACAGGCAAATCCGGACGGACAGGCTACTCTTGAGGAGCTTATAGTCGGTATGGTCGATTATGAGTATGTGATCGAGATCATATCAACGCCGGTATATACCGACACCCTGAAAGCGTGGTCGCTTCGCACCGAACAGGATATGACTGATTGGTACGGTCAGCTTCAAGGCACAAAGGGATATTCGTTTAACCTCAGCATCCCTATGATGTATATGGCAAACCAGTCAACATCGAGCGGCTGGTCTCAGGCGTACACCGATGCGGAATCAGTATCATACAACGAAGGAACATCCTTCACTACATCTTACGGCGAAAACACAGGTACTTCTCTTTCGGAGTCTTTTGGAACATCTACCGGACACACGGACGGAATATCGAGCGGCGAATCCGTATCATTTTCACATTCCGTTACCGAGGGCGATACGGTCGGTCATACCGAAGGCACTACCGTAGGACATACAGAGGGTGTTATGGTCGGGGATTCGATAGGACATTCCGACAGCTATACTGAAGGCATCACTGAAGGAGTTACACACGGCATTACTCACGGAACGACCGATGGTGTGACTACCGGGGTCACAGACGGCACTACAGTAGGAAATACTGTCGGGCATACCGTCGGACACTATGAAGGTAATTCCTTCACGCATACGGTAGGAAACTCATACGGGGAGTCATTCGGTGATTCTCATTCTGTCAGCGAAAACTGGAGCAATTCCCACTCTGACAGCGTAAACAACGGTACAAGCACAAGTCATTCTCTTTCGGATTCCGCCTCGTGGAGCGACAGTTTCGGTGAAAGTTCAAGTCATGGGACTTCTCATTCCACTTCGTTATCCAATTCAGAGAGCGAATCATTCGGAACAAGCCAGAGTGAGGGATATTCCGAGTCCGTGAGCAGCTCACATTCCAATTCCAGTAATTATGGACAGTCTTTCGGGAAAAGTGAGAGTTCATCGCTTGGAAGCTCATCCGGGCTTACGACCGGACATACGAGCGGTACT
>CAMVGH010000095.1 GCA_947166945.1 uncultured Clostridia bacterium
TCGGCAACATACGTGCTTTGCCCGTCGCACTTACAAAGTCCGCGGCTCTTATGATAGCACAGATATTTGAGCTGCTTACGATCGTAAACCGATCCGTCTCTGCGGATATACTTTTCATGGTAAACCAAGGATGTTAGCCTATGTCCGCAATGGCCGCAGAACATAATCCCCGATAACATATTCTTACTTTTGGACTGTCTCGCGATAGTCCTTTTTTCATTGTCAACCTTCGACCTTTGGTCAAGGATAAACTGGGCTCGGTCAAAAGTGATCTCGTCGATAATCTGCAAGTGTTCGAGGTACGGCAGTTCCATGTTGCTGTTGCGGGCATATCCGAGGTTCATTTTATTACGAAGTATGCGTAGAACTGTTCCCGCCTGAAACTTCGCGCCCGTGTGGGTACGCATACCGCTGTTATTCAGCAGCTCCGCCAATTGGTATGACCCCATGCCGTCATCGACAGTTTTTTCATACAGCTTTTTCACCCACTCGGCTTCACGAGGTTCCACTGCAAGATCGAGGACTTCCCTGCCCTTCTTGTTAAGGCGACCGTTCTTGACGGTGCAATATCCGAAAGGTACGGGACCGCCAGTGTAGATTCCTTCAGCGGAAAGCTGATGAAGTCGCGTCTTAATTCTTATCGACGTCTTTTCACTTTCGCCGGAGGCCTGCCAGAAACGGATATAGTTCAGAAGTTTATCAACATGAGTCTCAAACTTCTGCTCGCCCTCCTGCGTACTCCAGACTTGTATGCCATGCTTGACGAACCATTCAACGATGAACGGTGTTTCGTCGTCGATACGACCTATACGGTCGAACATGAACACAAGCAATATCTGGAACTCCCCACGGACTGCCGCAGCTTTAAGATCCTGAATAGCATCGCGCTTCTCCGCCGACACCTTAAATCCGGATACTCCTTTTTCGAGGAACTCCTTACCTATGATCCAGCCATGTCGTGCTGCAAATTCACGGCACTCTTCCTTCTGCATCGGGATGTCGTTCTTCACTTTATCGACCTGCCCTGCCGTCGAAACACGGTACAGGCAGTATGCGATCGGTTTGTACGGGATATTAAAATCGTTATTTGTCTTATGATTATTCATATTAACCTCCATTGTACTGATACAACGGAGCAAAATATAAATCTCAACAAGTCATTGGTTCAGGTTCAGTTGTCAAGGTACCGTATTCCGTTTAGCCCATTCAGGGATCACGCTTTACCATATGATAGCACGCGGCCGGTCAAATGTCAAGTCTCAGGCTTTCAAAAATGCCCCTATTTTGAAAGTTTTCACCTAAGTAGTATAGTTTCACTACCTCGCCCTCAAAAATCGCGTACAGAGCATCTGAGGCAACGTGAGAGGGCAAGGCGGATTTATCAGCACGCCGACAGCGGGGAATAATTTGAGGCAAGCCGAAAAATATCGCTGTTATTGAAAAATACCAGTATTTTTCTGTGCTTGCTAAGTAACGCTAATTCAGCAGCCCCATTCCGACATCTGCCCTGACCTGTCAGTCATAACGACGAGAATTGTTTCCATTCCAACATGTTCCGGATCATACCCCGGACATTTCCGACCACCGGGTTCAATATTTTTTAGTCAGGGACGTTATACAAAATGTAAACTCAAAATGTCGGGTACCCCGATGACCCTATTTGATTTTGCAATTCCAAAATGTTAAGATATGCAAAAAGGCGTAAACCAAGTGTACGTATTCCAGATAAAAATTCTAATACTTGCAAGCATAGAAAGTGTACGTACACTTTCCATTTTTTCGTCGGGGTCCCCTCGAAAAAACGCATTTAACGAATGATTCAAAAATCATTCGACCGACAAAAAAATATCGCAGATCTTAATGTCAGAAATCGGGAGATATATAACAGACTGTAATATTTTTTGATTATGGCATGGGAAGTTTTACACGAAAAGTTGATGAAAAGTTTGGTCATGTTTTTTCAAGCGTTACTTATCCTACCGTTATTATATGCTTTGAGGTTATACGTCGCCCACAATTCATATTATTTCAGTCGGTTATCCAAGTTATAGCTTTTGCAATCCTGAGCCCCGCATCTTTGAAGTGGTTACCCTCGTTGAGTTCAAAAATCGTGTCGATTCCGAGAGACTTGTAATATTCGTGGAGGTCTCCGGTGTTCTGCTCAACCTTCGCCATGATCTGATTACGTGTCCGCGCCTCCCTGTTACCGAGCGAAAGATACAGTTTTTGGGGAAGTGCCGCTAATTTGTGTGATTTTGCGAAATCCACAAATCCGGGATACCATAGCGAGCCCGACGCACTCGCGATCCTCGAAAACAGCTTGGCGCGATACATAGCATATACAGCAAACAGTCCCGCGAGCGAATACCCCACCAATGCAATATACGCAGGCTTGCTGCCGAGTTCCGATATGATCGCGGGTACGATCTCACCCGTCAATGTTTCCAGATATGCATCAGCCCCGCCCGTGAACGGGTCGTCGTTCTTGTACACCGGTGGTATCGCCCACGGGGACAGGTCGCTGTTCCAATCTGTGATTTTTATTGAGGCGAGCGTGAAATCTGCAGCAGTAAAGTTCTCCAATTCCGAGCGGACAGCCAAACCCTCGTTTTCAAAAGCATTGAATACTACGAGGGGGCTGCCTGCTTTATGTGCAGGGTAAATATCCACTTCTTTGTTGGCTATGGTCATTCTCTCTCCTTAAATGTCAAACCTCGTTTATCTATGAAAAATACTTCTGATTCGGGCTTGACGGGGCTTCGGGAACTGTCAGCTTTATGTGTCCGCTGTCTATAAGTGGCTGCACATATTTTTTGATCGCATAAGTCACCGAGTTCAGACCTATATATTCAGCGATCTCCTTGCGGGTTCTTGGTGTCTTACAGAATCCGATTATGTCAATATCGCTGTTCTGAACTGCCGGTTCTTCGTTAAGTCTGAAGCATACCGTAAACTCTCCGCGTTCATTCCGGAATTCGGGCGCCGGCAGTCCATATTCTTTCAGTTCTCTGCGCATTGTAGGTATGCCGGAATAGCGATTTTCGGTAATGTCCATTACCTCAAGTGCTGTCGCGATCACTGGGTTTCTTGTATCCGGTTGTATCTTTCCGAGAGTATCAAGCGTAAGCCTGCCGTATAGTCCTCCCGGATTAGTGATCTCAAGACGGTCAGCAAAAATGCTTAACTGCACAGGCATTCCCTCGGTGTGGACGCTGTAATCACGGTGAACCAGTGCATTAAGCAAAGCTTCGCGCACAGACTTTACAGGATAATCGGTCTTATCCCTGCGCTTTCCGGTATCAGGGTCTATTATCGTTTTCTTTCGCGTGTTCCTGCGGACAAATTGCAGCGCATCTTCAACCATATCGGATATAGTGCCTTCTATGCGCTGATTATCTATAAATCTTGAACCGTCGGTATCGGTATCTCCTATCTCCGTTCCCGGAACAGATACAGCAATAATACCAAGCTGCGGGAAAAAAGCCTGCGGATACAGCCCGAAAAGAAGTTCCGCTGCAATGGTGGGTTTATTGTCACGCACTATGCTCATAAGTTCCATTATCTGACTGTCATCAAGGCGGCTGAGATTAGGCTTGTCCGCTTTAAGCAGTTTCAGGTACTCTGCCAGTTTCTCGCTGTCCAGTGATGAAATTGCAGCTCGCTCAACCGGACGTATGTCGTCCTGATACTTTTTCCGGTACGCTTCATAGCTGTAAACCTCATATTCGCTCATGTGCTGATCGGATTCGCCGACACGGACATACGAGCCCTTCAACCTCCCCTTGCCTTTATAGAAGCAAGGACGCTCCGTTATATCTATTGGCGGTATCTCTGCAGAAACGACGTTCTTTCCGTCTATCTCGGCAACAGTAAAAACTGCCCTGACCGGCGGCTCCATCTGTTCGCACTGGTTCATCACGCTTTTCTGAAGCTCCTGAACGTCGTCAACACCTGTCACAGCAAAGCTATCGCCCTCGTACAGACCGAATACGATAACTCCACCGTCATCCTGATTAGAAAAGCTCGACAGTGTATCGAAAAGCCTTTCTGTAGCCTGCGTTTTGCTGCGCTTGACCTCAACAGTCTGAAATTCAGCCTGAGCTGTTTGAATTTTCTTAACAATACTTTTTAAATCCGTCTCATTCATTTTAAATTCCACCGTGATTATTTTAAATTTTGTTTGCCTTTTTAAATTTTCTGTTTCACATTTTAAATCTTACCACATTATTTCAATTTTGTCAACAGCATTTTAAATGTTTTTATGGAATTTAAAATCGAATTTAAATCTTTTTTGCAATTTCAGCTTACATTCCTATTTTCCAATATTGAAAATTTCTTGATTTTGGGAAATATGTGTATCGTATTCGTATTGTTTCATATTTATTTTCCGCGCAGTTACAGCAGCTTTTCCTTCCATTCATCTTCCTTAAATCCTGTAAGCACAAAGCCGTCGCCGATCACAAGAGGACGCTTCACAAGCATACCGTCGGTTGCGAGCAAGGCAACCTGCTCGTCCTCGTTCATATCCGGCAGCTTCTTCGACAGCTCCATTTCACGGTACTGAATACCGCTTGTATTAAAGAAGCGTTTCAGCGGCATCCCGCTCAAAGCGTGGTATTTCCTGAGCGTTTTCTCATCCGGGTGATCAGTCTTGATGTCGGCAAGCTCATATTCAACACCGTTGTCATCAAGCCATTTCAGCGCCTTTTTGCAGGTAGTGCATTTGTTGTAGCAATATACTTTCAGCATGGTTTTCCTCCGTTATCTTATTTCCCGTGTCTCGTCAAGTATCTCCGCATCGGTGTTTTCCTCCACGAACAGCGATATTTCGTCCATAAGGCTGTCCGCCAGAGCGTTATGCGGGACTATTGCAGCCACGCCGATGACGATGATCTGATGTGTGTCCTGCCCGTCGGTCTCGGCTGCGGAAACATGGAATTTGTTCTGCAGCCTCGCGACTATGCTTTTGACGATCATTCTTTTCTCTTTCGGGCTGTGTACCCACGGGGCGTGCAGTCTGAATATCATTACAGCTATTTTCATTTGCAGTATTTTTCAATTTCTTCTTCCGTTATTGTTGCGCCTACGTCCCATTTCAGCCGATATGCCAGAATATCCGGCAGTTGCACTTTCCTTTGAGTGCCGCTGTCAGATGTAAGTATCAGTGTTACCCTTTCGCGAGCAGCGCACAGCACGTCGAGCATTCGGGATATTCGCGCTGTACGATAGGTTTTCCGTTAAGAAGCAATAACGATTTGTGTGTATAATCATCAGTACATTCGGAATAAACAGACGTAAGAGCTTTTTTGCCGCCTGTCACGCGGACGAGCGCGGCTTCGTTGCACCACGGATATTCTTCCGTTTCGATCATTTTCTTAATTTCTATCACGCGTTGCCCTCCTTTTGTCAGGCTACATCTATTTGATCACTGACTTCGCCCAGTCTATCAATCCTTCTGACTCATAAACAACAAGCTCCTGCCAGATACCGCTGTAATACAAACCCTCACCTTTTGCGGAGTTCTTCCGCTTCCCGTATGTATGCTCCGGACGCAGGAACGGCAGGTCATTCCAAGTACCTCTGCTTTTTCCTTCCATTGTAAGTACACGGTCTTTTCTGTAATCAAGAGTTCCGTATCCTCTCAGTTCCGGAAGTAATGACAGCGTTTCGGTCGGAGTGTATATTGCATTGTTCGCTACATTTCTTTCAACAAATGCAGAGTGTGGATGCCAAGAATATTTGGCTAAATCATCACTGTCTGATAATATATCGCCGACTTGAATATATCCGTATATTATGTGCATATCATCATGATCGTAAAATCCGCCGTTCTTCCTGCTTACAAAACGATAACTACCGTTATGCTTTTCAGTCTGTCTGAACCAGCCAAAGAACAGGAATATATCTCCCTTTTCAACTCCTGCATTTGAAAGAAGTCCCTGCGCCGCTTCACATTGTCCAAAAGCAGGCTTCCATCCGGCAATCGGAACTTTTCTGTTGTTATCTCTTATATCGGGATCAACATGACAATTCACAAAAGGCTCGCGGGGATCCGGTTTCAACTGTTTCAGAATATCAGAATACGTTTCGCCATTATAACACAGATCATCATAACTTGCGTCATCTTTCGACGGTATCGGCATGGACAGCAGCGTTCCGTCCGGAAGTATCGGACTCGGGCAGCCGCCATTCGACGAATCAAAGCCTTTGCGGGAAAGTATTATTTTCATTTGTGGCAGCCTCCGCATTTTGCGCCGAGCGGCTTCGTCGGTTTGTGTTTTTTCTTATCGTCGGATTGTTTGCACACATCAATTATATGTTCTGCCTCTTCGTCCGAATATATCTTTGTTTCTCTGAATTTCGGATAATATTCCTCAATAGATTTAACAGCAACAGCATCACTGCCAAAATAAATGAAATCGTCCGAGATAAGTACATATTCTCCTGCAATATCCCGTTTATCTTCACCCGATGATTTGGTATGTATGTTCTTTAATTTATTGTTGCGTTCGAGCTTTCCATTAACAACTCTGTATATATCGTCCGTCCTGCCTTTGGACTTTTCCAGATAATACTTTGTCATCGGCATTACTTCCGTAACACGTGCAAGATACAGCATTTTATTTTTATATATTCCAAGAATATGCACATCATCTTTTTCGTAATCGCTTTCTCGTTTACTTCCGATACGGTAGCGCAGCCCTGTCTTTATCGGCTTTCCGTTTCTCACCTGTCCACCTTTACAGCAAGCGAGCGAAAGCAATCCGTTATCAACGCACGGAGCCAAGCCCTTATCGGATGTCATTCGGTAAATAAACAATTTTGTCATATTATCTCATTCCTACTTATTTATAACACTTTGATACACATCATAAGTTCCCTTGTCAAAGCAGCTCATAACGACCGTCATACCATAATTCTCATTCTCACCGAACCAGTCGTTTATCGCTTTCAGAGCTATCTCCGCAGCTTCTTTCTTCGGGTAACCGTACACTCCCGTCGAGATTGCGGGGAACGCAATGCTGTGAACGTCATTCTTCTTTGCAAGTTCAAGCGAGTTGCGGTAGCAGGAATACAGCAGCTTTGCATCATCGGGACTTCCGCTGTAGATCGGTCCGACGGTATGAATGATATACCGCGCTTTCAGCCTGTAACCCTTTGTTATCTTCGCTTCACCTGTCCTGCATCCGCCGAGAATGCGGCACTCTGCGAGAAGTTCGGGACCCGCCGCACGATGTATCGCTCCGTCAACTCCCCCGCCGCCGAGCAGCGAACTGTTAGCCGCATTAACTATCGCGTCAACATCAAGGATCGTGATGTCGCCTATATCAAATGTGATTTTGTTCTGTAAAGCCATGATTTACCTCACTCCACATCAAGCGGCATCTCTCTGTCGGGTGTCGGAAACTCGTTTTCTATCATTTGCATTTCATCGTCCGTCAGCTCGACATCTGTCGCTGCTGCATTTTCAAGCGTGTGTTCCTTTGTCGAACTTTTCGGTATCGCGATAGTGTTCCCGCCGCGTATCGCCCACGCGAGCATTATCTGCTGAACTGTTGCGTTATGTGCAGCAGCGATCTTTTGCAATACGGCATTTGACCATATTCCCTGTCGGAGCGTTCCGTTCATCGCAAGCGGACAATACGCCATAAATGCGATATTGTTTATCCGCAAATACGGCAGCAGGCTGTACTCCACGCCGCGCGAGCCGACATGATACAAGTCCTGCACAACAGCGCAATTGCCGCTGTGTTTCAGCCGCGACAATTCGTGCATATCGGAAGTGTCGAAGTTCGACACTCCCCACTCGCGGATAAGTCCTGCATCTTTCAATTCCTGCAAGCAGGTCACAGTCTCGGACAGCGGTATCGAGCCGCGCCAGTGATACAGATACAGGTCGATGTAGTCAGTTCCGAGCCGTTTCAGGCTTTCCTCGCACGAACGACGCATATTACGCTTTCCCGCGTTCTGCGGCAGCACCTTTGACACGATGAACAGCTTTTCACGGTCATAAGGCTTTATCGCATCGCCGACCACAAGCTCGCTTTTGCCGTAGCCGTACATCTCGGCTGTGTCGATCAGCGTCATGCCGTTTTCAATCCCGGTGCGAAGCGCTTCGACTTCCCGGTCGTGCTGCTTCGGATCGTCGCCGATATGCCATGTCCCCTGTCCTATCACGGGAACGGTTTTGCCGTTTATATTGACTTGTTTCATAAGGGGCTCCTTTTGTATATTAGCCGGTTTAACCATTTCACACTTCCATTACATTATCCGCCCAAAGTTCACACTGACTCATAACCGTAGTAACAGCATCATCCATGCCCTCCGGCGGATAACGATGCTCTTTCAGCAGCTTTCGTATCATCATACGCATTTTAGCTCTTGCGCTATCACGCTTCTGCCAGTCGATAGTACGATTTTTACGCAGCTTATCCGCAAGTTCTTTTGTAATAGCGATCAGTTCCTCGTTTTCATAAAAATCCTTGATTGCCTCCGGTTTGGTTATAGCATCATAGAATGCCAATTCATCGGCAGTCAGTCCCAGCTTTTCTCCTGCTTCTTTAGCTTCACGGATCTGCTTCGCAAGATTAAGCATTTCCTGTATGACTTCCTCATTTGTAAGCATACCGTTCAGATAACGATTCATAGCATTTTGAATCAGTTCGCTGAATTTCTCGGATTTAACAAGGTTTGTTCGCTTATAGATGTGTACTTGTTCTGCGATCAAGCGTTTCAAAAGCTCAACAGCAAGGTTCTTTTCTTTCATTTTTGAGATTTCTTCAAGGAATTGCGAATCAAACAACGAAAAATCCTGATCTTTATCCGTGAAGAGATTTATAACTCCGTCGCTCTTGATGCTCTGTTTAAGGAGCTCATTAATCTTTGCATTTATTTCAGGAAGCGACAGCTTTTTCCCTGTACCTTGATTAAGAATTCTCATCAGCAGAACACGAACAGCCTCAAAGAAAGCCGCTTCATCACGCTCGGATTGTTCTGCAATAGAAGAACACAAAGAAAGCGCTTGTTTTAAAAGCAACGCCTCTTTGGTATAGCTCTCCCTATCGTTTTCTCTTTGTATATCCATCAAGAAGTTTACAGCACCGGTGATCGTTCTTCCTGCGGTCAGCTCGTTTCCATTGAAAAATGCAGAATAATCATATTCATGCAGCAGTTCGCGACATATCTGTAATTTCTCTTGAAATTTCGGATAAGCAACACTCGCGATATCGGTATTACCATAGTTTTTCTTGTCTCGGACTGTATAATCGTTCATAGCCTGTTTCAAGGCAGACGCTATACCAACATAATCGACAACAAGACCGCCCTCTTTATCTCGGAACACACGGTTGACACGGGCTATAGCCTGCATCAGATTATACCCCATCATAGGTTTATAAACATACATTGTTGCAAGCGAAGGAACATCAAACCCTGTAAGCCACATATCAACCACTATAGCAATCTTCATAGGGCTGTCGTTATCCTTGAATTTCTTTGCAAGATCCTCTTTATGCCGTTTATTTCCGATTATACTATGCCATTCTTCCGGATCTTTGTTAGTACCGGTCATTACAACTCCGACTTTTTCTTCCCAGCCCGGACGGATCTCAAGTATCCTCTTGTATATTTTCATAGCGATAGGTCTTGAATACGCAACGATCATCGCTTTTCCTGTCAGCAGATTTTCACGATAATGCTCATAGTGGTCAAGAATATCATCAACCAACGACTTTATTGTATCATCATGCCCCAGAATTGCTTCCATTTGCCCAAGCTCACGCTTGCTCTTTTCTATGACGTCAGGATCGGCATTCTGTGCCATTATGTCATATTCAGTATCTATTAATTTCAGCGTACTTTCATCGAGCTTTAATTTCATAACACGGCTCTCATAATAGACAGGACGGGTAGCACCGTCCTCAACAGCCTGAGTCATATCATAAATGTCGATGTATTCGCCAAAAACCTCACGGGTACTTCTGTCCTCAAGCGAGATAGGAGTACCCGTAAATCCGATATATGTAGCATTCGGGAGAGTATCACGAATAATACGGGCAGTACCGATAACCTTTTTTGCAATGAGTTCTCCGTTCTCATTCTTGGTCATCTTTATTTTCTCGGTAAGTCCATACTGTCCCCTATGTGCTTCATCAGCCATAACGATAATGTTACGGCGTTCTGAAACCGGTTCGCTTGATTCCTCGAACTTCTGCATTGTGGTGAATATGATACCATTCGCTTTGCGACCTTCGAGAAGTTTTTTCAGATGTTCCCGGCTTTCGGCGTGGACAGGCTCCTGACGGAGAAAACCCTTGCATTTTGCAAACTGTGAATAGAGCTGATCGTCAAGATCATTTCTGTCTGTAATCACAACAATAGTCGGGCTTTCAAGCGCAGATTGCAGTAAGTGGGCATAGAAAACCATAGACAGTGATTTTCCACTGCCTTGCGTATGCCAGAAAACGCCGCCCTTACCGTCCGTTACTGCAGCTCTTTTTGTTGACTCTATGGCTTTACGGACAGCGAAATATTGATGATAACCTGCAAGTATCTTGTAACTTGTCAAGCCTTCATTGGAAAACAGAATAAAGTTTTTCAGAATATCAAGCAAGCGTTCTTTCTGGAATATACCTTCAAAAAACGTATCAAATTGAGCATACTGCGTATTCTCATAGCTTCCGTCCTTTGTTTTCCAATCCATGTATCTGTCTTCACCGGAGGTTATAGTACCTGCTTTGCTATGCGACAGATCACTCATAACGCAGATAGCATTATAAATAAACATAGACGGAATGGAGTGCATATAATTCCTGATCTGCGTATAGGCTTCGGAAGCGTCCGTTTCCTCACGGGATGGAGATTTCAGCTCCATAAGCACAACAGGCAGACCATTGATGAACAGCAGGACATCGGGGCGCTTCTCATCATTCTCAACAAAAGTCCACTGATTAGCCACAATAAAGGAGTTGTTGTCAACGTTCGTGTAATCTACAAGGTAGCATATTGCAGACCGGTTTTCACCTTTTTCTGTATAGCGGACTTCAATACCGTTTTGCAGATAATCCATAAACACAGCGTTTTTCTGCACAAGCTCGCCGTTTTCAAAGTTTTGAAGCTTATACAGGGCATCGCTGATCGCATCATCTGGGAGTGTGGGATTCAAACGAGAAAGTGCCACTGTAAGCTCGTCCATATACAGCGGTATTTTATAATCACGGTCAATATCCGGACCGTATGCGTGTGTATATCCCATTTCCTCAAATAGCTGTATTATTGCGTTTTCGTAGTTGGCTTCTGTGAAAGGCATATTTTCATCTCCTTTAAATCATTTGCTTCGATAGAGATTGTTTCACTTTTTTTACTTTTCCCATTGCACTAAAATATTCCTTTCCCTCTGAATCTGAGGCATATATAAAAACTTTTGCGTCCTCGCTAAACTTGTTTAAGTTAAAAAGTACATCTTTTGTTAAATATGACTCTGATTTTATCTCTGTTGGTGCAATGATTCCTTTCCCCGTCATTTCTTCACTAATTTTTACTAATTTTTTTGGTTTTCTTCCATGAGAAGAATCCTTAATTGCTAATCCTAAGAAAGTTAAATTGATATTTCTTTTACCAATGTTTATTGCATTTACCGATATACCTTTAAGTTGACTTGATACAACATCGTTGGAATCTTTGAAAAAGCATATATCATAATAGCTTGTTAGCTTTAAAGCTTTTTTATATGGCAAGCGTGCCGTTTTAATTGATACAATAATTGCAATGATACTCAACACTGCCCCAATAATGGATAACAACATATTGGCAAAACCTTCGTTGTTATTGCACCATATAATAAAATTATCCATTAAATCTCCTCCTTAAATAAATGAAAATTTA
>CAMVGH010000096.1 GCA_947166945.1 uncultured Clostridia bacterium
AGGAAACAACTCCGGTAGAGGAAACAACTCCGGTAGAGGAAACAACTCCGGTAGAGGAAACAACTCCGGTAGAAGAAACAACTCCGGTAGAGGAAACAACACCTGTTGAGGAGACAACTCCGGTTGAGGAGACAACTCCGGTTGAGGAAACAACTCCGGTTGAGGAAACAACTCCGGTTGAGGAAACAACACCTGTTGAGAAAACAACACCCACAGTTTCTATTCCTCTGGTAACACCCATCGCTGTACAGCAGGTTGTTGACGAGACTCCGGCACCCGAGAGCGATCCCGAGCCGGTACTCCCGCCCTACTATGTTCCGGCAGGTATAACCGAGGACAATGCGGCAGACGACGATTCCGACGTTGAGCTCGTACTCACAGAGATCGGTGCTGAAGACAGTTCCGAGGCGGACGCGGACGATGATCTGGTACTTACCGAGATCGTTTATGACTCCGATGATGACACATTCAAGCCCGCTCCCCAGGAATTCGACTTCACAGAGAACGCTACACCTCTCGGTGAATTCCCGAACTTTGCTTCTTCCGACAACCCGAACACAGGCGTTGCATCTCCTGTTGCGGCAGGCACAGCGGCTATGGCTGCTCTCGCAGTTGCACTCAAGGCTCGCAAGAAGAGAAAGTAAGCATATAGATCAGACCCACTGCTCCGGCAGTGGGTTTTCTATTATTTTGCAAAAAGGTATTGACAAACCGATCGGAATTTGGTATAATAGTATCTGTTACACGATATGTGCCACTAGCTCAGGCGGCAGAGCACCTGCCTTTTAAGCAGGGTGTCCCGGGTTCGATTCCCGGGTGGCACACCAGCGGGGAACGCCCCGCGGCGAAACCGTCTGTTACATTGGTGGCAGGCGGTATTTTTCTGCCTCGCTGTCCGGAGACTTGCTAATACCAAAAGACAAACACAGAGGGGAACGCCCCGCGGCGAAACCGTCTGTTACATTGGTGGCAGGCGGTATTTTTATTAAAAATTTTGGTTTTATTGTAAAAAATATTGGACAAATACCTATATAGCGTGATATAATATATAAAGAATAAAGATGCAATACCTGATATGGATTTCTTTTTCGCTTGATCGTATTATGGGATATGAGGAATAGCAAGTATGGGATTTCTGAATGATATTCAACTTGATATAATGCTGATCCTGAGCGGCGTGTGTCTTGCGGTAGGGATCTGCGGCGCTTCTTCGGGCACTTCGGTATATAAGAAAAGATACCTTTTTATTATGGATATCAGTTCCGCACTGCTGATGATAAGCGACCGTTTTGCGTACATATACCGCGGAGACACCGGTACACTGGGTTTCTGGATGGTGAGGATATGCAATTTCCTTGTTTTCTTATGCACTCTTATCGTATTATTCTGCTTCAACGGTTATATGATCGAGATGTGCAGGAAAAGCACCACTGTAAGAGACTGCCCGATACGGCTGAAGATCAACGAATATATCATCAGTCTCGGAGTTCTGCTTCTCATTATCTCGCAGTTCACCGGTCTGTACTATACTTTTGACGAGTTCAACAGGTACCGGAGAGCCGACGGTTTCATAATATGCTATCTTATACCGCTGATAAGCTGGAGCATCAATTTCTCCGTACTGGTGCAGAACCGTACAAGGTTTGACCGCCGCGTCTTTGTTTCGCTGATATTGTTTTGCATACTGCCTATAGCCGCGTCTATCGCACAGCTCTATTTATACGGATTGTCACTTACAAATATCGCGATAGCTATAATGGCTTTTGTTCTGCGCTACTTTGAACTGAGAGCGTCACGAAGAGAGCTTGCGCTTGCCAACCAGCGTGAAAAGGATATGATCGTAAAACAGCAGGAGAGCGCACAGCGTCTGTTCGAGCAGACCGCGACCGCGCTGGTAAACGCCATAGATGCCAAGGACAAATATACCCACGGTCACTCCGCGAGAGTTGCCGAGTATTCCAGAAAGCTCGCGGAGATGAGCGGAAAGCCGGAAAGTGAATGTGATGAAATATATTATTCCGCCCTTG
The DNA here is from genome assembly GCA_947166945.1 of uncultured Clostridia bacterium. GTDB lineage: Bacteria > Bacillota > Clostridia > Oscillospirales > Ruminococcaceae > Ruminiclostridium_E. The sequence goes on from CAMVGH010000096.1 coordinate 2,028, forward strand.
TACACGATGTCGGTAAAATAGGCGTTCCCAAAAGTATTCTGAGCAAGGACAGCAGACTTACCGACGAAGAATATGCGACGATAAAGCAGCACCCCGTTATGGGCGTGCAGATACTTGAAAGCATCAGCGAGTTCCCCTCTCTGAGTATAGGTGCGCACTATCACCACGAGCGTTATGACGGCAAGGGCTATCCCGAAGGACTGAAAGGTACCGAGATACCCGAAATGGCAAGAATAATCGCGGTGGCGGACGCTTATGACGCCATGACTTCAAAAAGAAGCTACCGTGACCCGATACCGCAGCAGAAAGTGCGCGAGGAGATAGTAAAAGGCTCCGGCACACAGTTTGATCCTGAGTATGCCCGTCTCATGCTCCACCTTATAGACGACGATCTTGAGTATCAGATGAGCGAGCGCGAGGTCACGGGAGATGTTCCGGAAAAAAATGAGTTCGTTATCGGCAAGTACAGGAGCGCGGTATTCAACGGGATCCTGCTTACCCCGTACATGACTACTGTTACTTTCTCGATAATGTCCGACGAGGAAGCCACCGGGGTGTATCCCGTTCCTTCCATGATACTCTTTGACTCTCTCGACGGCAAGGCGCATTTTACCGAAAAGGAAATAAAGGATCTCAATTATTTTGAGTACGGTGAGATCACCTTTGACTTAAAGACGATCGTCAAAGGCGCAAGAAAGATAGAATCACAGATCAGGAAAAGTGAAAGCAGCTATCTTAAACACAAGGGTGACTTCAAAATAGAGGCTGCAAGGATAAAGGATCACGCGATCGTCCGGATATACGACAGAAAAAGATACGTGGAATTCATAATCGCGCTGCCCGACAGCACCAGATACCTGTATCTCGGTCTTACCGGCGAGCATTGCTGTTACACCGATATCGAAACGGTCAAATCGGAGCAGCCGCTTCCCGCCGATTATATACCGAGGATAGCCGAGGAGATAAGCTATATCAAGGATGCCCCTGTGGGAGATATGCCCAATGTACAGATAGACGATTACCGTACCGCACATTCGGAGGGCGTACCGGTAAAGGACGGACTGAGGATAAGATTCCACGCGAAATGCCTGCCGACAGCGAGACTTGTATGGCACTGTCCGTTCGTTGATATATTCTGTTCCGATGACGGCGTGGTGAACGGCAGCAGTTACCGCGACCTTGCGTTCATGCGCTTTGACGGCGAGTGCTGGGAATGTGACACGAACTGCCACGCAGACCTCAGCTGTGAAAAGGGCGCAGCCTTTGAAGGCTGGGACGCATGGAAAAAGTACAATCGGGACGGTTATGACGCGGAAGTAAGATATGAGGTCAGGGACGGCAGGATAGCAGTCATCACCGAGAATGCGGGCATTTCGATAAGGAATGAATTCACAATGACCAATGTCTATAAACCGATCTATACCGCGATAACCGGAGATCAGGTGGCAATAACCGATATAAGGGTCGATAAAGCGGAATAACGCTGTTTCTCCGGCACGCATATATCCTGATGTGCGGCTCATTTTGTTAAATACTTTTTTCGGGTGATATAATGAAGAAGATATTCGGATTGACTCTGGGCGGTCTTCATCAGAAGATACTCAGTCTGGTAATAGGGATACTTGCGGTGTTTCTGGCGGTGTTCATGTGCGTTTCGCTCTATCAGGGAAGAACACTTACCGATATAGTCGAACGCACGAGGCGCGAACAGCAGGAAGCTATCGGTGAGATATCCGGGGACACCATGCACAGCGTAGTTGAATCCTCACTGGTGAAAACCAACGCGATGCAGTCATATATCGCGGACACGATGTTCGCCTCGGTAAAAAAAGATGTTGTTACGCTGAAAACGCTTGCGGAGGGACTGTTCCGGGAAAAGGAGAACGTGGTGCCGGGAAAGGTGGAACTTCCCGATCCGGCAAATGACGGCAAAGTGACCGCGCAGTTGCTTTACGCGGAAGGGGCGGACCCCGGAAAGTCGGTATATCTGCCGATAGCCGCGCACATGACGGACGCCATGGAGGCGCTTTATACCAGCTCCGCCTACGATACGAACGTGTATATCGGATTTGAGGACGGGACACATATCGGTGTGGATAAAATGTCTTCCAACAAATTTGATGAGAACGGTAAGCTGATAAGCTTTCCGGTTTGCGAAAGACCGTGGTACAGAGGTGCGGCGGACTCCGGGGAGATATACTTCTCCGGAGTGATGAAGGACACATATACCGACGATATCTGTGTGACCTGCTCGGCTCCCGTATATGACGGCGGCAAGCTTATAGGAGTTGTCGGCATAGATATCTACCTCGATACCATGGCGGCGTATGTCGAGGATTCATATTCCGAGAGCGGATTCATAGCTATCATAAATGACAGGGGACAGGTAATATTCGCTCCGGAGAACAACGGTCTGTTCAATGTGAAGATATCGGACGACGCGGAGGACCTCAGAACAGACAGCAACAAGGAGCTTGCGGGATTTATTTCCGACGCTCTTGTTTCGGCGACCGGACTCAGAACGGTGAATACCGGAGGCAGTGATTATTATATGACGGGCACGCCGATGAGCGTCATAAACTGGACGGTCATTTCCGTCGTGAGCATGGAAGCTGCCGAAACTCCCACCGTGCGTATGCTTACCGAATACGACAGGATAAACAAGGAAGCGAGCGCGGCGTTTGAAGAGGGAAGCTCCGCCGCTATGCAGGCTATGACCATAATAGTTATAAGCGTGCTGATAGTCTGCATCGTAGGCGTGCTGAACTTTGCGGGAAAGATCGTTATGCCGATAGAGAGCATCACCGCGGATATAATGGCGGCAAGGACAGGCAAGCTGTTCGAGATGAAGGACAGCTACAGGACAAAAGACGAGATAGAGGTGCTTGCCGAAGCCTTTGATGACCTTTCAAAGAAAACGCAGAAGTATATAAATGATATCACCGAGATCACCAAGGAAAAGGAGCGCATAGGAACGGAGCTTGAGCTTGCACGCAAGATACAGGCGGATATGCTCCCGAACATCTATCCCGCGTTCCCGGACAGGAAAGAGTTCGACATCTATGCTACCATGACTCCCGCAAAGGAAGTAGGCGGTGATTTCTACGACTTCTTCCTGATAGACAGCGATCACCTCGGCATGGTAATGGCGGACGTGAGCGGCAAGGGCGTACCCGCGGCTCTGTTCATGATGATGTCCAAGATCCTCATAAACAATTACGCGATGCAGGGCGGCTCACCGGCTAAGGTGCTTGAGCAGACAAATGCGGCTATCTGCAAGAAGAACGACGAAGAGATGTTCGTGACCGTGTGGTTCGGCGTGCTTGAGATATCGACGGGAAAGATAACCGCTTCCAATGCGGGACATGAATTCCCGGTGATAAGAACAGCGGGCGGCGACTTTGAGTTCCTGCGTGACAAGCATGGGTTCGTGGTCGGCGGTATGGACGGCATGACTTTCAGCGAGTATGAGATACAGCTTGAAAAAGGCGGTATGCTGTTCCTTTATACCGACGGACTTCCGGAGGCGACTAACAGCACTGAGGAATTGTTCGGGGAGGACCGTATGCTCGAAACGCTCAACGCGAACAAGGACAAGGGACCGCATGATCTGCTTCCTGCCGTACAGGAAGCGGTGGACGGCTTTGTCGGAGAAGCGGAGAAGTTCGACGACCTTACCATGCTCGCGATAACACTGATGTAACGGTGAGGAATTACACCGTACAATACGCGTACCGTGCTTATACGGTACTTAGAAAGGTACTGCTTGTGTCCTCGGTAAAAGCGGGGACACATTTTTTATTTGGAAACTTATTGACAGAAACAGTAAAACCGTGGTATAATAAAACCGATGTTTGGCGTATGGTATAAAATCGTTACCGAACCGTTACAACAGGCTCCCCGCACTTCTTTTCTTCATTACGGAGGTAAATAAATGAAAAAGAAACTCGGACTCAAAACAGCGGTGCTTCTTACCGTGAGCGCGGTGACATCGCTTACGCTTTTATGTATGGCGGTAATTGGCTATCTTGTATCCTACAACAGGGTGAAGGATACCCTCACCGTCGAAACGGAGCAGGCTCTTCTCGCAAACGCGGAGAAAATGAACGGCTGGCTCGGCGAACAGAAAGTTTTCGCGGCGGATCAGGCAAACGCGGCGGGTACTATCAGCAGACTGAACCCCGATCATTCGGAGGACGTGTCATTCTGCGCTTCGGCAATGTCCATGAACAGCGCGCTTCTCGAAGGATATACCTCCTATGAGGACAAGACCATATTCATGGGATCCGGCGCGACGCTCCCGTCCGACTTCGACCCCACATCACGTTCGTGGTACACGGCGGCAAAGGCACAGAACGCGGCTATATGCACATCGCCGTTCGTTGATGCCTCCACAGGCGGCATAATCTTCACGGTAGCCGCCCCCATAAAGCAGAACGGTAACTTCGTGGGCGTGTTCGGCTGCGATTTCAAGCTCGATGTGCTCACCCAACTTGCCGGAAGTATGAAGCTCACCGAACACGGCTATCCCGTACTTATCGACGCCGACGGTAATTTCATAGTACACTCGAACTCCGGCTATATGCCGACCAAGGACGGCAATCTCACCGCTGTGAGCAATGCCGCGGGTGACTATCAGAAAGTTCTTTCCTCCCTCGGAAAAGACGTAAGCATCGGTATTTACAGGGACTATGACGGCGAGGAAAAGTATTTCACGTTCAAAAAACTCGACAACGCGGGCTGGACAGTCGGTTACATAATGCCGAAGGCGGATATCGAGGGAACGCTTGCGGATCTCGGTATAATATTCCTCGTAATGTTCGTGGTATTCTTCGTAGGCGGCACAGCAATAGTGTTCGTGGTGATCACCCGCAAGCTGAAACCCCTCGGAAAGCTCGCGGAAACAGCGGAGCAGATAGCCGGCGGCGATCTCTCGGCTCACATAGAATATGAAGCGGACGACGAGATAGGCAAGCTCTGCAACGGATTTGAAAAGTGCATCGACTCCATGCGTATATACGTTGACGATATCTCCAACGTCCTCACGGCAGTCTCCAAAGGCGATCTCACCGTACCTCCGGCAGTGCAGTACAACGGTGATTTCAGAAAGATCGAGGATTCGATGCGTCTTATCCTTGACGAACTCAGCGGAATAATGTCGGAGATCGACGACGGCAGCGCACAGGTGCTCAACGGCTCCAGCCAGATGGCGGAAGGCTCACAGTCCCTTGCGGACGGCACCACCCGTCAGGCGTCGGCGATACAGCAGATCTCGGCTACTATCTCGGAAGTCTCCACACAGATCGCCAATACCGCGCAGAACGCTTCCGAAGCCGGCAGACTGTCGATGATGACACAGGAAAAGGTAAATCAGCAGGATTCCGAGATACAGAATATGGTAAACGCGATGAACGATATCAGCAGCACATCGCAGGAGATCGGAAAGATCATCAAGACTATCGAGGATATCGCGTTCCAGACCAACATACTCGCGCTCAATGCGGCCGTTGAGGCGGCAAGAGCGGGTGAGGCAGGAAAGGGCTTCGCGGTAGTCGCGGACGAGGTAAGAAATCTCTCCGGCAAGTCCGATGAAGCCGCGAAGAGTACATCGTCCCTTATCAACGCAGCTATCGAAGCGGTCGATAACGGCAGCAAGATAGCACTCTCCACCGCCGAATCCATGAAGGAAGTCAAGGAGATGTCCGCGCAGACGGCGGAGCTTATCACAAAGATAGCCGCAGCCAGCGCAGAACAGAACGAGTCGATCAACCAGATCACCAGCGGCATCGAACAGATCTCTCAGGTAATACAGACCAACTCCGCTACCGCCGAAGAGACTGCCGCTTCCTGCGAAGAGCTTTCCGGACAGTCGAGAATGCTCAAGGATCAGGTCGCGCGTTTCAGGATCAACAAGTGACAGCAAAAAAGAAATACCCGCAGGCTCATGTCTGCGGGTATTTTTGTATATTGTGACTGTTATTTTACCGCTCCGCCCCATTCAACGACTGTGAAGCCGGTGCGCACGGGGGATGCGGGAAGCTGCTGTGCGGGGATATCCACGGGTCTTTCCGAGGGGCTGAATACCATGAATACACGGATAACGGTATCGGGGGCGGGGGAGATGTCAAGCCGCGCATTGTCGGTGTAATCCGTTCCCGCGAAAGTGATGATGTTGTAGGGATTGTTCTCCATGTACGGCAGCCAGAATTTCAGAAATCCGGAGATCTCCTTTTCGTTCAGTCCGAGATATGTAAGCCTGTCGGTGAGGAATTCCTGCGTTTGCGCTCCGGCAACGCAGAAGCCGTGGGACGTATCGAATTCAAAGTTCCGTTCGCCCTCCCAGAACAGGTAAGGATATTTTCTGCCGCCGCTGATGATCGTTCCGTCGGGATACGCGGTCACATTCCAGCCGTCCCCGTATGCGGGAGCGGTTATGGTAAGTGTGCCGTTGTAATCGAGTGACACCGCTGCGTCCGTTTCCTCTTCCGGGTAGAGGTAGATGACGGGTTTGTAGCATACTTCGGGATCAAGCTCCACATACGACGGGAGTACATCATCGGGAGTGACGATCATGTAACTGTCCTTGTCCGGATCATAGCGGTAGACGCTGTATATGACTTCTATCTGGTCGCCGACGCAGAAATCTTCGTATTCCGCGGGGTCACATTCAACGAAATATGTTTCCGGCATCGGGTAGATGTTGCTGCATTCAAACCCCGTATCCGTGATCTCGTTTATATACAGTCTGAGTACGCCCAGTTCGTCCAAATGTTCCGTACCGTCACCGGCTATCTCGAATTCCGCGAAGAAATCGGTGCCGCCGATGTTTTTGCGTATCCGGTATGTGCCGGGTGTGAGGGGTTCTGTGTACATATCTTCGGAAAGGTCAATGCCGATGACCGCGTTGCTTTGGGCGCTGATCTCATAGGCTATCGCTATCCATGCCATTTCGTCGGCGTAGGGGATATTCCTCCATGTACCGTCTTCTTCCAGACGGTCAAGCTCATACTCCGCGCCTGTATAGTATCCGGCATTCTCGTCGGCGCCGTTGTACTCGATATAGAGTGTGAGGTTTGTGGAGCCGGGGATTATTTTGTCTTCGTCGCAGTCGATATACATTATCATTTCGTCCTCACCGGGCGGGGTATCCTTTATCACCGGTTCTGCGACTGTGGTGGTCCCGGCAGGCTTTGCGGAGGAAGTCTCCGATGCCGCGGGGGCGGAAGAAGTCACCGCGGTCATAGTTGCCGCGGCAGTTGTGGAAACGGCAGCCGTAGTGGTTTCCGAACGGGCTGCGGTCGTTTCTGCGGGAGCAGCGGCGGCAGATGAGGAAGCGGCGGCAGGCTCCGCGTCGGACTGAAGCCGGTGAAGTTGAGGCTGCTGCTGTTGTTTCAGCGGTCGTGGTGGTCGTTTCAGCGGCGGGGGCGGAAGTTCCGGCGGTCGCGGCGGAAGTCTGCGCCACGTCGTTTCCGCTGCACCCAGTCATGAGAAGTGCGGCAAGCACAAGACCGGTTATTTTAAGTCTGTTGTTTGTCATAGTCACGTCCTCCTTTTTGAAGAGCTTTCTGTATATAACACCACACAGAGAGTAAAAAGGTTACATAAAAAAGTTTTTCTTATACAATTATAGCATAACCGCGGATAAGTGTCAATACGGACGGAAGAAAGAGTTTTACATCAAATCGCAATTTTTGAACATATAATAGACAAATTTTGATTAGAAAAGGGAAAATATTTGTGCTATAATAAATGTGTCCTCAATAACTGCCTTTTGGCAGTTATTGACTGAAAATCTGCAAAACAGATTTTCAGATGTTGTTTAAATGCGCCTGCGGTGCATTTAAACAACGGACACATTCCTTGATGTCAAGCTCATTTCGTCCTTCGGACGAACAAAAGTGCAAGGAAAATCCTAAAATATATAAATTTTCCTTGCACTTTTGCAGCCAATAAATTGCTTCAAGCTGCGCTATGAAGCAATTTGTTGGCTGATGAGCAGACATTAATTAAGAAAAAAATTACAATGAACGGAGGAATACCATGAAGAAAATAAACAAAGCTATTGCAGGCGCACTCGCACTCGTGTCCGTGATATCCGCAGCATCGTGCGGCGGTTCAAACAGCGGCGGCAGAGCGGCAGGCGGTGATACGACCACTCCCGTTCCGGCAGACGAGTCTCAGGCGGCAGTTACCACCGCGGGAACTACCGTGACCACCGAGACCAACGATACGGACGCTGCCGTGCAGGAGCTTGCGGCAAGCACCGAGGTCGATAACGAGCTTCACCCGCAGAAGAAGCTGAAATGGCTCTCATGGTGGGCAATAGACGAGTCGTCCGCAGAAGTCGAGCTGTTCAAGGCAAACTACGGCATACCGGAGCAGGGCAGCAAGGAATACGGCGAGGACAACGCAGACAAGGTGTTCGTTTACACCACCGTTGACTATCAGTCCCGTTACGATAAGCTCGGCAAGATGATCGCCGCGGGAGATTCCCCCGACATCTTCGAGTTTGAGATCGGTTACTTCCCGCTGTCGGCATACAAGGGAATGTTCCAGAGCATAGACGGCATCATCGACACCAATACCGAAGAGTGGTCGGGTACCCGTGCGGCAATGGATAAGTTCATGTGGGGCGGCAAGAACTATACGCCTATCATTCATGAGGGCGTTGCGGCTCTCTGGTATTACAGAAGAAGCGTTGTACAGGAAGCGGGACTTCCCGACCCCTACGAGCTGTACAAAGCCGGTGAGTGGGACTGGGACGCAATGATAGACATGGCGGACAAGTTCCAGCAGACAGGCGAGAAGAAGTACCTCTGCGACGGCTGGTATGTACAGAAGCAGCTCGTTCTTACCACAGGCGTGCCGGTAGTCGGACTTGAGAACGGCAGACTTGTGAACAATATGAACGATTCCAATATCGAGCGCGCTATGGATCTCGTTTCCAAGCTCTGCGCGGAGAACTACGGCTACCCCAAGGTAGAGAACAACTGGTCGCTCAACGAAAAACTCTGGACGAGCGGCGACATTCTCTTCTTCGTTGACGGCAAATGGTGGTTCCAGGGCAACGGACACAAGTATGTGAAGAAGTTCGGCTGGGATACCGACGATGTATTCTTCGTACCGGCTCCCCGCGACCCGAAGGCGGACGCTTACTACCAGGAAATGAAGGTCGATCCCTTCATGTATGTTGCCGGCTCCACAAACGAGGATTCCTACAAGGCATGGATCAAGTGCAACCTCATCGCTTCCAAGGATCCCGATATCCAGGCTGCCGCAAGAGAGAAGCTCAAGAGGGACGAGGAATGGACAGACGAGATGCTCGATTTCATCGACGAGCTTGAGAGCGGCAAGAGCCTTGTCGGCGTATATGACTTCAAGAACGGCATAAGCACCGCCTGCGCGAACTCCGACGGTTCTTCGCCTACCGACAGGATAATCAACGAACCGTACAACTCCGTTGACAATACATACGCGGGTCTGCGTGCGGAGAACGAGGGCGAGATCAAGGTCGCTATCGACGAACTGAACGCCTCCGTACAGTAAATATTCAATACGAGGGAGTATATGAAAAAAAGACCGGCTGCTATAACTGCTATGCTGCTTGCACTGGCACTTTCGTCCTGTGCGGGCGGCGCTCCCGCTGCCGATACGACGGCGGCGGTAACGGAAAAGTCCGCCGCGAACACGGATATTACGGAGGTGACGGAAGAAATGAACTCCGAAATTGAGAAAGAACCTGAAATTCCGGTGATATCCGAGGATTTTTCCGGAGAGGGACCGAAAGCGTCGAAACGC
>CAMVGH010000097.1 GCA_947166945.1 uncultured Clostridia bacterium
ATACGAAGCACTCTTGCCCCGGGAAAGATCTGTTTTATCTCATCCTCTATGCGCTGTGTCCCGGTTCCGCCGGAAAAAATGAATCTGCTCCCACACTTTTCACAGGCATCCGGCATAGGACGGCGATATCCGCAGTAATGACAGATAAGGCTGTTATTGACTTTATGAAAAGTAAGCGGTATGCCGCAATTGGGACATTCCGCAACTGTACCGCAGCTGATGCAGTTTATATAAGTATGATAACCGCGTCTGTTCAGGAGGAGCATCGACTGTTCTCCTCTGTCAAGGTTAAGACTTAACTGCTCTATAAGCTCACTGCTGAAATTTGACCGGTTTCCCTTTTCGGCCTCCACACGCATATCTATCATCTTCACATCGGGCAGTACAGCATTGCTGTACCGCTCGTTCATCTCAAAAAGCGCGTACCGCCCATTGACAGCATTGAAATAGCTGTCAAATGACGGTGTTGCCGAAGCCAGCAGCAGCAGAGCATTATGCCTGAAACAGCGCTGTTTCGCAATATCACGGGCATGATATCGGGGAGAACTCTCGGATTTATAGGTGTGTTCCCCTTCTTCATCTATGACAATGATGCCTATATTATCAAGCGGGGCAAATACAGCGCTTCTTGTGCCTATCACTATCCGTGCTTCTCCGGAACGTATGCGCTTGTATTCATCGGCGCGTCTGCCGAGTGACAGACTGCTGTGTATTATAGCAACAGTATTCCCGAACAGTCCGCGGAATTTGTTCACGGTCTGCGGGGTAAGAGATATTTCGGGTATAAGAAGTATCGCGGTTTTTCCGGAATTCGCACAATATTCGATCAGTTTTATGAAAACAGATGTTTTACCGCTTCCGGTAATTCCGTGCAGAAGAGCGCATTTCGGCTCATTTGCGGCAAGCAGTTCCAGAATACCGTCATAAGTCTTCTGCTGAAGCGGCGAGAAATGTATATCCGAAAGTTTCTCGGTGATCTCCGTATTTTCACCGTCACTTCGATAGACTTCGGTATCCGAGATCACTACCACGCCTTTATCGGCAAGTCTTTTTACGACCGAACCGGTCACACCGCACAGATAACAGAGTTCCTTCAGTGAGGCGGCTCCGGCTTCGGATAATGTTTCAAGTACAGCATTCTGTTTCGGGGAAAGTTTCAGGTCTTCCGGCACATTCTCCGCAAGTGTGACAGTTTTTTCCGTTGCGTCACCGACTCTGCGTTTTACGCTTTCATGGAGCATGATTATGCCTTTTTCGGACAGTTTTTTCCTTGCTTCGTTATTTTCCGGAAGGGTCAGTAATTCCTCAACAGCTTTTTCATCACAGCAGACTTCAAGCTCTCCGACAAGCCGCTTTTCGTCCTCCGACAGTTCTCCGTCCGCCTCCGCAAGCCGCGCCCTGCTTATATTAAAAGAATGTTTTTCATTTATATAAACCGCAAGTCCCGGAGGCAGCATTGTTCTTACAGCATCATAATATGTACAGAAAGTCTGTTCGCGCATGAATACGGCAAGCGAAAGCATTTCGTCGTTTACAATGACATTATCGTCCGCAGCGGCAAAAATGCTTTTTATCTTTCCCGCAGGTCTGTCATCGGACAAGGAAAACACCACTCCGACGCGGTGCTTGTCCGTTCTCCCGAACGGAACAATAACACGCATACCGACCCGGATATCAAGTCCGCTTGGTATTTCGTATGTAAACAATGAATCAAACGCGAAAGTCGTTTTCTCAACCGCGACTGACGCATATTTCATCTCACTCATTCAGCCAGCAGATCCCCGACAACTCCCTCACGGTTTTCGCGTCTGCACTTTTCGGCACGGACCACAGCAAGGAAATCATCTACCGCATCTTCAAGTGCTGCATTGGTTATCAGATAATCGTAATTTTCAGCGTATTGCAGCTCTTTCCGGGCAGTCTCAAGACGCTGCTTTATGACCTCATCGGTTTCCGTCCCTCTTTTATGGAGACGACGTTCAAGTTCGGCGAATGACGGCGGAAGAATGAATACCATTGTACAACCCGGAAACATCTTTTTTACATTTGCCGCTCCCTCGATCTCTATTTTCAGAATAACATCTTTTCCCGCTTCAAGCATATCGTTCACCGCTTTTTTCGGTGTTCCGTAATAATTGCCGACATACTCTGTATATTCAAGCAGTTCGCCTTCCGCGATCATTCTCTTGAATTCATCGCGGGTCTTGAAATAATAACTGACTCCGTCGGTCTCTCCCGGCCGCATAGCCCTTGATGTTGCAGAAACGGAATAGTACAGGTTCGGATCTGCTTTCAAAGCCTGTTCAAGAATCGTATCCTTTCCACATCCGGCAGGAGCGGAAACCACTATCAAAATACCTTTTGCCATAAAGCCACCTCATATCCTTTCCACAGTTTATATCCGCATGAACATTATTCGCAAATGGAATCCGGAGCTTTCGCAGACATCACGACATGACCACTGTCCATGACTATGACCGTCTTGGTCTTTTTCCCGCAAGTTGCGTCAATAGCGGTATTCTTGTCCTTGGCAGCTGAAACTATACGTTTCGCCGGAGCCGAATCGGCGCCGACCACGGCAACGATTCTGTCGCTGTTGATCCTGTTCCCGTATCCGACATCTATAAGTTTCACTCAGTCACCCCATTTTTATTTCCCGCAATATACTATAAAATATATTATAACATTATCTTACAAAAAAATCAATACATATTTTTCAATTCTCTCGCAAGACGCCCCACAGGCAATCCCATTACGTTGTAATAATCTCCTTCAATTCCGCGGACGAGCAGCGCTCCGATGCCCTGGATACCGTAAGCGCCGGCTTTATCAAAAGGTTCTCCGGTTGCAATATAGTCATCTGTTTCTTTATCCGATAGTTTGAAAAATTTCACTTTAGTATCTTCGGCAAATAAAACGTTCTTGTTTTGAGATAATATGCACACGCCTGTATAAACATGATGTTCAGTACCGGACAACAGATTCAGCATTCGCTTTGCGTCCGGCGCATCCTGCGGCTTGCCGAGTATTTCACCGTTTACCGCTACAACTGTATCCGCTCCTATCACAATATCATTCGGATACTTTGCCCCGATCTCCTCAGCTTTGTGACGCGCCAGCTCACAAACATATTTGTCCGGCGGCAAACTCTTATCCGCTTTTTCCTCGCCTACGGCAGGTATTATTTCAAAATCGGCAGTAATGATCGAAAGAAGCTCCTTCCTCCTCGGGGATTTACTTGCCAGAATAAGCATTATTATACCACTCCTCAAAATAAGATGTTATGATTTTACCATATTTTTGTCCGTATGTCAAATTACCCCTTGACGTGCTGAATGAAATATGGTAAAATATAATGGATATTGTGGAGTATTATCGACAGGAGGTGCGGTATGGGCAAACTGATAGTCATTGAAGGGTTGGACGGCTGCGGAAAAACCACACAGCTTGAGCTGCTCAAAGAAAAAATCAATGCACATTTCATATCGTTCCCATATTATGAAACAGAAAGCGGAAAGATCATCAGCGCTTATCTGCGCGGCGATTTCAACGAGTGTGACCATGAAATAAGTGCATATTCAGCAAGCGTTATGTACGCCATTGACCGATATACAAGCTACCGCACGCACTGGAAAGCACTTTATGACAGCAAGACTCCTGTGATCTCAGCAAGATACGTTTCTTCAAACGCTGTCTTTCAGATGACCAAGCTTGATCGTTCGGAATGGGACAGATACCTCGAATGGCTATGTGATCTGGAATATATGAAACTGGGAATGCCCCGGCCCGATCTTACCGTATTTCTCGATATGCCCGATGAAATATCGCGTAAACTGCTGCTGAAACGATACAACGGCGACGAAAGCAAAAAAGATATCCATGAACGTGATACAGATTTTCAGCAGCACTGCCGTGAAGCAGCAGTTTACGCTGCATCAAAATTCGGGTGGAAAACAATAAAATGCGGTGAGCAAAATGAACCACGCAGTATAATGGATATCAACAGCGAACTTTGTACACTTATCGGCCAAATTATGAACGTATAACAGGAGGACTTATTGATATGATACTTGTATTTCTTGCCAACGGATTTGAGGAGACGGAAGCTATTGCCCCCATTGACATACTGCGCCGGAACGGTAAAGATGTTGTTACAGTAGGTATCGGAGAAGAAGTCATAACCGGCTCTCATGGGTTGACTGTAGTACCCGATGTAACAGAAATAGATGTTACGATGAGTGATGAGATCGAAATGATCGTTCTCCCCGGCGGTATGCCCGGAACACTCAATCTCGAAAAAAACAGGACAGTTCAGGACGCTGTTGACTATTGTTCAGAAAAAGGCAGATACATTGCCGCGATCTGCGCTGCCCCGTCAATACTCGGAAGAAAAGGTCTGCTGAAAGGCAGAAAGGCTACCTGCTTCCCCGGTTTTGAGGAATTTCTCGAAGGGGCTGAATTTACCGGCGGACCTGTTGAGTGTGACGGGAACTTCATTACCGCAAGAGGTGCGGGAGTGGCGATCGAATTCGGTCTTAAGCTCGTTGAAGTCCTTTCCGGAAAGCCTGCTTCCGACAATTTAAAGGAAGCTATGCGCTGTGTCTGACGCTAAGAATGTTCTGCGAAGTGAAATAGTCGCTTTCCGCAGGAATATGTCAGAAAATGTCAGGGAAGAATCTGACGAAAAAATATATAATAATCTTGTAAAACTGCGCAGTGTTGAAGAATGCGGGACATTCCTGGTGTATGCTTCTTCCCCGATTGAAGTCGATACAAGAAGATTTATAACGAAAATGCTCGCAGAGGGCAGAACTGTTGCTGTTCCCAGATGTATAGGAAAAAATATGGTGTTTCTCTCGGTGGATTCGCTCGACGGATTGGTAAGAAGCAGATACGGAGTCGATGAACCACCGGACGGTATTGAGATCACTGATTTCTCAGATACGGTGTGCATCGTTCCCGCGCTGCGATATGACAGAAACGGCTACAGACTCGGCTGGGGCGGAGGATTCTATGACCGGTTTCTCAGAAATTATACAGGTCATTCAATAGGGATTTGTTATGAAGAAAACTGTGGAGACGTACCGAAAGACGAGTACGATATTGCCGTCGATACGATCATCACGGAAAACGGTATTTATAAATGATACATACAACGGATCACAAAAGAGGTGAACTCGGTTGAGCGAAAACGAAAACAAAGAATATGACGACATAGAAAGTCTTGCGGCATATCTGCACAGCAGCAAGATGCAGGCATTCAAGGCAGCCGAGGAAAGAGCCGAAAAAGGACTTCCGCCGGCGGAAGAAAACGAAGAAATGACAGAAAGCGGCCCTGATGACTTTCTGTTTACTTCAGACGGAAGGAAAAAGAGCGGTACAAAAACAGCTGTCCGCAAAAAAACAAGAACCGCACAGAACGGAAATAAAGATACAGAACAGAAAAAAAACAGTTCTCCTGCGCCTGACAAGCCGTTATCGCGCCCGGACGAAACAAAGAAAGATGAATATTCCGCAGAAAATGCAGGGAGCGACAGGATCTCCAGACACAGGGAAAATGTAAAAAAAGCTCCTGATGCTGATAAAAAAGGTTCCGTAAAGCAGTCTTCTCCCGATAATTCCGGGAATTTTAAAGAACGGCCGGCTAAATCTCAGACTCAGAAAACTGTCCCGGAAGTTACTTCCGACAGCGTGAGCTCTTTGTCCGAGAGCCTTTCGCAGTCGCTCGGAATGAAGGCTGCCGAGATCGCAGCGAAAAATAAAAACGCACTGCCGCCCGAAGATACACCGGAAGTGTTCGATGTAACAGAAGGTACAGAACAGGCAAAGGAATTCAATAATGCCGCTACACGGCTGATGAACGCAGTAAATGATCCTGTTTCCAGAAACGATATAATGCGTGATGAAATGGAAGCTGAAGAAGAAGAGATCCGGGCCGAGAAAATGGAAGCGGCGCGTCTCCGTCGCGGCTACGAACGTCAGAAACAAAGTACCCGTACCCTTGCTTATATATTGATCGCACTTGTTTTGTGTGCGGCGATAGTCGGTGCTTCCGTGTACGCCTCTTCCCATATTGTGAAATGGGCTCTTGACTTTACCGGCATCGGTACACAGGAATTCAGGATAGATGTCGAAATACCCGATGACGCTTCAATAGAGACTGTTGCTGCTATTCTCGCAGAAAACAATATAATTTCCGATCCGAAATTCTTCAAAACATACGCAGAATTTGCGGATAAACTGAAAGCCAATGACAAGAAACGCAATACAGATATTATCGGCGGAAAGTATTCGGTAAGCTCGACCATGTCATACAGCACGCTGCTGTCACTGTTCAGGACAATGCCAACGATCCGTGAGACTGTATCCGTCCGGATAACGGAAGGTATGACCGCTACAGAGATCGGCGCGCTTCTCGAAGAAAACAATGTCTGCTATGCGGAGGATTTCCGGAAATATTACAAGAATATCCTCAATATTTATGATTTTGAGCGCAGAGTAAAGGAAAGTTCACAGAAACTGTATCAGCTTGAGGGCTATCTGTTCCCCGATACTTATGAATTCTATGTGGTGAACGGTATGGCAAACGGCGGTGAACCTCAGAAAGGTGAAACAAAGGAAGAAGCCTATGAGCGTATAAAGAGAGACTCGGAGGAAAATGCCGAGACTGCCGCAAAAAAAATGTACAAGAACTTCAACGAAAAAATGACGATGAAGATGTACAAGAAAATGGGCGAGATGCACATGACTCTCGATGAGGTCATCGCCCTCGCGTCCATTGTTCAGAAAGAAGCGGGCTATGCCGAGGATATGGAATATGTCGCAAGCGTATTTCTCAACAGAATACGTCATTCCGCAGAATTTCCGTATCTGCAGTCCGATGTTACTATCTTATATGTGGAAAATGTCATCAAACCCAATTTTGTCGGAAGCGAAGCAGCCCTTACAAGAATGATAAATGCCTATAACACGTATTCATGTCAGGGTATTCCCGCAGGTCCGGTATGCAATCCGGGGCTTGATGCTATAAATGCTGTACTGTATGCCCCGGAGACCCCTTACTACTATTTCTGCGCAAATCCCGAGACGGGAGAGATCTACTACGCAGAAACAGAGGAAGAACACAATCAGAACAAGATCCTCGCAGGGCTGACATCTGACGGTACGGACGAAACACAGGCTGAATACGGGGAGGGCGGCGAACATGACTGATACTCCCGAACTTCTGTCCCCCGCCGGTGACCGCGAATGTCTCGAAGCCGCTGTGGATTTCGGCTGTGATGCTGTGTATGTCGGCGGTACAGGATTCGGTATGCGGGCAGGTCCGAAGAATTTTGATATGCAGGGACTTGCGGAGGCGGTCAGATACGCTCACGGCAGCGGTTCAAAGGTCTATCTCACCTGTAATACCGTTCCGACTAACGACGAAGCCGCCGATTATCCACGTTTTATCTCCGAAGCAAAGGAAACCGGCATCGACGCGGTAATAATCGCCGATATCGGCATCATGTCAATGACGAAGAAATATGCTCCCGGTCTTGATATCCACATGTCCACGCAGGTCGGCATAATGAATTATGAGACGGCAAATGAGCTTTATCGGCTCGGCGCGAATCGCGTGGTTCTTGCCAGAGAAGTAAGTCTGTCAGAGATAGCGAAGATACGGAAGAATATTCCCTCTGACATGGAGATCGAAGTGTTTGCTCACGGCGCCATGTGCGTTTCGTTCTCCGGAAGATGTCTGCTGTCAAAATACCTTACCGGAAGAGACGCTAACCGCGGAGCCTGTGCGCAGCCGTGCAGATGGAAGTATTTCCTTACAGAGGAGACGCGTCCCGGAGAACAGTATGAGATAACCGAAGATAACCGCGGGACATATATCCTGAACGCCAAAGATCTTTGCATGATAGACCATATCCCGGATCTTCTCGAAGCAGGAGTTACAAGCCTTAAGATCGAAGGCAGGGCAAAATCAGCCTATTACTCGGCTATCGTGACCAATGCTTACAAAAAAGCAATAGAATATGCCCTTAAAGGTGAAAAACTCCCCGAAGCTATCAGCGAAGAAGTTTATAAAGTAAGCCACCGCCCCTACTGCACAGGTTTTTTCTATGAACACTCCGACGCTGAACAGTTCTATCAGAGCAGCGGATATTTCCGTGATTACGAATTTGTCGGCACTGTGGATAACTGGAATAACGGTATTCTGAACATAACTCAGAGAAATTATTTCACACTTGACAATGAACTGGAGATACTGCCGCCTAAAGGGGTACCGTCGATATTCAGACCTACGGAAATGTTCAATACTGCCGGAGAAAGTGTAAATGTTGCGAACCACGCAATGGAAAAGCTGTCACTTCCCTGCCCGGTTGAATATCCGCCAAAGTCGATCATACGAATGGAAAAAGTCAGAAATTAATATGCAATGCCCCCGGAAAATCGGGGGCAATTTTTAAGGATCAAAAATGGAACTTACAAATATTAACACAGTTAAGGAACTGCTTACAAAGAACGGATTCACTTTCTCAAAGTCTCTCGGACAGAATTTTCTTATAAATCCGTCTGTATGTCCGAGAATAGCCGAAATGGGCGGATGCAGAAAAGGTACTGCCGCAATAGAGATCGGTACGGGCATCGGAGTTCTGACAAAGGAGCTTGCACTGCGATGCGACAAGGTCGTTGCGGTAGAGATCGACGAACGTCTAAAACCAATACTTGCGGAGACGCTGGCAGAGTACGACAATACCGAGATCGTGTTTGCAGACGTACTGAAAACCGATCTTAATGCGCTTATAAAAGAAAAACTCAGAGAGTATAAAGAAATATATATATGTGCCAATCTTCCGTATTATATAACCTCACCTGTTATTATGAAACTTCTGGAAGAACGGCTTCCGATAAAGGCGATAACTGTCATGGTGCAAAAGGAAGCGGCTGACAGGCTTTGTGCAGGAGTCGGGACCAGGGAGAGCGGTGCTGTGACTGTTGCCGTGAATTACTACAGTACGCCGCAGCTGCTCTTCAAAGTAAGCCGTGGAAGTTTCATGCCAAGTCCGAATGTTGACAGCGCGGTGATAAGAATGGATATAAGCAGCGAACCGAAATACAATGTTTCAGACGAAAAACTGTTTTTCCGTATAGTAAGAGCCGCTTTTGAACAGCGAAGAAAGCAGATACTCAACCCTCTCAGCGGTGCGCTGGGAACAGAAAAGAGCAAATTGTCGAAAATACTCGCGGAATGCGGGATAAAGCCGACAGCACGCGCAGAAGAACTTAGTATGGAAGATTTTGCCGCACTTTGCGATAGGATATCCGGTAAATAAATTATAGCCCCCTTTTTCCGACAACCTTTTCGGCGGTTTTGTGGTATTATGTATCAAAAACCACGAAAGGAAGTTTAAAATGGAACAAAGCATCACTGCCGAGACCAATGCCGGAAAAAGGGACTTTTTATGGCTGAAAGGAGCAGCATTCTTTGCTGCGGGTCTGATACTTGCTCTAACAAAACTGTTCGGATGCGCTTCCCCGCTCGCCGCAGCGGGACTGTATGCCGGGGGATTGACCGAAAGCATATTCATGTTTGCCGGAGCTGCTGTAGGTTATACGATCAGCGGCGGATTCATTATCGGAGTTCCATACATAGCGGCAATGGGGGCAATTGTTCTGCTCAGATACGCGCTAGGTGTATTCCTGCCGAAAAACGGGTCGGAATTTGTACGAATTATCAGTTCGGTTGCAGGCGGAGCGGCGGTACTCGCCGCAAATCTTTTTATTGCAGACAGCGTATATGAAATTTTCATTGCCGTAGTTTTCGGAGTCATTTCCGGAGTTTCAGCTTATTGTGCAGACAAGCTTAAAAGCCTTTCCAAAATAAATCTGACTATATTGAACAACACCGCGTCATCTGTTGCGGCAGGAGTGCTTTTCACGCTCCTCATCTGTTCTTTTACAAGCATACAGGCAGGGGCGCTGAATGTCGGAATGATCATCTCCGCATTGTCCGTACTGTACGCTTCGGACAGGAATATACGGC
Organism: uncultured Clostridia bacterium; assembly: GCA_947166945.1. Taxonomy (GTDB): domain Bacteria; phylum Bacillota; class Clostridia; order Oscillospirales; family Ruminococcaceae; genus Ruminiclostridium_E. The sequence goes on from CAMVGH010000097.1 coordinate 10,037, forward strand.
CGTCCGCAGCTGTATGCGCTGTACTTTCCTCGGCAGGAGTTGCGGCAGGAAACGGGGAGTTTGCCGCTTCATGTATCATGATATCTGTCGCCGCACCTGTTATCATGCTTTTGGAGAAGCACGGAAGGATAACAAGAGCCTGTGCGTTCATTGCAGTTGTCGGGGGCGGTCTGATAATGACCGGAGCCGACAGGATAAGCAGTACAGCCGCGATATCCGCTGTGGGAGCCGCTGTTATATACATCGCGGTTCCCGATAGATTTTTACCGTTTGATAAAATAGCTTTGCAGGCTGAAATATCCGCTTCTCCGAAACCCTATATGGCTTTCGGACGAAAACTCGGAAATATCGGCGCGGCTATAGATGAAATGAAGATGGCTGTTGAACACACCGCGCAGGCACTTGAAAAGGAAAATATCCGTGATATATCATGGGTCTATAATAAGGCAGCGGATAATGTATGCAGGAACTGTCCCGGGAATATGACATGCTGGGGACAGTTATACAATGATACGGCAGATATAATGAACAAAGCGGTCGTAGAGCTAAGAAACGGGCGTTTCCTGAACCGTGATATGCTCGGCGGACATCTTGCGGACAAATGCACAAGGCGTGACGAAATGGCGATCGCACTGAACAAACAATATGCCGCATACTGCTCGGCGGAAAGTGCATCAAGAAAAATCGAAGAAATGCGGCTTATACTTACCGGACAGCTCGGAACAACAGGAAATATGCTCCGGAGAATGTCGGAGGAGATCGAACAGAATGATACTTATGATGAGGAAGCATCAGCGGCAGCAGAGAGGGTTCTGACTGATCTCGGCGCGGAAGCTCCGGCAGTCCTTGCACTGAGGATCAACAACCGCTTATGCATAGACGCTTACGGGACAGGCTGCCTTTCATACCCGCCGGAAGAGATAGCGGACAGGCTTTCGTTCGAGCTGAGGCGGGAATTTGACCTTCCTGTAATAAGCGATATCGACGGAAGAATGCACTTCACTATATCGGAACGTGCAAGATACGATACCCGGATCCGTGTCTTCCGCAAAAGCAGGACCGGCACCCGAAGCAGCGGCGATTGTACGTGCTGCTTCAATGACGGTCACGGTAATGTGTATATGATACTCTCCGACGGTATGGGAAGCGGGAGCCGGGCAAGGATAGACAGCGCATTCTCATGCAGTATGCTGGAAAAACTGCTTAAAGCAGGGATAGATCTTGATTCCGCCCTTGAAATGCTCAACTCTTCCCTGCTTGTCAAGTCACCCGATGAGAGCTTCGCCACACTCGATATCTG
>CAMVGH010000098.1 GCA_947166945.1 uncultured Clostridia bacterium
AAGGCATCAAACCTTTGAGCGACTCTTTCCCGATAGTCACGATCTCATTTATAAGATCGTCGGATACATACAGGTGGTATGAAGTATATTTATCCGGCGTTTTACTATTTGCCGGATACTTCCGGTTCGGTTCAATATATCATGTATAAATCTTGACATTTCGTGGAAAATAGTATATAATATTTTCCACGAGGTGTTTTTTATGCGACCTAATTATTTACAGGAAACTCAAAAAAGAATAGCGTCCGCTCCCGCCGGATATGTTTTTGTTGCGTCTGATCTTGCCGATATAGCAGAAAACAGGAGAATAAGCGTTTGTCTGGAGCGTATGACAAAGGAAAATATGATATGCCGTATCATGCGGGGGGTGTATTATAAGCCCGAATTCAGCAAACTTCTCGGCGAGAATATTGCCCCCGCTCCCGATGCGGTAGCTCATGCCATTGCCCGTAATTACGGCTGGACTATTGTTCCGAGTGGTGATACCGCTTTGAATATACTCGGTCTGTCAACACAAGTCCCTTCTGTGTGGTCATATGTCAGTGACGGCACATACAAGGAGTATTCGTATGATCGCACTACTATAAGCTTCAAGCGCACCACTAACAAAGAAATATCAAGACTGTCGGAGAAAACAGCTATTGTCATCCAAGCTTTGAAAGCACTCGGTAAGGAGCATATAGATGATGAGATCATAGAAAAAATCAAATCTATAACCTCTGATGAAGAAAGAACTGTTATGCTTACCGAGGCACAGTATTCGACATCGTGGATATACGAGATCATTAAGCGGATTTGCAGGTGATAATATGAGAAAAATCGCGTTAATAGAATCCAAAGAGCGAGAGGCGCTTTTCCGTAACACGGCAGCAAAAATGGGTATCAGCGAAGCGATCATAGAGAAAGACTTCTGGGTTTGCTATATGCTTGATTACTTGTTTCATCGCTGTGCATGGAAAGATAATCTTGCTTTCAAGGGTGGCACAAGCCTGTCAAAAGCGTATGGACTTATAAAACGCTTTTCTGAGGACATTGATCTTATACTTGACTGGCGTGTGATCGGCTATGGGATAAATGAGCCGTGGGAACAGCGAAGCAATACTAAACAGGACGCTTTCAACGAGGAAGCCAATAGACGTGCAGAGGTGTTTCTTAGAGATAAGTTTCTTCCTACAATAATAAGCGACTTGTCAGAAGAATTGATAATACAAGTGAGATGCGAGATCGATCCGTTTGACAAACAGACAGTCAAGTTTATATAAGCTTTGAGACTGTGATGATATTCTCCTTCGCCCGAAGATCCGCGGGTGTGCAGTTAAAATCAATCGATAGCTGCCGTAGGAGCTTATCATAGTATTCACTGAATATTTCACTCATCATATCCACCCTTATCATTTGTTATCAATAAGTTTTTTACAGCAGTGTCAAGCATGATCATCCCTTGATCTCGTCGGTAATTTCAAGGCTGTCGGGTTCGACACGGCAGGTGAGAAACAGTATCTTAACTCCCGCTTTCCGCGCTTCATCCATAGCCTTTGCGAACTCCGCATGTGTATCGACATTCGGACGGACTTCCCTGACACCGTCCATTTGGATAACAAATGCAAGCGCCGTATTATATCCGTCTTTCTTCGCATTTATAAGCTCGCGGATATGCTTCACTCCGCGCTCGGTGGGAGCATCGGGGAAATACCCGATACCGTCAATTTCAAGCGTGCAGCCCTTTACTTCAGTGAGAAATTTTTCGCTGCCGCGCTCCATATAAAAATCAATCCGCGACCCGCCGTATGTATACTCGGGAACTATCTTGTCAAAGCCTTGTTTTTCCAGCCACTCGCGCGTCACCTTGTTCGGTGCCTGACTGTCGATATTGAACAGCACTCCCGTGTTTTTTCTTACTGCAACAAGATCGTATTTTGTCTTTCTTGCAGGGTTTTCCGTTGCTGTCAGCCACAACTCGCTGCCCGGTATCAGAAGCTCCTTGCATCTGCCCGTGTTCTTCACATGAACAGTCTCACGGCGACCGTTTATCTCCACCTCGGCTATAAAGCGGTTTGGACGGCTGATGAATACGGCTTTTGTTATGTTATTGTATTTCATTTTAAATGATCTCTTCAATATGCTCCATAAATATCATCGGGTGAGCGGTGCAGAATTCCGTTTCTTTCATATACATTGCAAGTGTCGTGTCGCTGTCATCAATACAGACGACTTTTTTCGGAGCAATATCCCCAAAATGCTCACTCACTATTCGCTTTGCAATAGCAGGTTTCTCGTCATATTCAAGTGTATAATAACAGTGGTTTTCTGGAATTCCGTACAGCCTTTCGAGCATTTCCGATTTCCACGATTCGTGTCCGTGAGGTTCTTTTGAAATGCAGAAAATTCTGTCAGTCCCATGCTTTTGTATGTAGTTATACATCGGCATCAGCCGTTTGCAGTCTGCATAGATGTTCACATCTCTGAACTCGGGCGTGAAATCAAGCTCGTGGTGTGCGTGGTATTCTCCGTAATTGTAGCTTGTGAGCGTTCCGTCAACATCTAAAAGCACGACGGTGTCGGGCTCCTGAAGCAATTCCCATACTTTGTTCATTTCTGTTATTCTCCTACCAGCTTCGTTGGTATCCGGTCTTTCTTTGAATAATTTCAGTTCCATTCTTTTGCCGATCATACTTATTCCTTTATCGAGTTTACTCATTTTTTCCGCCGTAATGATAAGCGTGCTCAAAATCCTCGTCCACATAAACATCGACTCCGAAATCGTTAAGATCGTATACACACGACCATTCGGTGTAATCCGTCTGTGAGGCTGCCGCGAGAAGCTCTTTCGCCTGCTCCTTTGTAAGAATACCGTTATGCTCGGATAATTCCGCGTTGATAACGGGCAGTCTCCGGTCCGCTCCGATATCGTAATATTCGCCGGGGGTCACTACGGAATTCGTTACCGCGTTCAGCTCGTTAACATACATCTTATCATCAAGCCACTCGACAACTACCGAGCGCCCGGTCTTGTCAACAATGAACAGATGCTGCCTATTGCCGTTGTGGGAATGTATATCATAAGAGTCAAGCAGCGATACAACTTCATCCACGGTCGTACAGCGTTCAAGGATAAGCGGGATAGCGGTATAGACGAAGAGATCGGTCTTCCCCGTATCCTGATGCAGCTCGCCGACATTAAGCTCATGTGTACTTACTCCGAGCCCCGCCTGGTTGATACCGTCGCATATCACATAGGGCGCGGCAGGCATCAGAAATCTGCCCGGCAGAGAATCGGGATCAATACAGCCGAGTTCCTTGCCTACACCAAGCACATACAAGTCAGCAACTCCGTAAAAAGCATACCCCTCCGCAGGATTTGAATGTACGATCAGAGTATCGGTCTCACCGTAGTCAAAGTTTCTTCCGAAAAGCACATTTCCGTCAGGAGACTGCGCTGAGAAGGAAGCGCAGCCGTACCTGTTTATATCCACATTTACAGGCAGGTTAAAGAACTCGGCTCTGCTCATCCACGAGAATAGCTCATCATCTGATGTTATATTTGCCGCAAGCATATCATCGAACTTCAGCTTGTCGGTATAATCCATGTAGTAAACCCCGTCAGCGTCCTTGCGTATGCTGCTCATCTGTTTAAGTTTCGGGAACAGTATGATAACTGCAGCGATAACAAGAACAATTATAACGCCTGCAAATATCAGAGCTATCTTCCATATCGCTTTTTTTGTTAATACTGAAATTAGAACGACTGCAGCTGCGATAATAAGAACGCCGCCGACAGCACACGAGATCATTTTTATCGTGATTATAAAGCCCAGATCCAGAACAGCGTCAGCATCGGTAAGTTCAATATAATACGGAGATATACTATGACGAATGATGTCCTTCATTCTTACCGTAACTTTAACGCCCGTGTATTCTGACATTTCTTCATAATATGCGATCACGTCATTATATGTTTTCTGAGTAGTTTCTTCCGTGCTTTTCCTGACTGCTCCGATTATCGACACGCCGTTCTCAACAAGCCGTTTATAGTTTCCGGCAAGTTCATCACTTACTGTTATCAGCAAATGTGTTGTTCTCCCGGCAGCATCGGAAAAAGCAATGTAATTATTGTCATCGATATATAGCTGATCATCTGTCAGCTTAATTTTTATAGACTTGCCGATATTTTCATCCGTGAGATAAACAACATTTGTGATGTCCATTTCGATATCAGCTTTTTTGCCTGACGAAGATGCGCCGGAGTAAAATATGCCGAAAAGCAGCGCGCCGATACCCGAAACCAATAAAACTATTGCTGTTATTATCTTTTTCATTCCCTGCTCCTGTGAATATATTTTTTATCAATTTGGCAGATGACTTCTTTGCGCTTTTATCTGTATTTTTACGCTTTTTCTTTTTCATATATATTCTCGTACTATTGTTATAAATCAGTATTTATTTCAGTGTCAATGTAAATATCCACGAAAGCAATGCTGCAAACAAAGGGTAGCCTATAACAGTACCTATGATTTTTTGAGCCAGGTTTTCTTATGGATATATGGGATCAGATCCTCTGTTCCCGGTATCACCCACGCTTTCGTATGTCCTACCCAGTACCAGTCTATAAACACGCGGTCAAATAGTCCGCATAACAGATACATTACAGTTAATTGGATAAACCCGTCAAAAAAAGTTTCCGCACCATTTACAACGAACACCATTAACGGAGCAGCTACGATAAGAAAGAACATCAATACTAAACCTGATACAATATAATTCCGTTTGATCTCGTTTTCTGTGATTAGTCCCAACTCAACAACACGATCTTTGACCGGCTGCTCATAGTAATGAACACCGCCGACTGCACCGTTTCGAATGTTTATGACACATACAAGCAGTAATACAAAATTAAGGACAAAGCTCTCAATTACAGATAAAATCATAGTTTACCTCCATAAATACCGATTATCATATTAATGTCCATGTTGTTTCCTTTATCCGTTATTTTTTTGTTCCCGCTTCTTTCTTCTTTGCTCACGATTATTTTTTTCGGATTCGAATATCTCTACCGCAGCATCTGTCAGCTCGTCCGGCCAGACTTTACCGCTTTCGATGACATCTGCCCACGGAGCGATAGTCTTATAGTCGTGGTCAAAAACTATCGTGTACGGTGGACCGCAGCGGTCATCGACTGCCATATACAAGTGCCGTCCTTTATAAATGGCTCTGACAGCGTCATCATAGCTTGTTTCTTCATTAAGACTGTCGTATATCTCTTTCGTGATCTCATACAGGTCATAATTGCGACAATCGCCGTATTCGGCTGTATAGCGGTCTGTGTCTTCATCAAAACAAGCTGTCCAGCAGTTTCCCTTTTTGAATTGCATCTGTATCACCTCGTACGACTATCTCTTTACTGAAATATTGTCCGTGCTCTTCTGAAACGGCAACTCCATTTCAGATTTCATATCGAGAAAGCCATACTTTTCATATAGCTTTCTCCCCATATCAGTAGCTTCGAGACTGATAGCAGTAATCCCGCGGCTCTTTGCGTCCTGAACAAGCAGATCAAGAGTTTTAGCGGCAATTCCTTTCCGCCTGTATTCCGGACGGGTGTACATATTCATTATGTACGCCTTTTGTCCCGTAGGATTATGAAATGTAGGCATAACAGCATAGTAACTGATGCCGCCGGTTCCGACAAAGTTGTTTCCGTCAAAAACAAGATATGCGGTATGCAGTCCGTTTTCTAAAGAATTCAGATAATAATTTCTGGATTCTTTTTTAACCTCTGACATATCCACATTTTCATCAAGTTTATTTGCCGCTCTTAGTACCTCTACCCTTGTCTTTACAAGCATTTCCAGATCGTCAAGCGCAGCTTTTCTGTATTCCAGTTCCATTGTTTTAACCTGCCTTATTACTGATAACTATGATAGGTAGTATTCAGCCGATCACCGACCGTCACCATTCCTATGATATTCTTTCCATAAGACACCACAGGCGGCACGAAAATGAGGTCTGTGAGCTTAAAATTTCCGTAGTCGGTCGGTATGTCAAGCCGCGTGAGATTTGTTATACTAATGTCTTTCATATTATGTCCGTAACCGAGCAGTTTCACAAGTTTCGCGGAAGTCTCGCTGTGAAAATATCCTGCAAATTCAAGATTGACAGCGTCAACGAGGGTGGGGTCAAACCCGCTCATAAAACGCAGGACGAAATATTTGTAGCTGTTGTTATTCAGCTTTTTCTTCATCATTCTGTCGATGATCGCGGCGTTTTGAACAAGCGTTTTACTCCTGTCATATTTGTATCTGACCGAGATTCCCGTAGCCTGATTGCTCATAGTTCTGTTGCCGTCTTGCCTGCCGTCAACAGCAAGTCCCACATCCTGTACGCTCGGTATATCCTGTATCATCTCCGCGATTGTGTATGATGTAAAACCGATCTTGTTTGCTTTGCAAACTTTCAGCTTTTCTTGCAGTTCCCCGCTTTCGGTAACCTCATTTCTGACTGTCGTACTGTGTGTCTGCCAGAATTTTTCATAAGCTTTCGCCATATCATCAAAGCCGAAAACCCTGCGTTCTTTCAGCCATTTCCTGTTGTAGCTTTTCACCAGCCATTCAGCCCAGAACGGCAGTTTCACATTCTTCGGCAAGGTTTCCCGGTCAAGCAGTATGATCTTGCGGTGATCGCATTTTTCTCCGTTCAGACATTTCAGAAATGCTTCGATAAAATAACACAGTGATTTACCGTCACCGCCGAGGTGGTGCATCAGAAAACACATTTTCATCTCCCCACTGTTTGCAAGAGAAACAAAGCAGCGCAGAAATTCACAGTCCTCGATTTTAAACCGTATCCGCTCCTGCTCCCGTATCAGTTCGGAAAGCTCAAAATCCCTGAATGTTATGCTATTTTTGGGTGATGTGCAGTCATCATAAAACGCGTCTCCGTTATCGTCAATAACGACCTTGCAGTTCAGTATCTCAAACGCTGCGACAGCATTATTGAAAGCAGTCGTAAGCTCAGTCTCGGTCGCGTTTCCGCTTACCGTTATCTGCATCGCGATCATCATATTCACATCAAAAAGGTCACCGCGTTCTGTCTCTATCTTATACATAATCTTTTATCCCGTTCAGCCAAATATTCATAATCCACTTAGAGGGAAGTATTTTGCTGAGAAAGTGCTCATACTTGACGAAGAAAGTGCATACCGACATATCCCTGCCTTTTGCGGAGTCGCGGAGAGCCTGTACCGCAACGCGGTTTGGAGAAACAAGCCCCGGAAATTTCACAGGTTTCCCGTTGTATTCTTTTTGTAGCATCTCCGTATCTATCCAACCCGGACAAACTGCGGTGCAAATGATTCCTTTGCTTTTCAGCTCAACATTCAGAGCGCGTGTGTATGAGCGTACAAACGCCTTGCTCGCGGCATAGAGATTTATGTATGGCACAGGCTGAAACGATGACGCGGAGGATATGTTCAGTATGCGCGAACCAACCGACATAAACGGTATAGAATGATTGCATAACAAACATATTGATTTGCAGTTTATGTCGATCTCGTTCACGATGTCGTCATCGCTAAACTCGGTGCTTGCACCCATTTTCCCGATACCGGCATTGTTAATCAGCAGCCGGATATCGGGTTTCTCGGTTTCGATAATACTGAAAAGCTCCGAAAGATCATCGGCATTGCTGAGGTCACATCGAATCTTGCGAACCTTTTCACCAAACTTTGCTTTCAACTCACTAAGCCGTTTTTCATTCCTCGCGACTGCCCAAATTTCATGAATGTTTTCTTTGAGCAACTCGCTCACAAATTCCTGCCCGAGCCCACCCGTCGCACCTGTGATTATTGCAATTGAAGACATATTTCCATACCTCCCGACAATTTTTCTTATACTTCAAACACTCCCGTAATGGGAAGCAAGCTTCAGAAATTTTGTTCCATCCATTTGCTCATTCTCCATGAAGTCCGATCCCTATGTCATTCATCATCTTCCCCAAACCCATAATAAAGCATCTCGTTATATGCCGCGTTCGCTTCCTGACTTGCTTTTTTATCACGCCAAGCGTCTATCTCGCTTCGAATCGAGATCATTTCATCTACTACCATTTCTACCTTATTCGGTCTGACCTGACGCAGATACGATATCATTCGCTCCATACCCTTCGGACTGCCGATATGCTTTGCAATTTCGTGTCCCAACTCCGCGGGATAACCGAGCGCTGTTACCGCCGCAACAAGCTCGTCCCGTGTGCGGCTCCATAATTCTTTGCTGTCCATATTTATCCTCTTAATTCCGATCCCATTATTATCCACATTATACCATATTTCCTTCGTTTTTTCAATAGTATGTCTGCGATTTGTAAAGTGCGGTTTTGCTTGACATTTCTCATTTCATATAGTACAATAATTATAAACCTGCGCATTATCCCGATTTTGCAGCTTTGTAAACCTGCGCATTATCCGATGAGGGCTGTTAGCTGAAAGAAGCGTGTCCTCGGTGAAATGCTTCGGCGGCTGAGTATAGTTCTCGCACACATCGGAAGAAACACCCATTATTGTCTGTCCTTCGGTCAGTGAAAGCGCAGGCTCGTCAGCGTTATCCTCGTTTTCGTCCTTGCATTTCTGCTTCTGCTTGAATACGTTCTCGATAGCCTTGAATCCCTCAGATATGACTGTTCTGCCTTTTGCGGTAAAAGAAAAACCGCTACAACCGATCTCGGCAGTAACGGTATCATAGATATATGGAGCAGAGACTGCGCATAACAGGCGGCAGGCTATAAGGAAAAGAATGTTTTTCTCGCCGTGCGGCACTTCATCAAGGTTCGTGTTGGCAAGCGAAAGTGTGGGTATGATCGCCGTATGATCGGACACCTTTGCGCTGTTCAGCACCTTTGACGTATCGGGAACAAACTCAATACCCTCAAAAAGCGGCAGCGACCTCATAACCGTTCCGGCGGTCTTTCCGGCGGTATCGCCCATATCGTCCGTGAGAAAACAGCTGTCCGTTCGCGGGTAGGTGCAGAGCTTCATTTCATAAAGTGACTGCACATAATCGTGCGTCTGCTGTGCGGTATATCCGTAAAGCCTATTGGCTTCACGCTGTAATGTCGTAAGATCATACAGTTTCGGAGGGTTGACGGTCTTTCTCTCGGTCTTGACAGACTTTACGGTTGCAGTCTTACCGCTGCACTCTCCGGCAATACGCTTTGCCTCGCTCTCGTCCGTGATCTTCTTGGAAACAGCGTCAAGTCCGTCCGCTTTCAGCTTCATGGTGTAATACTTTTCCTTTTGGAAGCCTTCAATAGCCTTTTCACGTTCAAGGAATATTGCAAGCGTCGGTGTCTGCACTCGCCCGACATTCAGCTTCTTATTGTACATCTTTGAGAAAAGGCGAGTAGAATTGATTCCGACTATCCAGTCTGCCTTTGAACGGCACAGCGCCGAGCGGTAAAGGTTATCATACTCGCGCCCGTCTTTCAGATCGGCAAATGACGCGATTATCGCCTTTTCTTCCATAGAGGACAGCCACAGACGCTTGACAGGCTTTGTACAGCCAACTTTGTTATACACGAGCCGGAAAATAAGCTCGCCCTCACGCCCTGCATCACAGGCGTTCACGACCTCGGTAACACGGCTGTCATTCATAAGAGAGCGCAGCACCCCAAACTGTTCGTTTTTGCCGGCAGATACGATAAACTGCCATTCCTGCGGGATTATCGGCAAGTCCTCAATGCTCCATTTTTTGTAGCGCTCGTCATATACATCGGCACTCGCAAGCTCGACAAGGTGACCGATACACCACGAAACTATGATGTTATCGCCCTCGATATATCCGTTCTTATGGTCAGACGCGCCGAGAGCTTTTGCCAAAGTCGCTGCAACGCTTGGCTTTTCACATACCACTAACTGCATACATTTCATTCCTTTCAAGAGAAATAAAAAAAGAGCCTTTACAAAAAGCTCTTATGTATGGTATAATTACAGTCGGCAGACATAAAAGTTGTCTAATACTTTAATAGATGGTGAACATCAGTGAATGAGATTATACTGCAAGGAATTGGTTTCGTAGGCGTAGCTCTTTTTATTGTATCATATCAGATCAAATCAAACAGAACATTATTTATTTTACAGCTTTCAGGCTGTATAGCTTTCTGCATTCAGTTTTTCCTTATGGGTGCTTTCACCGGGGCAATAAGTCTGATCATCAATATCGTTAGAAATGTCCTGCTTATCAAAGCCAATGAATGGAAATGGGCAAGAAGCAAAATAACAATGTGTATAATCATTCTGCTTCTGATCGCAGTTACCGTATTTACTTGGGCTGGAGCTGAAAGTCTGCTGCCACTTGCTTCCGTCGCGGTGACTACTGTAGGCTACTGGACGCATAACGGTCAGAAGATACGGCTTTCACAGCTTTTCGGCTCACCGTGCTATCTTATATATGATGTTATCGTTCATTCATGGGGCGGTGTTGTCAGCGAATCTGTCGCAATAATATCTATCCTTGTTTCGATACATCGTTTTGGTTGGAAAGAACTTGCAAAAGAAACATCTTAAAGTCAGACATACACAGGCACTTTAAACTAAAGACCTACAAACAGGAGCGTCAATGAGCATAATGCATCTATATCACACGGGACTTGAAAAAATAAATCATCCCGATATCCATTACGGACGGAAAAACGCTGATTTCGGGCAAGGATTCTATCTTTCCGATAATGAAGAGTTTTCAAAGCGCTGGGCAAGAGAACGCTCAGGGCTTACAACATATATCAACTTCTACGAACTTGATACCGAAGGACTTGACATAAAAAGGTTCTCCCGTGACGAGGAATGGTTCGATTATATTTACTGCAACCGTGCCGGTTATCCAGATAAGCTCATCGGATATGATGTCATAACCGGTCCGATAGCAAATGATACGTTATATGATACTTGGGGTATCACCACAAGCGGACTTCTGAAGCGTGAGCAAGCTATTCAACTGCTGCTTATAGGTCCGTTATATATGCAAACTGTCATTAAATCGGAAAAGGCTGCCGCTCAGCTCAAGTTTATTTCCGCTGAAGCTCTGACAAGCGAGGAAATAGCAACATACCGGGAGATCGTCGCAAAAGAGGAAGACGAGTTTCAGACATTATTCTCCGAGAAACTCGCTGCTGTCAGCCAAGAAAATAATATATCGGATAATGATGCTTTTTGAATAGTGATGTCATGCTATGTAGTTGCTTTATCATTCGCTTCTCTTATATTCCATTGAATGATCTCCATTATCTGCTCAAGCCGTTTATCCCCGATGCCGTTTATGGTGCCTATTTCCGCCGCAAGTTTAC
>CAMVGH010000099.1 GCA_947166945.1 uncultured Clostridia bacterium
TTGTCATAGGCAGAAATTGCCTTCACGATGTCGTCGGCTGTCAAAGAATTCTTTGCAGCGTATGCCGGCACGCAGTTCGCCGCAGCGAGCATTACAGCAAGAGCAGCTGCGGCAGCAGTTTTGATTTGTTTCTTCATAATCGTTATCCTTTCCTTTCTCATCTGCTTGTAGCCATGTGACTCAAAGTAATTCAAGGCCTCGTCGAACTCACGGACATTTACCCGCATAGCATAATATCCGTCGGGTTGTTTGTTTCGGCGTGAAGCCTTTCATCGGCTCCCGCGTGCTTTTTTGTTCTCGTATTTGCCTTTTACGGAAAGACCTATCGTTCCGTCTGCGATCAATGCGGTAACGTAGCCTGTAAAGCTGAAATCAAATCCGACATTCACCATATTCATGACTGACAGGATCAGCGAAGCTACATCCAATCCGAGTATGACATAGAAAAGGATCCATGTTTTTTTGCTTCCGAGATCCTTTCCGAACACAAGTAACAGAAGATCGGCGGCTTTTATTGCATAGAGAATGCAAATAACCACCATTAACGGAGTGACGGTATAGAAAAACAGATTTACAATGATCGACAGGACGCTTACTCCGACGTGCAGGAACAGAAAGGCTTTATAGAAGACTGCGGCTTGCTTGCTGTAATCTTTTATTATATATATCGCGCCCATAATGAGCATTGACATTATCACTGCCATAAGAACGATATTTGTAATATTCGAGAACAGCGCCGCAGTCGTTTCTGAGCCTGCGGCTCCGATGATGAAGTTTACAGCGCCGCCTACGGTGCCGAACATCATAATAAACATAACGATCAGATGAAAAATTGTAACGGGACTCTTTTTTGGCATGATGATTATAACTCCTTTAGCTTAAAAATTGAAAATGGATGAGATAGTAAGCTTCTCATCTGACGTGGATACAGACTTTCAGTCTATAAGCGCTCTTACCTTTTCCGTGAGCATTTTCACCGATTCCTTATCTTTATCGGAAAGAGGCTTTTTCTTCATCTGGCCGATAAGTCTGACAAATGCCCACAAGGACGAACTGCGGACTGCTTTTTCGATCTCAGCTTCGTCGTCGGTCTTAAGATACTGCTTCAGGAAGCTGTGATAAAATGCCGAGGCGGTCTGAACAGAGAACCCCATAAAATCTTCAATGATCTTCGGGTCAAGCTCCGCGTAGCCGACATAGAACAGATATATACTGCTGAGGTCAACTATCGGATCACCGATCGCCATTCTGTCAACGTCTATGAACAGCGGTTCGTTGTTTGAAAGGAACACATTTCCCGTATGGAAATCGCCGTGAACAAGGCGATCCGATACCGGACGAGCCGCGATGATGTCAAACAGCTTTTTCTCGGTATCTTCGTCAAGTTTCGCTCTTCTTATCCAGCTTTCGATGTATGTGGACGCTTGCGGGAAGAGCTTTCCGTTATCCGGGCAGGTGCTGTGTATCTGCAGCGCAAGCTCAGCCATTACTCCCGCATAGTAGTCGGTATGCTCGGGGTTCTTGGCGATAAGCTCGGAGATCGTTTTTGCATCTATCAGCTCAAACATAGACCCGTAGCCTTTTCCGACAGACACGATTCCGAAGGATATAGCAGTCGGCAGTCCCAGCACAAAAACGCTTCTTGCAAGTGAAATCTCACGCTCAACGTCCTTGTAGGTGTTCTTCTCATTGTACACCTTGACGATAAGCTCTTCGTCGTAGCGGTAAACCTCAGCCTTCGCTCCCTTGCCGATACGGGCGCAGCCGGAAACATCTATCTCGCGGTACTCCTTGTACTTGGTCTTGGACGTATCAAAAGTACCCGGCCAGATGTAGTTTATCCTGTCGATGTACTCCTTGTAGGCGCCGGTTTTGTTCAGCTTCATTTCGACGTTTTCCGCTACAGTCTTGTAGTACCACTTATGTATCTCCGGATCCTTCTGGTGGAGATGTTCCCATATCTTCTCGCCCATTTCTCCGTAAGAACCTGCAAGCGAGCGCATATTGGACAGCTTATCGGCGAGCCAGAGCATTTTTACGCCGATATCGGTGCTGGTTTTGAGCTTTTCAAGGCTTTCTTCCTTGCGCCTCCTCCATGTTGCGGCTCTGTCCTCACCCGCGTACTCTTTCTCTGTCTCGGAATCGACGAGATGAGCGACCCTGCTTCCGAAGCGCTTTTCTATTTCTTTCAGCGTACCGTCTGTATCCTCAACGATATCATGCAGCACGCCGGCTGTGATTATCTCCATATCATCTGTCATTCCGGAAAGTATCTGCGCAACTTCGAGCGGGTGGAGTATGTAAGGGGAATTGTTTATCTTCCTTACCTTACCCTGGTGCATTATCGTTGAATAGATTATTGCTTCTTCAAGTAAATTCATAGTTTCACCTTTAGCGGAGCTGACGTGCAAGCACGGATGCTTGCATTAAAAAAATAACTGACTGCGCAATCTGCACACGCTATTTGTGAGGTATATCCTTTATTATTTACAGGGATCTATCCTGAAATAAAAGATGAACAAGCAGTCGCAGGACTGTATGCATTGTTCCTGTCCCGGTATGTGTTATTTGGCGCCAAACTTACGTCTCCTGTATTATATCATATCGCACTGACAAAGTCAATATATGATGTTAAAATTTGCGCACAACGAACAAAACAGCCTGCTCGTTTTCTATGTGTCCTTTTTGATGCACCTGCAGCTTTAGCAAAAATAACAAAGCTGTCGGATAATAACGCGCAAACAGCACGATACCGTCAGGGCGCATTCCAAAAAGCTGCATGGTGAGGCGGCGCTCCGGACAAAAAAGAGCCGTGCGCGGGTTTTCCGTACACGGCTTATCACATGACAAAAGGTATATAAGACAATAATTCTCCGATCCTGACCGGAAGCAGCTATCGGGATAAACGGATCAAATGCTTCTGAGCAATGACCCGATCATTTCGTCGTCACAGCGGCATTGAAAACAGCTTGCAGAAATTGTCCGCATTCGGGAAAAATCTCTCGCGAAGCATTGCTATTATCACAGGGGCTTTCGCTTTTGTTCGTTCTGTGCCCATTCCCAGCGTTGCTGCCAGACGGAACAGAGAGAATGCTCCGCATATATTGCGGATAAGCCCGAGCTTTCCGGGGTCGGCAGTATCGAAATAAGTCGAAAGTGTGATGTCCCACACCTGTGCTGCCGACTTGCAGTCAAGTCCGATGACCTGCAAAGATATATTATCGTCGTTTCCCCCGCCGCTGTTCATTACAAGATACGAACCGGCAAAGTCAAACAGCGGGTTCCCGCGGCTTATATCCGCCATGTCGATAAGCACAAGCTCGCCGTCGGATTGGACCATTACATTATTGGTATGGTAATCGCCGTGTACCATTACGCTGCCGTCAGGGACAGAATCCAGTATTTTCATAAAAATGTCGTTTTCCGCGTCGGTAAAATACTCACCGGCTTTTTGCAGTCTGTCGCGGTAGATATCTTTTATATCGCCGTAGAGCTTTGGGTCTGCTTCCGTGGAATTGAGAGTTTTCAGCAAGGTTCCGAATTTTACGGCGTATTCCTGCAGTTTGTCGGGGTGAGCCATGATATACTTACCGACGGTGGTCGCTCCTGCCATTTCAAATACCAGACCATATCCCTCTTCCGTTTCTGCGATGTCATAGGCTATTGCGGAAGGGACACCGTGAACAAACGCGTTCTTTGCGTAATCACGCTCTTTTTCGATAAGAGAAAGCGGGCTGTTGTCGTGGTAGACTTTGATGATCGTTTCTTCGTTCAGACGATATACCTTTCCGTGGCCGCCCCGCCCTATCGCCTCGCAGCCTGCAACAGACACCTTTCGCAGCGCCTTTTTCACATCGAGCAGCTCGGTAAATCCCGTAGTCTCGAATATATCATAAACGTCGCGCGAAACATTGATGACCGCAAGCGGCTTGCCGATGCTTTTGCGGAGCTTCATAAGCACTCTGAGCCCGGCGCTTGATATGTATTCGAGCTTCTCTGCATCTACGGTGATGTCTGCTGTTTTGCCTTCCACAGCACCGAATATTTCCTTTTCGGTCTGCGGAGCGTTGTTTGTGTCTATCCTGCCTTCAAGGCGGATAGTCACTTTTCCGTTTTCTTCGTTGATAGTCATGTCCTTGCTCCTTTGCGGCATATCGCCTGTATTGTATTATCTGATATTTCTGCGGCCTGCGGCTGGAGTGTTTTATGATATGGCTTGTGACAAAACCTGCTCCGCGGCTTCAATGAATGGTGTACAGGCTGTAATAACACCCACTGATTATACCACAAAATGACATTAAAAGTCAATAGACCGAAAGTGCAATTTCCGGATCGCTGAAAAAATGTCAAGTCGGAGAACTGCCTTTGGTATATGCTATTGGCTTATATAAAAAGGAGATCTGCTCCGGAGCAGATGACAAGCCGGTGCTGCAAAAAAGAATGCAAATCTGTCATCGCGAGCTGCGCTTTTGCCGATCATGCTATAAACAGAAAGTTACAGATCAAATCCGGTTTTCCCTTTGTAGATCTCCTGCACCGTCCGCACAAATCCAAGCACAAAGTCACGGTTATCCGATTTATGCGTAAACAGCGCACACGGCATTATTTCTTCGCACTCATACGGTATCCACGCGAACTCACCGTTGTGGTCGTTAAGAAATCCCGGAGCAAGGCATATCCCCTTGTCCGCGGCAACATTCGTAAGTGTGGTGTTATGGTCGGGACTGTTGAAGTATCTGATGTTGCCCGATTGAATGAGCCGCTGCTGGACTGCACGAAGCTCTGTCGGAGAACCTCCTCCCACCATAAGCGTCCGTCCCGAAATATCTTGGGGGCGGATCATTTTTTTGCGAGCAAGCTTATCCGTCTTTTTGCAGATCAGGTATATCCTGCTGTCAAAGAGGTGATGTTTTCGGACTTCGTGAACGCGCTTCATATTTTGCTCTAAAGAAAACGCGATGTCCATATCCCCCGCGAGGAACCTGTCGAGATAGCCGCTGTAAATGAAGTACGGCGTTATGGAAATTTCCGGGTGCAGTTTCGCAAATTCCGATATCGCCTGCGGCAGAAAGTAAACTGCCGAGCGAAGCGGCATACAGATGTTGATGTTTTGCTTGTACTGCGAACTGAAATTCTGTCCGTTTTCGATCGCCTTGTTCAGCTCGTTCAGGACATTCCGCGCAGTAATGCAGAACTGCTCACCGGCAGGGGTCAAGGCAGCGCCTTTGCCGGAGCGGTCGAATATCGGAAACCCGATCTCGTCCTCAAGTGCCTTGATCTGGTAGGTCAGCGTCGGCTGCGATATGAACAGGTTTTCTGCCGCGCGGTTGAAGTTGAGCGTTTTTGCAAGCTCGGCGGCGTATGCAAGCTGCTTGGTAGTCATATACCCTCCGTGATTTAATTTTTCTATCAGTAATAAAATATTTCGATTAGACAAATACATTATAGCATGATATAATGTATTTGTAAAGATTAAATTCCACAGGAAAGGATAAAAATTATGAATACTTTTAAACTGAACGATAACACAAATATCCCGTCCGTTGGCTTCGGAGTTTTTATGGTCCCGAACAATGGTCCGACAGAAGAAGCTGTATCAGCTGCCCTCCGGCAGGGCTACCGCCTTATAGATACAGCAGCGGCATATCAGAATGAGAGCGATGTGGGAAAAGCTGTCAGAAACAGCGGTATTCCCCGTGAGGAAATATATGTCGAGTCGAAGCTGTGGCTTCAGGATTACGGGTATGAAGCTGCCAAAAAAGCGATCGACACCTCGCTTAAAAATCTCGGAACGGAGTACATTGACTTGTACCTGCTGCACCAGCCATACGGTGATACTGCGGGAGCGTGGAAAGCAATGGAAGAAGCTGTCCGTGCGGGTAAGATAAAGTCTGTCGGTTTAAGCAACCACACTGTAAAATTCCTCGACAGACTCATTCCGAAAATGGAGATAATGCCGGCAGTAAACCAGATGGAATGCAATCCGTTCTGTCAGCAGAAAAAGCTCCGTGAATATCTCGATAAGTACAACATAAGAGTGCAGGCTTGGTACCCCCTCGGACACGCAAACCGCGATCTGCTGGGCGATAAGCGGCTTGTGCAGCTTGCAGAGAAATACGGGAAGAGCGTTGCGCAGATAATACTCCGCTGGCATTTGCAGGAGGGTATCATAGCTATCCCGAAAGCAACCTCCGAACAGCATATCCGTGATAACATAAGCATTTTCGACTTCGAGCTCACCGACGAGGATATGACGGTGATCCGCTCTATGGACAAGGGCAAAGGTACGCATGACCCCGACAACATGACGAACGCGGTAACGCTCGGAATGTACAAGATACACTGAGATGAGAGCTGTGAAATTGTTTGATAGGCGATCACTGTTTTGAATACAGCCTTTCAAACAGCTCGGCTATATTGTTAATGGCTTCAGTATTTTTGCTGCTGTCACGGCTTTTTGATTCATTTACAATACGCTCGTGATATGTGATATAGTATTTTGTATCAGTGTTTCTTGTATCGGTTTCATTTACAGAACGTCCGAGCTCACGGTCTGAATTCGCTGTAAAAAATGCAATATAATCGTTGATACCGTCTATTTCAATAATATATGAAGTTATTTTATCGTATCTGTCTCCACGGATAAATGAGACAAGTCTGGCGTTTTTTTCGTCTTCGGGTATTATAATATCAAAAGCGTTCAGTATGTCATTCGCTTCATCGGGTGTAAATTCCGATATTGTCTTTTCACTTCCGTCAAGCTGTACAATGTGATGTACAGAAAACTTATCGGATATATTTGTGATAAGCAGATATATTAGTATTCCTGCAATTACAGCAAGACCGGCTATAAGCCGAATGCGTTTGATGATTGCTGCAGACTTTACTGCTATTTGCAGTACCTTATTGGGTACATCTGCCTGATTTTCCGAGGTTGGTTCGGAAAACGATGATGAATCATCATTCAGAAACTCCTCGGTGTAGCTTTCAGCTGCTTCATCAAGGACTTGCATAAGCAAACGTTCATTTTCGGTGCCTATATATTCTTTCGGATAAACAAGGCATAAACCGCTGCATTGATAAGGATCGCCGCAGCGCTTGTATCCATAGAAATACATCACATCACCGTAATATTCCATTTTCGCTTTAAACATAAACTTGCCGGAAAGCGGTATTACTTCGTATGCAGCATCAACACGGCTCGTCTCCTCGAACAAAGCGACACCGCCATATACATCATCATCTTCCTGTATCGCGATATACGGTATATCACCCTCATTTCCGGATTTACCGTCCGGAGAATAGACCTGGAGCATTTCCACCTCGGCAGCGTGAGACTTGACTGGTATGAAAGCATCATTTACCATATATGATACGCGGTAAAGTTTACCATCAGCACCATACATTTCGTCGGAAATGGTATGAGAGGTGGAATGTAATAATATTTTTTTCGGAATCACCATAATACTCCTTAGCAGCAATAACTAATCTTCGATCAGTCGATTACAAGTACTGAATGATATTATTATATCTCTATTAATACGCCTTGTCAACACCTATGGTCACATTCCCGTTTTCGGGATTGATATAATAGCGTTGATATTGGAAATACCGCTTCATTCCGGAGCGGTATTTTCTTATTCAGCGCAATTTAAATTTTCTATCGGTAATAGGATATTTCAATTAGACAAATACAATATTCGGTGGTATAATGTAATCAGAACAAAAACCGGGGTGATATGAATGGAAAGCAGAAATGACAACATTATGGGGAGTATGTCCGAGGGCAAGCTCCTTGTGCCGTTTTCACCTATCGCAAGCGGATCGCTCTCAGGCAAGATAACGACTGAGACAAAATTCGAGCATAACGATGATGTACGCAACTGGGTGCCGCAGCTCTCGAAAGCTAATATCGCGGGCAATCAGCCTATTATTGATATGCTGAAAAGATCTGCGGATATGAAAGGTGCAACTCCCGCGCAGATCTCGCTTGCGTGGATGCTGCACAAATATCCGAATGTCGTACCGATACCCGGCTCGAAGAACAAGGAGCGCATTGTTGAAAATCTTAACGCTTCGGAACTCACGCTTACAGGAAGATAAACGGTGAATGGACAGCGGTAAACCGCGAGAGGCAATAAGATATGGCGGCACTTGAAAAGGACGAACGGTTTTCGTGGTATTGATAATATGTGAGTCTGTTCATAAGTTTTCCTTATGACATACATAAGAAATCAGAATTGATTTATCACAATATCTGTGATATAATAATATCAATAAAACATAACGGAGGTACTTGAAAATGGCAAAGACACTTATAATCTACTATTCCCGCAAGGGTGAAAATTACTGGAACGGCAGCATAAAGACCATTACAAAGGGCAATACCGAGCGTGTCGCGGAGTTCATTCAGGACACCGTTGGCGGAGACTTGTTCGAGGTTGAGACTGTCCGCGAGTACAGCAAAAGCTACATGACCTGCATTGAGGAAGCAAAGCAGGAACTGCGTGAAAAGGCTCGTCCGGAGATAAAGAAGATGCCCGACATCAGCGGTTACGACACGATCTTCGTGGGCTATCCGAACTGGTGGGGAACAATGCCGATGTGTATGTTCACGGCGCTCGAAAAGCAGGACTGGAAGGGCAAGACCGTTATCCCGTTCTGCACCAACGAGGGAAGCGGTCTCGGCAGCAGTGAGCGCGACTTGAAGGGTATCTGCAAGGGTGCAAAATTCAAACCCGGACTGTCCGTTCACGGAGCGGAATCCGAGCAGTCAAAAAACAAGGTGGCAAACTGGGCAAAGGATTCGATATGATCATGAAAAATAAAAGAATGATTCCGGTCATACTTGGAATTTTATGTGCAGTAACAGCATCCGAACTGGTGGGGAGATATGCCTATGGTCGTTTACACATTTCTGGAGCAGAATGATCTCTCCGGCAAAAATGTAAATGTTTTCGTATGCCACGGCGGGAGCGGAGCATCATCGACTTTATCAACGATCAGGAGCCTGCAGCCCGGCGCAAATGTCTCGGACAATGTGCTGACGCTTTACTGGACGGATATACCGGACGCGTCTGCAAAGGTAAACGAATGGATAGGATAAAGCCGAATATATTCTGACCTGAAAAAATACCACCCGGCGGAGTGTTGAACTCCGTCGGGCGTGTTTACTGTTCAGTATCGTTTTATGGTTATTACCGTACATTCCGCTGTTTTTACAAAGCCGGAACTTTCCGCAAGTTTCTGTGAGCCTGTGTTAAGGCTGTGACAAGCCCATACCGGCTTTTTACCCGATGCGATTATAGCTTTTATCATTTCATTCACCGCTATTTTTGCAAGACCTTTGCCTCTGTATTTTTCGGCAGTTTCCACACCGATATCGACCTCATCGTTACTTACGGCAGCGGAGAATGCCCATGACACCGGCATATCGTCATGTATCACAGCATATCCGAAGCCTTTTTGAAGAAAAGCACCGGTGTTCCATGAAAATGAAGGAGTTATTTTCCCGTCGAGATGATCTGTCATTTCTCTGTCTATTTTCTTTATCGTATATGACTTGTTTACGGCTGAAACAGGCTGTCCGGTGTATGAATAAAAATACCGCGTGTTTATACTGACTTCTGAAAACTTTTCAAAATAATGTGATATGTATTCCTTTTCGGAAAACAGCACAAGCCGTCTTTCGCTTTCTTTCATAAGAGAATACACATCGCATAGAAATGTCTCGCAGATACTGCCGCACAAAAATGCAAATCCGCAGTAATGATGAAAAAGAAGCGCGTTTCCGTCGGTGTAGATATCTCCGCTTTGAAATCCCTGCGTCATAGAAAGGGGATAAACAGTGCCGCACCTGATTTCTTTGGCACATTCATTATATTCTGAAAAAACGGTTACTTTTTGCATGATCTCACCTCAGAACTGCCTCTGTTTGAGCATCTCAAACCTCTTTTTCTATTATTGTACCATATATTCTGTAATAAATCAATTCATATTTCTTATAAATGTGATAAGAAAAACTTATAAAAGTAAAGTCAGCCCGGTAATATCGGGCTGACCGTGTTTGTATTAATTATTATTTATTACATTGTCAGGAAACAGTGAAGCATTTAACAAAGGCTGCTTTTAGCGCTTTTGTGATGCAAAATCTTATATTATGCTTATTTAATACCCGTCTGATATTCCGTTTCTATGCCAATTTTTGTATGCTGTGGACTTAGCTCTTTGTATGTCCTTATTATCAGGAACAAAGCCACTGCAAAGGTAAGAATATCCGACACAGGCATTGAATACAGCACTCCGTCAAGTCCGGAGAATACGGGCAGTACAAGTGCAAAGCCCACACCGAACACGATTTCTCTTATCATGGAAAGCGCTGTCGATTCTACAGCCTTGCCCATAGCTTGCAGGAAGATGAAGCAAGCCTTGTTCACGCAGGCGAATATCATCATACAAAGATAGATACGGAAAGCGTGGACAGCAAAATCCGTATAGTAACTGCTCTCGTTCGCCGCACCGAATATACCGATTAGCTGATGCGGGAAGAACTCTACAAAGATCAGGGCGACCGCACCGACAGCCGCTTCTGCTGTCAGGAGCTTTGTAAACAGCTCACGCACTCTAAGGCGAAGCCCTGCGCCCATATTGAAGCCGACGATCGGGATACAGCCTGCCGCCATACCCACTACGATCGAAATGACGATCTGAAAGAACTTCATGACGATGCCGACTACCGCCATAGGTATCTGCGCATACTGCTCCTGTCCGAAAATGCTGTCCATTGCACCGTATTTGCGTATCATGTTATTGATAGCCGCCATTGCCGCCACAAGTGAGATCTGCGAGAGGAAGCTCGTAAGTCCAAGTGTCAGCGTTTTGCGTATAATTGCACTTTCGGTCTTGAAATCAGCCTTTTCGGGCTTGACGAGCTTCATGTGGCAAAGATACCATACTGCAAGCACTGCTGTCAAGATCTGTCCGATAACAGTTGCGACTGCTGCTCCCATCATACCCCACCTGAAAGCAAAAATAAATATCGGATCGAGTATCATATTCAGCACCGCACCTGCAAGGGTGGAGATCATGGCAAACTTCGGGCTGCCGTCCGCACGGATAACAGGGTTCATCGCCTGTCCGAACATATAGAACGGGATACCGAGCGAGATATAGAAGAAGTATTCCTTTGAGT
>CAMVGH010000100.1 GCA_947166945.1 uncultured Clostridia bacterium
TCCCGCTGATAGCAACGGCGGTCATCTACTTCATACTCGCGTGGATAATATCGCTGATACTTAAATTCATTCTGAAAAGCGTAAGCCCCAAGAAAAAGAGAGGTACAACAAAATGAGCATGATAAAGATAGAGCATTTAAGAAAAGAATACCCGAATGTCACACCTCTTAAAGATGTGTGTGTCGAAATAAACAAGGGTGATGTGATCTCGGTGATCGGACCTTCCGGGACCGGCAAATCCACTCTGCTGCGCTGCCTCAATCAGCTCGAAGACCCTACTTCCGGCACAGTCACCATTGACGGCGAGGTCATAACCGATCCGAAATGCGACGTCTCCAGAGTCCGCAGAAAAATGGGAATGGTGTTTCAGTCCTTCAACCTTTTCGCCAACCTGAACATAATCGAGAATGTCATATCCGGTCCGGTAAATCTGCTGAAAACGCCGAAAGCACAGGCTTACAAAGAGGGAATGGAACTGCTGAAGAGGGTCGGTCTCGCGGAAAAAGCCGAGAACTATCCCGATGAGCTTTCCGGCGGTCAGAAACAGCGTGTCGCTATTGCGAGAGCAATAGCCATGCACCCGGAGATAATACTGTTCGATGAGCCGACTTCCGCTCTTGACCCTACAATGGTAGGTGAGGTGCTGTCTGTCATACGTTCCCTTGCAAAAGAGGGAATGACCATGATGATCGTTACCCACGAGATGAAATTCGCCCGTGATGTATCCAACCGTGTGTTCTACATGGACGAGGGCGGTATTTACGAGGACGGGACACCGGAGCAGATCTTTGAGCATCCGGAAAAGGAGAAGACCAGAATATTCATCAAGCGCCTGAAACAGCTGTCGCTGGATATCTATACATCGGATTTCGATTTCATCGGCTTCAATTCCAGGATCGAACAGTTCGGCAGAGACAATCTCATAGATCCTAAGATCCTTCGCAATCTTGAGCTTGCGTTTGAGGAAGTGGTAATGCAGAACGTCATTCCCCGCACAGAGAGTGACGATCATGTCCTGCCTCTCAATGTACTTATCGAGCATTCCGAGGCCGACGATACCGCCAAAATGAACATAAGCTACGGCGGAACTAATTACGATCCGCTGACGGACGGAGATGAGCTTTCCGCAACGCTTATCAGGAAACTGGCAGCGGAAACATCTCATACATTTGATGATAAAAATACCGTATCTATGATTTTTTCATGATACGAGTCTGTCATGCAGGGTATCGTTTATATAATAATTATCTGTCCGGAGAACAAATGATGCAAGCCGGAAATAGGTGGGGGAATGAATACGGAGCTTAAACAGGACAACAGACTGCTGAAAAAAGGATATTACAAAGCTCTTTTCCCGGTGATGTTTTCGGTTCTCGGTGCAACGATCAACGCGCTGATAGACAGTGTATTCGTATCGCAGAAGCTTGGTCCTGACGGCCTTGCTGCCGTCAATCTGAGTATGCCGGTATATCTCGTTATCTGCATGATAGCTTCGCTGATCGCTGGAGGAGCATCGGTATGTTCCGCAAGAAAAGCGGGGCAGGACAATATGAAAGAAGCGCAGAATTATTTCCGGGATTCCATTCAGTACTGCGTAGGAATGTCTGTGCTGTTCACTGTACTCGGAATTGTTTTTTGCGGGCCGGTCTCCGAATTGCTGTCCGGCGGCAGCGGACTGTCGGGAAGTGTGTATTCATACTGTATCATCACGTTTATCGGATCTTCTCCGGCAATGCTGGTATATATCACAACATATTATCTTCAGCTGGACGGAAAGAACAAAGCTATCTCGGTTTCCGTGATAATAATGGTCGCTTCGGATATATTGTTTGATATATTGCTGATCTATGTTTTTGAATTCGGATTGTACGGCGCGTCGGCAGCAAGCGTTCTTTCGACCGTCTTTGCTGTCATATACGGGTTTGCAGCGCTGTTCAGCGGGGAAGCGAACTATCGTCCCGGTCTGATCCGCCCGGATACCGAACGGCTTAAAAATATTATCCGGTATGGTTCGCCGTGGGCTTTGATAAATCTGTTTGACGCTGTCAAACTATTTCTCATTAATATTATTATCTTAGGCGCCGCAGGTGAGTCGGGGGCAGCCGTATGGGCAGTGCTGAACACACTTTCCGAGGTATCGCTTCCGGTAGTCTCCGGAGTTCCACGGACTGCCGCACCTATGGTCGGTACGTTCTATACGTCACACGAAAACGGCGGTATCCGTATGCTTACCGCAATACAGATACGTGTGGGGATGGGGCTTTCGCTTCTGTATACGGTGATCGTGATCATTACACACCCTGTAATAGCGGTTTTCTTCAATATCAGCCGGAGTATGCTTATTCCCTGTATATGTCTCGGAGTTTATGTGATCTTTTCCACACTTTGTTCTGTCTGGGAAAGGTATTTTACCTCGATCGGATTTATATCAGCCGCAAATATCACTACCGGGGCAAGAAATCTGATACTTCCTGTTGCCGCGGCGCTGATGCTGGCGGGTACGGGAGAAGGGCTGTGGATGTTCCTGCCGGTATCGGCAGCCGCCACTGTTGCTGTCATAGCCGTGATAACGTTCATCAGATATTTCAGGAGCCGGAATACAAAACGTCCGCTGTCTCCCGTACTGCTTCTTGATGACAGTCTCGAAAGAGCAAACAAGGTGCTTGATTTTTCGATCGATGCAAAAATGGAAGATGTATGCAGTGCTGCCGAGAAGATAAAGGATTTCTGTTCCGAGAATAATATGAATATGAAGATAGCTATACGGCTCGGACTGGCTATGGAAGAACTGCTCAATGTCATTATAGTCAGATCTCCGGGCGTACATTTCATAGACCTGCGAACGTTCGTTATCGCAGGGAGTACCGGTGTGCGGATACGTTACGGAGGACCCGTCTTTGACCCGTTCCACGACGAGCAGGCGGACGATGATATGCTTATGGGCATCAATATCCTGAACAAGCTTGCCGATACAACGACACATATATATACGCTCGGATTTAATGTTTTAACTATAATATTCCCGCTTCATGATACAAAGTAAGAAAGGATAATGCTGTTTGATGGAAAAAATCGCGGAAAGACTGTATGCCGACTGTATCCGTGCAGATGAGGTGAACCTTAACAATCTTCTTACCGTCCTTTCCGATAATAAGGACACCGAATACGGAAAAAAATACGGGTTTGCGGATATCACCACCCCGGAAGAATACCGGAAGAAAGTACCTGCGGTGCTGTATGACGATATCAGACCGTATGTTGAAAGAATGATGAACGGAGAGGAGAATGTACTTACTGTTTATCCGACTCACAGATATTGCAGTACATCCGGTACTACCGGCGCTGCGAAGTATATCCCCATGTCCGATAACGATCTGGACAGAAAGGGGCTTCTCACCGAGGAGCCGAAAAATCTGTTTCTCAGTTCCCGGGACGGAAAGAGACTTATGGTAAGCACCTTCCGTACATATTCGGAAGTGCCGGGAAAACAGGTCTTTCTGCTGTCGGAAATGTATTACAAATATATCTATGACGCCGGTATATTCGATGTGAACGAGTATGTGGGCGGCGAAGCGCTCTTCTTTACCCCACAGGAATGCGGGGATATGATGTACGCAAAATCTGCTGCCGCGCTGGCGTGTGATGATCTGCGTACCATCGAATGTATGTTCATGTATGAGATACTGAACTTTTTTGTATATATAGAAAAAAACTGGCGGCGGATCGTTGATGATCTCAGAAAGAGAAAGCTTCCGGAAGATCTTTCGTTGACAGACGAGGCGAAAGATTATCTCATGTCAATGAACGTTACGGAGGAACGGCTCCGCAAGATAGAAAATGAGTGCTCCAAAGGATTTGCCGGTATAGGAAAAAGACTGTGGGAGCGTCTTGAATTCGTAAATGGCATAGGCAATAAATCGTTTCTTACAGAGGATAACGCGATAACCGGATATCTCGGCGATGTGCCGAAACAATACTACTGCTATTCCTGCTCGGAAAGCCTTATCGGTGTTCCGACACGTATGAACGAGAACAGATATGTTATGGTGCTGAGAACGGGGTATTTTGAATTCCTGCCTTATATGGCAGAGCCGGACGGAGTTACTTACCAGCCGCATGAGCTGAAGATCGGTGAACTGTATGAACCGATCATAACCAATTTCTCGGGTCTTTACAGATATCGGCTCACCGATGTTATAACAGTAAAAGGATTTATCGGAAAAAGCCCGGTAATAGAATTTATGTTCCGTAAGGGACAGGCGCTGAATATCTCGGGTGAAAAAGTGGATATGAGACAGCTTGAAGAAGCAGTTTACAGCCTGAGAAACTATGGTCTGGACATTGAGAAATACAGCATCGGGGTTGTGCTTGAGGATATACCCGGAAGGTATTTTGCTGTTCTGGCGGTGCAGGGAGAATTATCTGAGACCGGTATTTCCGATGAGAAAGCGTCGGAATTGCTCGACAACGCGCTGAAAAAATGCAGTCCGGATTTCAGAGATCTTCGTGGGCTCGGACAGATCGCGCCGCCGGAAGTCATGCTGTGTGAAAGCAGTGTGTTTGAAAAATTTGTGAGCATTACAGGTTCGGAAAAGAGCCGTACTCACGGAAAAGCTATGCACATTTATAATGAGGAGGTACCAAAGGAAAAATGGAGACAAACAATACTGGAGCTGAGAAAACAAAAAAAGGATTAGGGATCGCCCCTAAATTTGTTATAGGAATATTGGTAATTGTCCTGTGTATCACGCTGGCAGCGGTCACTGTCGGTGCCCTGGCATATAATCGTTCCATAACAAATCATTACAGCAGCCTTGCATATCAGACAGCCGATGTCGCAGCCGGTTATTTCACTGAATCCGAGCTTCGTGAGTATGTGGATCTCGTCATAAGATACAACAAGGGTGAGGCTGAAAAAAGTGAGATACAGGCGGCGATACAGAGTGAGCGTTATCAGGAGATACTCAGATATGTTGAAAATCTCCGTGCGAAAATGGGCGCAAACGACATCTTTATCAGTTACTCTGATCTTGACATACTCAAAGCCTATACACCTGAAAAACAGGCAGCAAATGACTGGAACCCCGTGCTTTATATAATGGACAGCTACTATAAGTCGGAAAAGTCATTCGTTATGGGCGAGACCGGAACGATCTCGCCGGATTACAGATTTGATGTCCTGAATGCCGCGGAGACCGGAAAACATTCCGACAATATTATAATAACCAACGGTAATTTCGGGCATATCCTTACCGCTACCCAGCCTATAGCCTTCAACGGGAAGACATTGGTGTTCATCACAGTCGAGATACCGATGCTGACACTTGAGAGCGATCTGTCGGCTTATATCGTGAAGGTGTTTATGTTTTCCGGTATAATCATGATACTGCTGCTGGGGATAGGCGTTCTGCTTGTTGTAAAGACCATGATAAGACCTATCGAGACAGTTGCTCATGAAGCAGCGCAGTTTGCGGAGGATAATGGGAAAATATCCGAAGAACTCGGAAAGATAAAGACCGGAGACGAGATACAGAAGCTCAGCCAGAGCCTTCTCCACATGGAGATAGATATTCATGAGTATATCAAGAATATTACCCGTATCACAGCCGAAAAAGAGCGTATCAGTGCCGAGCTGAATGTTGCTACACAGATCCAGGCGGATATGCTTCCGTCGATTTTCCCGCCTTTCCCGGACAGAACAGAGTTCGATATCTACGCTTCCATGAACCCGGCGAAGGAAGTCGGCGGCGATTTCTATGATTTCTTCCTTATAGACGACGACCACATCGCTCTTGTTATGGCGGACGTTTCCGGAAAAGGAGTACCGGCAGCTCTGTTCATGGTGATCGCAAAGACGGTCATCAAGAACCATGCCCAGCTTGGTGAATATTCACCTGCCAAGGTGCTCATAAGCGCCAATGAGCAGCTCTGCGAGGGCAACAAGGCAGACCTGTTCGTTACGGTATGGCTGGCAATACTTGAGATATCCACAGGTAAAGGCAAGGCAGCCAATGCCGGTCACGAGCATCCGGTGCTGCGCCGCAGGGACGGTAAATATGAACTTGTAAAATACGCACATTCCCCGGCAGTCGCAACTATGGAGGGTATGAGATTCAGAGAGCATGACTTCGAGCTTCACCCCGGTGACAGCCTGTTCGTTTATACCGACGGTGTACCGGAGGCTACCAATGCCCACGACGAACTTTTCGGAAATGACAGAATGCTCGATGCGCTTAATCAGGAACCCGGAGCTGAGCCTAAAAAGATACTTGAGAACGTCAGAAAAGCTGTTGATGAATTTGTGGGTGGTGCCCCGCAGTTTGATGATCTCACCATGCTCGGTTTTACATATTTCGGCAGGGAGGGAAAGTAGAAATGTGGGAGATCAGAACTGACGCACAACCGGAAAAACTTTATATTGTACTTGATTTCCTCGACGGGATACTTGAAGAATGCGGCTGTCCGGCAGGGATAAAGATAAAGCTTGAGGTCGCGGTAGAGGAGATATTTGTGAATATCGCGCATTACGCATATACCCACGGCGGCGGGACTGCGCGGATCTTAGCGGAATTTGACGATTCCGGGCGCGTACTCACGCTGATATTTGAGGATACAGGTATTCCCTATGACCCGCTTGCAAAGCCGGATCCGGATATCACACTTTCCGCAGAGGAACGGCAGATCGGCGGTCTCGGCATATTCATGGTAAAAAAGAGCATGGACAGTATGGAGTATGAGCGCCGTGATGATAAAAATATTCTCACTATAAAGAAAAAACTTGCATAATGTTCGGCACGCCCGTCGGTAAATCCACCGGCGGGCGACTTTTATGTAAGACAAAAGTTATTATCCTTCCCCGTTTTTTATGATGTGTCCTGTACTATCGTTATTTTTGATATATTGACGTAAAGAGGGTTTATGTGTTATAATGCAGTTGTATAATAAATGTGTCCTCAATAACTGCCTTTTGGCAGTTATTGGCTGAAAATCTGAAAAACAGATTTTCAGATGTTGTTTAAATGCGCCTACGGTGCATTTACACAACAGACACATTCCTTGATGTCAAGCTCATTTCGTCCTTCGGACGAACAAAAGTGCAAGGAAAATCCTAAAATATATAAATTTTCCTTGCACTTTTGCAGCCAATAAATTGCTTCAAGCTGCGCTATGAAGCAATTTGTTGGCTGATGAGCAGACATTAATAAATTAAGGGGAGCGATCTTGTATGGCAAAGCGTGATCCTATTCTGCACAAGGGACACAGGTTACGAATGAAGAAACAGGTGCTGAGAGACGGACTGGACGGGTTAAGTGACCACCAGATAGCCGAGGTCATGCTGTTCTATTCAATTCCGCAGGGTGATACCAATGAACTCGCGCACAGGCTTGTGAATGAATGCGGCGGAACGATAACCGGCGTTATAAATACTCCGTATAAAAAGCTTATAAAAATAAAAGGTATCGGAGAGCATACCGCCTACCTTATAGATTTTATACGAAAGTTCACACAGATCTATTTGAAACGTTCCTATATGTACAGTGAAACGGGTGACGGCCTGAAAGGTGCGGCAGAGTTGTCCGAGTTTTTCAGGCGGGTGTTTGTCGGAACCGAAAAAGAGGAAATTCACGCAGCAGCTTTCAGCGGAAACCATGATCTTATCGCGGAGGAGTGTATAGCTGAGGGCAGTTTCAGCGAGGTGCCGGTAGTACCGAGGAGAATACTTGATTTTGCAGAAAAACACGGGAGCAGCAGTATAGTGCTTGCCCACAATCATCCTTCGGTAAGCTGCCTTCCTTCTCACGATGACGTCAAAGTAACCGAGGAGCTTGTACATCATCTCGCTTATTTTGACATAGAAGTGGCAGACCATATCGTAGTGGGGACCGACGGGGTATTCTCGATGCGGTCATCTGTGTATA
The DNA here is from genome assembly GCA_947166945.1 of uncultured Clostridia bacterium. Taxonomy (GTDB): domain Bacteria; phylum Bacillota; class Clostridia; order Oscillospirales; family Ruminococcaceae; genus Ruminiclostridium_E. The sequence continues at coordinate 7,920 of CAMVGH010000100.1, forward strand.
AGGAGCGTATATGGTGATATTTACAGCAAATCATGGATTATGTTCTTGACAAATCATGAAAAATGTTCTATTATAGTAAAAGAATGATCTCCGGATCATAATAAAAAAGGAGAAACAATATGGAAGAGAAAAAAACAGGTATTTCAGCAGGAATGATCGTTGCGTTTGCGATACTTATAATAATAGATATCGTTCTGTTCGTGATGATACTGCTGCCGAAAAGCAATGAGACAAAGCCGGAGGTACAGACTTCGGTGAACACAGAGACAGCTGCCGTTAGTATCTGCGGTAGTGAAGCTTATCAGAGTCCAAAATATACACTCTATATCGGTCTGAATGACAAGGATAAGGGTGAACAGCTTATCGACACTGATATTGCCGCTGATATGGTGAATAAGATCTGCGCAAAGTATGCAGGCGGTTACACAAGAATGAGCGCTGCCGGCGGCTGGACAGGTGACAGCGGAGAGATAGAGCATGAGAACACTCTTGTTTATATGCTTTATGACGTTGAAGAAGATGCTGTGAAGAACATAATGGACGACGCGATCAAGGCGCTCAACCAGAGTTCGATCCTCGTTGAGAAAGAGACTGCCGTATATTCATATTACAGCACAGCGGCATAACAACAAAAATAATATTCCCGGCAGCGGAGATGATACCGCTGCCGGGATATTTCTTTATCAGCTGTAATATGCTTCGAGTTCGGTTCTTGCCAGTCTGAAGCTTTCACGAAGCTCCGGGTCGAACTGGCTGCCCATACCTTCATCGATTATTGCGAACGCTTTGTCAAACGGCATACTTTCCTTGTAGCAGCGCTTGCTGACGAGAGCATCATATACATCTACTATTGCCATAATACGTGCTTCCAGCGGTATTTCGCCGCCTTTCAGTTTTTCGGGATATCCGGTGCCGTCCATTCTCTCGTGGTGGTAGTGAGCGACATTCACGGCTATCTTACGGAACATCTCGTCGTCTGTCCCCTCAAGTATGGTGCTGATGATCTCTGCACCCTTTGCGGCATGGGTCTTCATCTGCTCGTACTCCTCCGGTTCGAAGCGCCCCGGCTTGCGGAGTATCTTGTCATCGACCGCTATCTTTCCGAGATCGTGCATAGGTGCCGCTTTTATCAGTCTCTTGCAGAATTCATCATCAAGCTCATAAACGCCGGTCTCTTTTATTTTCCCGATAAGTATGCGTATGCAGTCGCTTGTTCTGCGTATATGTCCGCCGGTGGAGTTGTCCCTGCTTTCGACCATCACCGCCATACCGAGTATGAGCTTGTTGTGCATATCCTCGATGTGAGCGGTCTTTGCCTCGACCTGTTCCTTGAGGTCGCTGTTGTAGGAATTGATAAGCGAGATGTACTGCTGATTTTTCGTATCATCTGTTATTATGAACTGGTAGCCGATTATCCGCTTGCCGTCGAACAGATGATTTACGTCGATAAGGTAGGTATTCTCTTCGATCTTCCGGTAGAACTTGTCGTTCTGCTCATCTTTGACGAATTCCGAGAGCCATTCCATAAAAAAATCGTGTATGCTTACGTTTTTGCTTACCGGATAATCTACTGTGAGTTCCGAAAGTTCCGGGAATATTCTCCGTGCGGTACCGTTGCTGCCGAGATAGTTGAATTTCAGGTCAAAAGATATAAAGCCGGTATTTCCGGTCTGCACGAGGGAATCTATGGCGGAATCGGTGACATCATACATGCACAGGCGCTTCACTATGAGCAGGTACATTATCTGTGCGAGAATATATGCCACCGGTACTATCTCGACCTCTCCGAGAAACTTTTTTCCGAAAATATGTGCGGAAAGCACAACGATCTCCGGTATAAGCAGCAGGAAGATCATTTTTCTTGAAATGCTTTTTTTCTTGAAATAGCAGTAAACAAGTGCGGCAATACTGCTCAGTGAGTAAAGGCTTATCATCACAAAGAACACTGTGTGCATTATGCCGTATTCTCTGTCGGTGATAAACGCCGCTCCGCTGCTGTCCTGTCCATAAGAGCAGCTTTTGTAGAAAATATCGCTGTACCCTATGGTAAGTACAGACATATATATCACTGTGTTCAGTATCAGAAGTACGACGTCGAGTTTTCTCGGCATTTTTATATGGCACATACCGAATATGCTCTGCAGGATAAACAGTACCATATAGCATCCGCCGAGATAAATGACTTTCTGACCTATGATAGCGCCGTTAAGGGAATCGGAGTGTGTCAGAAGTACATATCCGAGATTACTTATCGGTATCAGGGTGAATATGAGGGTGAAATGCACATTGAAATGTTTGTGCCACATTGCTGCATATATTATTGTCAGTACCAGCGATACAAGAAAAGTAATATCATAAAACAAGATCAATATCGTCTCATCCCCGTTCATTGTTATCTCATAATAACGCTTTATCTATTATAATATATCATAAGGCGTGTAAAAAGTCAATAGCGGCGTATGTTGACTTTATCCGATCAATGTGATATAATAATAAAATCAACGGCAAAAAGGAGAATTTATATGCCAGAAAAAAATGCTCCGGACAGAAATAAAATAATCATCAGGACAAGTGTGGTAGGCATAATTGCCAATGTTTTCCTCGCGGGATTCAAAGCGGCGGTCGGACTGCTTTCCCAGTCTATCGCGGTGGTGCTTGACGCCGTGAACAATCTGAGCGACGCGCTTTCCTCTCTCATAACTATCGTCGGTACCCATCTTTCACAGAAGGCGCCGGATAAGAAACACCCGCTCGGCTACGGTAGGATAGAGTACCTGAGCGCCGTGGTGATCTCGGTCATCGTTCTCTACGCCGGTATCACATCATTCACCGAGTCCGTGAAGAACATCATCGAACCGCAGACTCCCGATTATTCCGTTACCGCTCTTATAATTATCGGAGCGGCGGTAGTTGTCAAGATACTGCTCGGTACTTACGTAAAACGCACCGGAAAGAACGTGGATTCCGACGCGCTTGTCGCTTCCGGCAGCGACGCCCTGTTCGATTCCATAATCTCCGCTTCCACCCTTGTTGCGGCGGCGATATATCTCACCACGGGGCTAAGCCTTGAAGCGTGGCTCGGTGCGATCATTTCGATCGTTATCATAAAATCAGGTATCGAAATGCTGCGCGACACTATCAGCGAAATACTCGGCGAGCGTGTTGACCCCGATCTTGCCAAGGGAGTAAAAGGCACGGTTACGGAGTTCCCCGAAGTAAACGGCGCGTATGACCTTGTTATCCACAATTACGGTCCCGAACAG
>CAMVGH010000101.1 GCA_947166945.1 uncultured Clostridia bacterium
CCCCCGCTGCAAGGCGAAGCGTTTAAAAGCTTTAGGGGGTGAGAGAGGGAGTGGGAGAGAGGGGGTGCAGGGGGAGGGAGGGAGAGGGGGAGGGAGGAGACCCTTTCTCGAAAGGGTCCCTTCCTTCTCCTCTTCCTTCCTTCCCCTGCGCGCTCTTTCGGGTCACTTCAGCTCGGTGAGCCAGCAGGAGAGGGAAACGGAGTGGTTATCCCACTTGGCGGTATAACTGAAATCATCTCTGCCGGAAGCTGTGTACTCAAGGGTACGGTTCATGACGATAGTGGAGGAGGATTCTGCGTTGACATCATATATCTTGATCTTGAAGATATTGGGGTCATCGAGGTCACGGCGGAGCGCTGTAAGAAGCACATAGCGGCTGTAGCAGGTGCCGTCGTCCTCCGACCAGATGATCTTTGTTACGATAGGGGTACCGGTCTCAAGTATGGTCTTGATGCGGTTGAGGTCTTTCTCACTGTTGACAGGGAAGTTTGTACCGGTATCGCGGAGAGCGTTGTAGCAGTGTATTGCGCGGAGCATTGCATAATCGTTCTCGCTGTATGCGGTGCGGATAGTTGGTACCGTGTGGTCGGGGACAAGCACCTCTGCCTTGTTCCAGCCTGCGCCGGGTTCCTCATAATCGAGGGTGAGCTTTGCCCAGCCTTTTTTCTGTGACTCGGCTGCGTCCTCGGTCTTTACTTTAAGTACCTCACCGTTGCTGAGGAAGTTGAGATAATTCTCCGGAGTTACCCACGGCGTCTGCATCGTCTGGAGTACGACCTTGCGGAGCGGGTCACTGAGCGACACCGTAGAGCCTTCAAAGCTGTATGTGAGCTTGTCGCCGCCGTCGTATGACTCACGGACGCTGCTGCGGAACCAGTCCCTCGCCAGCATTACCATACCGAAATCGAGAGTGCCGCATTCCTTTGACTTGAAATTGTTGAAGCTGTACCCGTTCATGTCGGAGTTGAAGCCCGTATCATAGAGCGTATAGCTGTCGGGAGTTCCGTCAAAGTCGTCATCGACGATATCATCGTCCATGGACGCGATAAGTGTGGAATACAGACCTTCGAGGATATTAGCCTCGCTTATGGGATAGTACTGTCCGCCGGTGCTTGCCGCTATGCTGCGCAGCAGGTCGCGGTCGATGTTCTCACCGAGGCTTATGGTGTTTATGGTCACGTTCTTTGCTTTCGCGTGGGACACGATATCCGAAAGGGTATATCCCGCGGTGTCGGTGGAAATGCCGTCTGTGAGCAGGATTATTACATTCCTTTGATTGGTCGTCTGATCGCCGAAGCTTTCAAGTCCCAGCATCAGCGCGCGCTCAACGCTCGTTCCGTCGAAACCGGCGCCGAGATCGCGTATCGACTGTATCGCGGTGACTACGTGTGACTTGTCGTTGTCGAAATCACAGAGCGTCCTGAATTCGTATGTGAAGGAAGAGATCGAGAATTTTACGGTATTGTCGAGGGCTGTGACGAAATTCTGCGCGAATGAAAGCCGCCTGAAATCAACATCGTTCTCCTCGGAGGTCGATTGTATGGATTTTGGGTACATGGAGCCGGAGTTGTCTATGAGCAGGTGAATGTTCATCTGTTCGCTCCGGTATGCCTCGGCAGCCCTGTGGATAACTTTTCTGGAGCCGAGTACGAATACTCCGTCCTCGCCCGACACATCGCAGAGAACAACATTCTCGTCGGTATTCACGACTCCCGCGACTTCGGAATAATTTCTGGAGTATGGGTCGAATTTGAATATCCGCATATCCTCGGAGGTGATGTCTGCTATCCTTGCGAAATCGGGGTCATAATTGAATTTTATAAGGCTCTTGTCGAAGCCGCCCTCGCAGTGAAGCTCATAAGGCGCGGTCATAACGCCGGCGTTTGCCGCCACGGAGTTGAGGGAGAGCTTATCGACGGTAGCACCGTAGATATTCGCAAGACCGGAGAGCGTCACTGTACCCTCGTCGAACACTATCTCGCGTGTGAACTTTCTTTCGGAGTCCTTTGTCTTGCCGTCGGATATGAGGTTCAGCGGGTCAAGTCCGGCTCGTATCTCGATGCCGTCTTTTATGCCGTCGCCGTCTGTATCCGCGTTTGTGGGGTCGGTGCCGTATTTTGTCTCTGCGCCGTCGGTAAGACCGTCGCTGTCGGTATCCGCTGAAATGAGGCTTGTCTTTGCGGCAGTCTCATCTCCGTTTGCGATGCCGTCCGCGTCGTAGTCCGCCTCGGCGTCCGTAGTCTCCAATGTATTGTAGGTGGCGGGGTAGAAGCGGTTGAAGTTATATTTCAGCGCCGCTATACGGTTATCCTCGTTCGCCTTTACGGCGAGGTAGCCGAGAATACCTATCGCTGCTGCCGCAACGCCTGCGAGTGTAATGATTATCGGCTTTGCCTTGGATTCGTCCGCGGTGGACACCGAATATCTTCTGTTTGCCATGCTTGGGTATCTTTCCTTTCGGTGGTTGTGCGTGAGTAGTATGTATATCAGTCTTAATATTATATCATATTCGGGTGTTCCCGTCAACAAAACCGCTGCTGTTTCGGCATTACGGAGATTTTATTTGTTGATTTTGTCTTATTCGCCCTGTCAGCTGTTCTGTGCTTCGCTGAGTTTTTTCTTTTTGTGCCTTACGGCGGCTGAAATGCCCAGATAAAGCAGTATAAGGCACCACACGGCGATCAGTGTCACGATAAGCGCCACCGCCGTATCGGGGAGTTCTCCCAGCTCTGCCTTGCCGACTGCGGAGATGCTGTCCAGTCTGTACAGGGAAGCCGTGTCGGTGTACAGCTTCTCGAAGTAGGCTTCGTCTATAGTCTCCTTGCGGCGGGTGGATTTCGCTGTGCTTTCTATCAGCTGTGAAGCCGCGTCGCGCAGGGAAGCGGAGCCGTTGAACACGGGCGTCGTGAAAGTGTTCCCGATGTTGTCGAGGAGCATTTTCGTAGCGTCTATCTTTACATGATAGTGCAGATCATTGTCCGCGCCGCCGAGCGAAAGGTATTCCGTATATGCCGGGTTCTCCCGTGCGGCAGTCGTGACGGGGATATACCCTTCGGTCTGCGCGTAGGCTATCTGCACCTCATCGGTGAGCAGGAACTGCATGAACAGCCATGCCGCAAGCACCTGCTGGGGGTCCTTCTTGTTGAACAGGCATATCGACGGTCCCTGCGATATCATTTTCGGATCCCCGGTATCGTACTGCGGGACAGGTCTTACCACTGTCTCGAATTCCACTATATTTTCTTCGCTTATATCCTGATGACCGGCTTTCGAGCCCATCCATGTGGCACCCGCGGTGGAATCTATGGCGAAGATGCACTGTCCGGCGTTCAGGAAGTTTCCGGGGTAGCTGGAGATCTTGAATGTGGAGAAAGCGCCGGACTTTACGTGTCCTGATATCTGATACAGTATGTCCTTCGTTGTGTCGCTGAATATGCCGATATTGCCGCTTGCGTCCGAGTATGCCGCTCCGAGCTGCCGGAGCATGGTTATCATCATGTTGTCGGTGGATTTGTAGATGAACGGTATCATGACTTTCTGCCCGTTTACCGCGAAAGTTCCGTCGTCATTCTTTGCGGTGGCGGCTTCCGAGACTTCCCAGATGAAGTCCCATGTCAGCACGTCCGGCACGGTGTAGCCCAGCTTTTCCACGAAATTCCTGTTGATGTAGCAGGCTTCCGTAGAGCGCATATACGGCACGGCGCAGTAATGTCCGGAAAGCCTGCATTCCCCGATGTACTGGGGTATCAGCTCGTCAAACGAGGGCGATCTGAATTTGAGCCTGCTCCCGCCCAGCCCGTATTCCGGGTCGCTGAACAGGTCGTCCAGCGGCACCACGGTGTTTTCGCCGGTCATATACGTTGCGATATGGTCGGGGTAGGTGATGCATACGTCCGGGGTCGTCTGTGTGGGTATGTTTGTGATGACGTCGTTGTATATCTTCCCGTAGTCGGTATAAAGCCGCATATTCACGGTGATGTTCGGGTACAGCTCCTGAAAGTCGCCGATAGCCTTCTGATATATACCGGTCTGTGTCTTGTTGGTATCGTTCTTTGCCCAGAAAGTGATCTCGACCGGCTTGCTTTCGTCAAATACATCGGGCATCTCAAAGGAGCTTGTCTTTCTCGACCCGTGGCAGCCCGTGAGCGCAGCCAGAGCCATTATTCCCGCCGCAAGAGCGGCTGCTGTTTTTCTGAAATGTCTCATTATCCCTTTGTTCCTCCGCTGGAAACTCCCTCCATTATCTTCTTCCTGAATATAATGAATATCACGATCAGCGGCAGGGAAATGACCACCACCGCCGCCATCATGGCGGGTATGTTCTCTCTTCCGAAGCCGTTCTCGCGTATCTCCTCGATACCGTTCGACACAAGGAAGTACGCTTTGTCGTCGGTTATGAGCCGCGGCCAGACGTAGGAATTCCAGCACTCTATCACTTTTAGTATCATGATCGTGATGACAGTCGGTCTGCATATCGGTATCATCACCTTCACGAGGTACTTTAAGTCCGAGGTGCCGTCCACCTTTGCCGCCTTGTACAGTTCGTCCGGTATCTGCTCGAAATTCTCTTTAAGCAGGTATATGTAGAACACCGATGTCACCGACGGCAGTATCAGACCCGTGAAGGTGTTTCTCAGCCCCATATCGGTGATCGTCTGGAAGTTCGTGATTATCACAAGCTCGTTCGGTATCATCATCAGCGACAGGAACAGGGTGAACAGCAGGTTCTTTCCCCGGAATTCCAGTCTTGAGAACGCGAACGCCGCGGGTACTATCACTATCATCATTATCCCCGTTGTCAGCACCGTGAATATGAGCGTGTTCAGGAAGTACTGCGCCAGCGGCACCGCCGTGAACGCCTCCGCGTAGTTGTCAAGCGTTGGCTCCGTCGTGAAGAACTGCGGGATATATTCCGTGCTGTACGCCGAGTAGCTCTTCACCGAAGTGAGGAGCATCCAGTAGAACGGGAATATTACCACTATCGCCCATACCGAAAGCAGGATATACACTATAACCGCCCCGATATGTATATGTCTCTTCTTTTTCATTCTTGTCGTATTGTTTTCCATAAGGCAGTGCGCTCCTTAATAGTGAACATTCTTCCTGCTTATCATCAGGTTTATGACGGTTATGGTAAGCACTATCACAAACAGTATCAGTGCCGCCGCCGACGCGTAGGACGGATATCCGCCGCTGTCGCCGTAGAGCATATCATACACATACCCGACGATAGTGTTCATGCCCGCCGCGTTGAGGTCGGTGCCGAAGAGCGCCACAGCGTCGCTGTACGCCTTGAACGCCCCGATGAAGCCGGTTATCACGAGGTAGAATATCATCGGCGAGATCATCGGAAGTGTTATCCTTGTGAACATTCTGAACCGTGATGTGCCGTCAACTCTCGCCGCCTTGTACAGCGTCTCGTTCACCGACGCGAGCGCGCTCGTAAGTATCAGTATCTTGAACGGCAGCACCACCCATATCGTATAGAAGCACAGCACGAACATCTTCGCCCAGTATGGTCCGTCGATGAAATCCACCGATTCGTTCCCGAACAGGTTCAGCACCACGTTCACAAGTCCGTCGGTGTATGCGGTCTTCTTGAAAAGTATCATGAATACCAGACCCACCGCCAGTGTGTTTGTCACATAAGGCAGGAAATATATGGTCTGGAACAGGTTCCGCAGCTTTTTTACCGAACTCAGCCCCAGCGATATCAGCAGGGCTATGCCCGTTGACAGCGGCACGGTTATGATCACCAGCAGGAACGTGTTCTTCAGCGCCTGAAGGAAGTACGGGTCGTGCAGCACGTAGGAGTAGTTGTACAGCCCCACATCATAGTATGACTGCGACGCGGAGTTATACCCCTCTTCCACCGAGTATATGAGTACGTCTATCAGCGGATATACCATGAACGCCCCGAGGAACAGCAGCGCCGGAAGCAGGTACAGCCAGCTTTTCAGATCATTCTTCTTGTTCATTGCATTCCTCCGTCACACCGCTTCAAACGGTATGCGCTTTTCCGTTTCCTTGTCGAAAATGTACACCTTTCTCGGCTTGAGCGAGAAGCGTATGGTTTCCGTCTTTATTTCGGATCCCGAATCGGGATGGAGACGCTTTTCTATCTTTGAGTCGAGAACGTCGGTGATCTCCGTTATTTCTATCGCATCATCGGAGCCTATTATCGAGCGTATGATCTCGCCCTCGTGCGCGTAGTGCGTGGACAGAATGCTCGTGTCGCGTCCCATTACCTCAACCCCCGTCAGCTTGCAGCACAGACCGCCGTTTTTGTTCGGTATGAAGCCCTCCGGTCTTATGCCGACCATAACTCTGCCGTTGAAGTCGCACTTTATGTTCATTGCCTCGTCGTCACCGATATACAGCACACCGTTCTTGACGCTTCCCACGAACACATTTATCGCGGGCGTTCCGAGGAATTTCGCCACGAACAGGTTCTGCGGGTCGTTATACACGGTCTGAGGCTTGTCTATCTGCTGTATAACGCCGTCCTTCATCACCACTATCATATCGGATATGCTCATAGCCTCTTCCTGATCGTGGGTAACGAACACGGTCGTTATCCCTGTTTCACGCTGTATCCTGCGTATCTCCTCACGGGTCTGCAAACGCAGTCTCGCGTCAAGGTTGGAGAGCGGCTCATCGAGCAGAAGCACTCTCGGCATTTTCACCAGCGCCCTTGCGATCGCGACACGCTGCTGCTGTCCGCCGGAAAGCTCGCTCGGCTTGCGCTCCATAAGACCGTCTATCTGGACGAGTTTCGCTGTCTCCAGCGCTTTTTCGTCCATTTCGTTCCTCGACATCTTCTTATTGCCCTTTAAATTTTCGAGCGGAAAGGTGATATTTCTCAGCACCGTAAGGTGCGGATAGAGGGCGTAGCTCTGGAACACCAGTCCGACGCCTCTGTTCTCCGCGGGAACATCTGTGATATCCTCGCCGTCGAAGTATATCCTGCCCTCGGTAGGCGTTTCGAGACCGGACAGCAGGTTCAGGCAGGTGCTTTTGCCGCAGCCGGAAGGTCCCAGCAGTCCTATGAGCTTGCCGTCGGGTATCTCGAAATTGAAATTGTTCACTGCGATGACATCGGCTCCGCCTTTTTTGCTGCGGTTGGGAAATCTTTTTGTAAGGTTTTCAAGTACGATCTTCATTTGCTGCTCCTATCGCTTTTATTGTTATCCTGTGCTGTCCGCACGAAATAATGTCTTGCGAGGGACTTTGACAATCCGTCGAGACCGGGGTAGAGGATCCTCTCGCTTATATTGAACTGATCCAGCAGGTCACGCACCTGCCAGCGTATTTCCTTTTTGATTATGTACCGCATGGTATGCTCGGTGTATTTATCGAGATACTCTTCGATATCCTCCATACCGGACGGGATTATGGAGAAGAACGAGTACTGGTTTATTATTCTCTGATCGACCGAAGGCGGCTCGATATTGACGAAAGCCTCGGCGCCCATATCTATATCATACTGCTCGATGCTGTCCACGACGGAAGTGAGGGTATCGACCGAGAATATGAAGGCTTTTTCCTTTTTGAGCGCGGCTCTGTAGCGGCTCGGAAGGTTCTTGTTCGCGCTTTTCATATCGAACCGCCACACTACGCAGTCACGCTTATCGAGCTTGTCGAAATTATTCTCGGTGCAGGCGAAGTGGAGGGCTATCAGGGGCGAGTAAGTCCAGTCCATGAGGCGTGTCGGCAGTCCGTGGTGCTGACCTATCATCATCTGTTTCCATATTGACGAATTGAGTGTAGGGTCTTCGATGCAGGCGTACTTATTGAAGTTTCTCAGCACGGACACTTCCAGTTCTTTATGCAGGTGTTTGCAGTTGAGTCTCAGGCTTGTTGTGAGCTTATAGGACGCGTCGGGCATACCTCGGTAGAAGTATGGGCTCCGCACTCTGTTGATATCGGGATTGAACTTCTGTTCGGAGATGAGTTTCATTATCCCGTCTATACTGTCTATGATGACTGTTTCTATCATTTTCTTACCTTCCCGTACATAATATACCACAATATATTATATACTTTCGTCGGGTAATTGTCAAGAATAAAAAAAGGGTGGGGACAGAGCATCTGATCTCTGTCCCCTTACTCTGCTGCGGATATTGAGTAACAAATTATGAAGTGACTTGTCAAGCCGTGTTCACGGTATTCGGTTTAGGGTCCACCCCTTTTTAAAGGGGTGGCCGCCGGAGGCACTCTCGTTCTCTTGCGCCTCCGGCGCCCTCTCCGGCGCTCACTCCAGATCGTAGGGCAGGAGCTTGATGAGCTGTTCGTTGGAGAGGATATCTTTGAGGCGGCTTACGGTCTCGGCTTTCTCGGCTTCATTCTCCGGGAGATTGTAGGTGAACCGGATACCGATATCACCCACGTCCGTGCGGCTGTGACCGAGGACGGAGAGTGCGTTGGCTATAAGCGAGAGGCGAATGCGAAGCCCCTCGGTGAAATAGCGTTCCTTGATCTTGGTCATCTGCTCGAAGGCGAGGAGCTTGTATTTCATCGCAACTCCGGAGGTGTTGCCGGCAAAGCTCTCGTCGTTCATGCAGGGGACACCGCTGAACTTATGGATATCATTCTCCAGCGACTTGCGGAGGATATCCACGGAGTGTTCGTCGAACTGGCGGGTGAGCCATTTCGCGTCGCCGGTATCGTCTATCGTCATTACGCCGTACTTGCGGATAGCGCTGTATGTGCTGTTCTCCTCCTCCTCGGTGTCACCGAGTACCTGCCCCTTGATGACGAGAATGGAATCAACGAACTGCTCCTTGTCGTTCACGCGGTCGGACTGGAGAGTGTTGTAAGCGTCTATGAGGGTCGTGACCTGCTCGAAATCCCCCTGTCTGTCCCAGTTGTTGTAGTACTCGATTATCGGCACACCGCCGAAGAAATGCTCATACGGCTCGCATATCTTTGTGATCGAAAAAGACACTGTGGTGAAGAATTCAGTCACAGTGTCCCTGTCACAGAGATATACGCGGTATCCGGTCTTTATGCCGTCGGCGTCGGTGAGCGGCATATAGTACACACCGAACACCGGCTTCATATCCACGGTGTCGTCATATACCACGAACGCGCTGCGCGGGTCGAGGCTCGCGAGCTTTATATTGCTTTCGCCGTCGAGGTACAGCATTTCGTATGACACCCCGAATACCGAGCCGTAGCGTGCAAGGTCGATATCCTCCGTCTCGCTGTCGCAGCGTTTGAGGACGTCCTTTATCTGCGAGATATCCTTACCGCTGCGGCTGTAGTATTTTATCGGGGAGCCGAGAAAATATCCGGTCGTGCAGTCGGTGATGTACTTCGCGTGGTTGCACACAAGGCGGTTGTTGGCGGCATTGCGGCTCTTTGTGCGGTCAAGGATCCCATGCTCTCCGATATAGTATCTGTAAAGCCGGTCAAGCCGGTCATTCCCTGTGGTGTGCTTCAGAATGAATTTCACCGCCAGTTTCGGGGTGATCTCTGTTTCTGTGGGAACAGTGAACATTGTTTTTCCTCCTTAAAGTCCAAGTTTCCTGCGGTCGATGAACTTTACGCTCCTGCGGGAAAATCTCTCTTCAAGAGCGTATCGTACCGCGTCTATGGTGTGGTTGTCCCTGTCCGGGTAGCCGCTTCGGAACCCGCCGTTACCGTCGCTTTGCAGCCTGTATCCGGTGAATTCCCTTGCCGCGTCCGGACAGCGGACGGGGTCGATTATGATGCGTTCGAGGTCGCAGAGACGGCGTATGCCGTATTCCACGGAGCCCTGTCCCTTTTTTGCCGCGCGTATATTAAGTCCCCGGGCGCGCAGCTCATCGTTTGAGCGGGGTTCGGCGCTGTCGGCTGTGACCGGCATATTCATAGGGTCAAACTCCCTTATCGCGTCCGCTATCTCGTCGAACCTCGCACCGTGCCGGCAGAATTCCTCGAAGATGTACAGCCGCCGTCCGGAGTTTTCGAGCGCTGTCCCGATATACACGAACGGGTCTGCGCCGTAACCCCAGTCTATCCCCCGGTATGTGCGGTCAAAGTCCGCTATCTGTCCGTCGGTTATCGGTTCGAGGGTGACATTCAGGAACACCTCCGCGCCGGTACCGGTGATCTCTCCGAGGTATTCGTTCCTGTAACGGCGGGGGTCTGTCTTTTTCAGGTACTCGGCTTCGGCAATAAACGCCCGCCCCAGCCACTCTTCCGGCACATCGCGGTAGTCGCTCCGGTGCAGCAGCCTGTCGGGGCGGGGCTTCGAGAACTCGAAGTTTATCCCGTTTGACGCGCTGCGCGGGGGATTATAGGTGTACAGACACACGAAATCCCCGTTCCCGCGCATGAGTGACTGATTGATGACGTCGAATTCCTCTGTCCCGCCGAACTCGTCCGCCTCCTCGAACCAGATGTACTTGATGTACCCCTGTGAGACTTTCACGGACTTGAATTTCCTCGGCTCGTCGGCGCCCTTGAATATGATCTTCTGTCCGGTGGGCTTATACACAAGTTCCGGGATACTCACGCGGCTGTCCCATAAGTCGCCCGCCCCGAGCTTGTCTATCGCCCACAGCAGCTGCCCGAACACGCTCTCCCGCAGGTTCCTGCCTATCTTCCGTATCGCGCAGGCGTTGGCGTTCCTGTCCGCCATTATCCCCCGCACGATCTCCAGACTTGCGAATGATGACTTACAGCTCCCGCGTCCCCCGCAGAGTGCGTAGTGAGTGTGCGCATTCTCCCCGATATCGCGGTGGACGCCGTAAAACGACGGTGCTATAAGATCAAGGAAGTTTATTTTTGTCGGTGCCGTCATATATCACCACCCTCGGAAGCCCCTCATCGTCCGCTTCCTTTCCTTCCAGTCCGAGATACCTCCCCAGCTTGAATGACGCGGCGAGCCGCTCCTTCTCGGACAGTTCCTCATTGCGCATCACCCCCGTCAGAAATTCCAGTATCTCCGTCTTGCTTGCAACTTTCTTCCTGCCTCCTCCCGGCATTTGATCTCCCCCTTCCGGTCTGTGGTCGCTTGAGCTTGAGTGGTCGCTGCGCTTGAGTGGTCGCTTGAGCTTGAGCGGTCGCTTGCGCTTGAGCGGTCGCTGCGCTCGAGTGGTCGCTGCGCTCGAGTGCCTCCGGCGGCCAGCCCCCT
>CAMVGH010000102.1 GCA_947166945.1 uncultured Clostridia bacterium
CCTGTGTAATGGGCGCTATATTCGAGCCGCCGTTGGTATCAAATCTGATCGTGTAGCTGTTTACCTGATATACCGCTGTAAGCGTGATATTGGCAGTGAGCGGTGTGTTGAAGTCATACTCCGCTGTGCCGTCCGCAGACCAGAACTTGAATGTATAACCTGTCTTTGTCGGGTCTGTTGCGGGCTTGCTTACGGTCTGGTTGTAATTGAACTGCTGCGAAGCGGGAGCGGGTGTGCCGCCGTTCACGTCGAACTGTACGGTTATCTTGCTTCCGGTGTTTATCACAACATTTGTCGCGGGAGATGCATTATAGTTTGCTTTCTCGGCATAGCGAACATTGTAAGTTCCTGCCGCAAGTCCGGTTATGGTCGTTCCGGTAACGGGGGTGTACTCTGTCGCTGTGCTGAGCTTGTACTCCATATCTGTCGTAACGCCTGTTATAGTTCCGTTTGCCTGTCCCGCGATCGTCTCGTTTGTGGAGGAAACTGCGGGAGCGGTCTGCGAAGCCCTTTCTATCGTGAAAGTCTTTTCGCCGCTTACGGCATAGTTGCCGCCTGTCTTGACAGAGACAGTCACTGTTGCTGTTCCGGCGTTTGTGTTGTTGGAGTAATCAATATTATATTCGCTTATGGGGATAATTGTTGTTCCGTCCTTGACTGTCACTGTCGGCTGCTTTGCGATGCCGTCGTATGTGAAGCTTTCGGGGAAGAGGGTTATTGTGGGGCTGCTGACGGTCTTGGGAGTTATTGTGAATTCCACGGAAGCCGTAGCCGCGCCGTCGCCTGTACCCGCAGTGACCTTTGCGGTGTATGTACCCGCATTTACGGGAGCGGAATCGAGCTTTGTTGTTCCGTTATAATATTCTATTGTGTAAGTGCCGGGGAATGCTGTGGTGTTGTAGCCTGTGGAGAGTGACGCCTCCTTTGCCGTGCCGTCATATGTGAGCGCGGTCGGGGCGCTTATAGTCATAGTAAGTCCCTCGGTGATGTCACAGCCTGTTGTGCAAACCGCCGTTATAGTCGCGCCGTCTGCGGAGTATGTGAAGCTGTGGGTGTGGGCTGCTGCTGCCGCAACCTTAACATACCGCTTATTTGAAGTTGTGTCGGAAACGGCAGACCAAGTGCTGTTGTTATCGCTTTCCTGCGCGCTGCCGGTGATGGTTCCGGAGACAGCGGAACCGATGCGACCGTTGCCGCTGACATTTCTGCCGCTGCCGCCGCCGCTGCCGCTGCCGCCGGTCACTGTGGCTGTGCCGTCGGTGACTGTAACGTTACCGTCAACGCCTCTTCCACCATGGCCGCCATTGCCGCCGTCGCGGGGGCCGTATTCATCGCTGCATCCGGCGTCTCCGCCGTTTCCGCCGCTGCCTCCGGTCACTGTGGCTGAGCCGCTGTTGACAGTCAGATCACCTTCAATGCCATTACCGCCGCTGCCACCGTTGCCGCCGTTGCCGGCGTTAGGAAATCCGTCGCCGCCCTTGCCGCCTTTGCCGCCGCTGCCGCCGGTAACTGTGACAGTTGCTCCGTTGACAATGACATTGCCTCTAATGCCGTTACCGCCATTGTTGCCGTTTGTGCCGTTTGTGCCGTTTGTGCCGTTTGCGCCGTTTGCGCCGTTTGTGCCGTTAATGCCGTTTACAACGAGCGCACCCTCGCCCTCTACGGTAATGGTCTTGCCCTCGGCGTTAATGCTGCCGTTGACGGTCACTGTCACGTTCTCGGCAATAGTAAGTTTGGTATCGGCTGTAACGGTAACATCGCTGTCGATCGTTACATTGCTGCTGGCAGTGTATTCACCGCTCCATGTAGTCGTTGTGTTTGTAAGGGTTGCCGCACCTGATGATGCCGCTTTCCATGTGAGGGTCTTGTTCTGAATAGCAGTAAGCAGAGTATCCGTTGTGATTTCGGTCTCATCGTCATAAAGTACCGTGCTGCCTGTGCCGTAGGCTACTTTTGCGCCGGACACAGTGTTTTTGAAAGCATCGGTTCCTATTCTTAATTCTGCATTTGATTCTATAGCTGCTTTCGATCTCGGTTCAAATGTAACGGTTGCAAGAGCCGAGCAGCGCCTAAACGCATTACTGCCTATACTCGTCACGCCGCTCGGAATTGTCACGCTGGTAAGAGCGGAGCAGTTTTTGAACGCCTCTTCGCCTATACTCGTCACGCTGCCCGGAATAGTCACGCTTGTAAGATCAACGCAGCCACCGAACGCCTCTTCGCCTATACTCGTCACGCTGCCCAGAATGGTCACGCTTGTAAGAGCAGTGCAGCCATGGAACGCATCATTGCCGATACTCGTCACGCCGTCTTTTATCTCAACTTCGGTGATAGTTCCTATGACAGAAGCCCATGAGGTCGTATTAGGGCTTTTCGTCGCCCAGCTGGTACCCATATTGCCGTTTTCCGCGTTGTCAGTCTTGGCTACGGTGAGCTTTGTGCCGTCAAGAGTCGCGGTGACATTGCCGTTTGTCCATGAGGGGAGGGGGGTGATTTTAACATACTGCTTAGTTGAAGATGTGCCGGAAACGGCAGACCAATCGCTGTTGTCATTGCTTTCCTGCGCGCTGCCGGTGATCGTTCCGGAGACAGCGGAACCGTTGCTGCCGTTTCTGCCGCCGGTTTCGCCGGTTCCGCCGAAGCCGGGGTAGCCGCCGGTAATTGTGGCTGTGCCGCCGGTGACTGTAACGTTACCGTCAACGCCGCTTCCTCCATTGCCGCCGTTACCGCCGTCGCCTCCGTTGCCGCCGCTGCCGTAGTCGCCGTTTCCGCCGTTTCCGCCGTTTCCGCCGTTTCCGCCGGTCACTGTGGCTGAGCCGCTGTTGACAGTCAGATTACCATAAATGCCTTCTCCTCCGATGCCGCCGCTGCGGCCGTTGCCGCCGCTGCCGCTGTTGCCGTATTCCGCGTCGCCGCCCTTTCCGCCGTTACCGCCGTTGCCGCCGGTAACTGTGACAGTTGCTCCGTTGACAATGACATTGCCGATAATGCCGGTACCGCCTCTGCTGCCGGTGCCGCCATTGCCGCCATTGTTGTGACCGTTGCCATTGTTGCCGTCTGTGCCGTTTTTGCCGTCAGCGCCATTTACGATAAGCGCACCCTTGCCCTCTACGGTAAGGGTCTTGCCCGCGGCGCTAATGGTGCCGTTGACGGTCACTGTTACGCCCTCGGCGATAGTAAGTGTGGTATCATCTAAAACGGTAACAGTGCTGTCGATCGTTACATCGCTGCTTACAGTGTATTCACCGCTCCATGTAGTCGTTGTGTCTGTAAGGGTTGCCGCGCCTGCGGAGGAAGCTGCTTTCCATGTGAGGGTCTTCTCTTCTGACGTGCTGTAAATTGTTGTCAGTAAGTCTCCGGCTTTAATTTCAGTCGTGCCGTCAAAGAGAACCGCGTCGCCTGTACCGTAGGCTACGGCTGCGCCGTTTTTTGTGCTATCGAAAGCATGTTTTCCGATAGTTAATGTTGGATTTGTCGTTATAGCTTCTGCCGATCTCGGTTCAAAGGTCACGGTAGCAAGATTGGAGCAGTTGAAGAACGCAGACTGACCTATACTTGTCACACTGCTCGGAATAGTCACGCTTGTAAGTGCCGCGCACCTGGAAAACGCCGTCTTATCTATACTCGTCACGCTGTTTGGTATTGTCACACTTGCAAGCTTGGAGCAGCCGCTGAATGCAGCCTCACTTATACTTATCACACCGCTCAGAATAGTCACACTTTCAAGATTTTCGCAAGCACCAAACGCAGTCTTACCTATACTTATCACACTGCTCGGAATAGTCACGGTTGTAAGCTTGGTGCAGTACATGAACGCATTCTGACCTATACTCGTCACGTTGTTTGAAATAGTCACGCTTGCAAGATTGTCGAAATGGTAGAACGCCATTTTGCCTATACTTGTAACGCCGTCACCAATGTTTACTGATGTAATATTACTTTTGTTGTTATTCCACGGTCTAGCAGATTGACTTTCATAATCCGGTATAGCCCCCGTACCGCTTATGGTAAGAGTGCCGTTATCAAATTCCCATGTTAAACCGGTATCTCCGATAGCAGCAGGTTCCGCTCCCGCCGTCACGCTCATTCCCACCATGCACGAAATAATCATGCAGAATGACAGGAATACGCTCAGAATTTTTGTTTTCGTTCGTTTCATTTTTGCTATCCTTTCCATTTTATTCCCCGCCTTTGCGGGGTAAATTCCTGTAAAATGCCATATATAGGTGCGGGATAAGCCCCGGCACCTACATATATACAATATTATAGCACATATTATACGATTTGTAAAGGAGTTTATATAAAAAATATTGCTTCCGAAAAAATAACCGCCGTTATCTATTGACAACGACGGGAAACTGTGGTATAATAACTGTAGCAACAGAGCAATAGGTTTGCTCTCGGAGCAGATTAGCGTTAATTGATAACCACCAACCCGACGAAAGCTTGGTGGTTATCTCTTTTTATTTACGGCTTTTGAACCGGTCAAATAAATTCGATAACAATGCTCCAAGCGATGAAGCATTGAGAGTTATGATATGTACTGCTTCGCCAAAAAGCTCACGCAATACGTTCAGTATCTCCACTTCTTTATCGCCCTCCTTTCACAGTCTCCGATATTCCTATCGGGAAAACTGCTCCTATGGCACGATGCCATACAGAAGGCTCCAAAACGCCGCACGATGCGGCGATATAAAGAGCCTTCTGGAGAGACGATATACACCTTGCTTTACCTGCGCCGCAGCGCCACGGCTTCAATGGTATTATAGCACATTTTGGGGGATTTGTAAAGAACTATTTAAAAATAAGAAAAGTCACCTTATTCTTGTACATAATGTACAAGCTGGCGGGCTGCTTACCTTGTCCCAGCTTACTGTGATGCTGCTCTTGTCCGCGTTCTGCACTGCCCGCAATCCCGCCGGTAACGCGGCTGCGCTTACTGTAACACCTTTAGGCGGAGGAACCCGACCTGTATCCGCACACCTCACGATCATACAAATCGGCTGAATTATAATAATAAAGCACTCGTGAACGAGTGCTTTTTATTATTATTATTTCAGGCACTCATTCACCCAAGCGATGAAATTCTCTGTGCTGCTGCCGGTGCGTTCGGCTTCAACGTGCTGCTGTCCCCATACGGTAGCGAAATCCACGCTTTCCACGCCGTCGTAGTTTTCAAGAGCAAGCGCAAGGTTCATCTCGGTCGTTACCGATGTGTCGCTCTGCGCGATACCTGTTCTTATGCGCCAGTATTTTGCAACTGTGCTTGTACCGTAACCCTCGGAGCTTTCAAGCAGGTAGTAGAGCGGTGTGTACATTTTCAGTCTTTGCTCTGCGGTATATCCGGCACTGTCTGTCTTTGCGAGGTCGGCGGCATAGCTGTCTGCGTACTCGCTTCCGAGGTCGGAAAGTATTTCCGCAAGAACGCTGTCAAAGTGTGCGCCGCTGCCGTCGCCGTAACCGAACAGAGTGTTTTCACCCTGTCCACCGTCAAGCTGGTCGAACGCGCCGAGGTTCTTTGACGCGGATTTGAAAGCCTTTACAAAGTCGGCAACGCTTGATATCGTTGCTGTATTTGTGGCTGCGTCATAGGTCACCCACTCGCCGTTTGCGTTGAGAGCGTCGATGTAGTCCTGCGCAGTCTCGTATGTGCCGGAAATGCTGATACCGCTTGATGTGGTATTGCGCGTGATGTTGTCAACATCTTCTATCGCAGTGCCGCCGTTTCCTCCCATATCACCGGGCATTTCTCCGTCAGGCATACCGCCGCCCGGAGCGCCGTCGGGCTTCTCGCCGCCGAAATCTCCGTCAGGACGCTGACCTCCGCCAAAGCCGCCCATGCCCCCGTGACCGCCGGAGGAGCTGCTTGCATCATAAGGGAATGTGGTATCGGAAAGGAAGTTGTTGAGAGACTGCTCGATAACGCCTTTCAGATAGTCGTAGTAGCTGCCGGACTGATAAATGCCCTCGGAGGACTCTTCAAGAGTCAGGATAGTTCCATTTTCGTCCTTTATCTGAGCGGAATTGATGTATTCAGCAAAAGCAGCCGCAAGCGCGTCGGAGATAGCCTGTTCATCATCGGAAAGACCGCTCCTTGTAACTCCCATCATCCACTCATAGGCTTCATCTGCGCTGTCAAGGTTGGTTATCGGACACCAGTCCATAGAGCCGCACACCGCGTCACTGACACCCTGCACCGCGCCTATCGCTTCAAGATAGGGTGTGTAGAGGTCGCTGTCTCCGGTAGCTCCCATAAGCGCCGACTGCGCACCGCCGCCGCTCATGCCGAATGTGAAGATACGCTCGGCGCTTCCTGCAATTACATCGTCACAGTAGCGCACATAGCGAACCGCCGCTTTCAGGTCGGTGACACCTGCGGGAGCGCCAGCGTCACGACCCCGGCAGCCTGCGTGTACATACACAAAGCCCTCGCTCGTGTAGGTCTTAACGCTGCTCGAATAGTCGGTAAGCGCCGCCATTGCGGAGTAACCGGGCGTGTTTATCGGCATTACTATAGGCGCAGTTTCAGCCGTGTAGCCGTTTATCGTGCCGTCGGAAAGCTCGCAGGTGTAAGTGCCGTCGCCGTTGTCTGTGGCTGTCATATAAGCGCCGGGAACGAACACCGCAAGTGTCTCATAGCTTGCGTCTGCCGGAGTTTCACAGTAGGAAATACCAACCTGATAGTAAACATCGTCATCGGCGTTGTACTGCCATTTTGTCATATCGAGCTTTTCAAGGTTTGTCACCGGCTGTACCTCCGCTGTTAGTTCCTCTGTTATCTCTGTTGCTGCCGCTGTAGTTGTTCCGGCAGTAGTTTCAGCTGTTTCCGACAATGCGGAAGTTGTTGTGGTTTCTGCGGCTATTGTAGTTCCTGCTGTCTGGGTATTGCCAGAGCAGCCCGCCACAAGGCAGATACACATTGCTATTATAGGTATAAGTGCTTTTCTCTGTTTCATAAGTGATACCTCTCGATCTTTTGTTTTCTATATTATATCACTATGAACTTAAAATGAAATTAAAGTTTTCTATAATTTTTTGAAAGACACTCATACATTCACGGATATCATCAGTCCTGTTATTATGGCAATATCACTGTGACGGCGGAAAGCTGTGACCTTTTGCTCAACGATTGGCTTAATTCTTCTTAAATTCATATTTTCGATAACTATGCCCCACATTTTTAATGATGCAGGGCATTTATAAATTATTCCGCAAGCCTTTTCCCAAGCTCACGAAGCTCTCCAAGCTCGGTATCGTTCGCGTCGAGATTGGTGATGTAGCCTTCGCCGCCGATGATCTCTGCGCCGTCACCTTTCACGCGTTCTTCCCATGCACGCATCCAGTCGCCCGTACCCCAGTCATAAGAACCGAACAGTACGACTCTCTTGCCGGAAAGCTCTTTTTCAATGCCTGCGAAAAACGGTTCAAATTCAGCTTCTTCAAGCTGTTCGTCGCCCATTGCGGGGCAGCCGAACGCAAGCGCGCCGTAATCGGATATGCTTCCGGAAAAATCGGAAACGCTTATCGCCTCTGTTCCCGCGCCTTCCGCGACAGCCTTCGCCATAGCTTCGGTGTTGCCTGTGCCGCTCCAGTAAATTACTGCTGTTTTCATAGTTTTAATACTCCTGATAATAAAAAATGCGTCACCTCCGAAAAAGGCAACGCTTTAAAAGAGGGTCATATCATCGCTTTTTTCGATATTTCCCTCTTATAAACGTGATTTCCGGTTCCGGCAGAAACACAGCCTTCTTCCACGTATCTGACTTATCTGTACGGATATTTCCGTACCGGCTTCACAGTGACCGACTCGCGCGGACTTGCACCGCATTCCGTGTGCCGGGCGTACCGGCTGAAGAAAGGCTATATATTAAATTTTAGACTATGCTTATTAAAAAACAATGTTATTATACATCATTTTTATATGATTGTCAATATCATTTCAATAAAAATCGAACCGTCTGACTGCTGTGTTGATAACGCGCTCTTAACAATACCGCGGCACATATCTGTTTATTACAATGATAAGTCTGCTCATGAGTCAGACTGATATCGTCGATAACAGTCTTTGCGTCATCAGGCGTACCGCTGCGGAGAACACATTCTCCTCCGTCTTTGAGTTTTATTGTCCTGCTGTTGCATATCATGCAGACCGCCTCGTTTGTTACACGTTATAATACTGTGCCTGTGCCGCGAACATTTCCGCGTAAATGCCGCCGGGCTTTCCTGCAAGCTCATCGTGTGTGCCGTACTCTTTTATCGTACAGTCGGCGAACACTGCTATCCGGTCGCAGAATTTGCAGCTCGAAAGCCTGTGTGAGATGTAAACCGCTGTCTTTCCGCCCACGAGAGTGTCGAACTGGCGGTATATATCGTACTCCGCGACCGGGTCGAGAGCGGCGGTAGGCTCATCGAGAATGACCACAGGTGCGTCTTTGTACAGCGCTCTTGCGATCGCGGTTTTCTGTTTCTGACCGCCGGACAGCTCCGTCCCGTTCTCGTCAAAGCTCTTGAACATCATCGTACCGAGCCTGTCGGGGAGCTTTGAAACATCATCTGCAAGTCCGCACTTCTCAATGACCTCGTTTATGGCGGGGTCATTTTTACTGTCATCGGAGAAGGATATATTCTCTCTGAGACTGAACGCGAACAGGCTGAAATCCTGAAATACCACAGCAAACAGCTTCCGGTATTCCTCGTCCGAATATTCCTTGATGTTCACGCCGTCTATCAGGATCTCGCCCTCGGTAACATCGTACAGCCTGCACAGCAGCTTGATAAACGTCGTCTTTCCCGCGCCGTTGAGTCCCACTACCGACAGGTGCTCGCCCTGATCTATGGTGATATTTACATTCCGCAGCACCCACTTGTCCGAACGCGGATATTTAAACGACACATTCCGGAACTCGATTGTATGATCGCCGCCCGTGACTCTGCGCGTACCTTTCTGCATTGCGGCGGGATAGTCCATAAATTCGATATAGCGGTGAGCGTAATTGCACTTGTTTACAATACCCTGAATACTGTCGATAATGCCGTTCAGCGAGAAATAAAGCATTCCCGCCGCGCCGATGCACATTGAGAAATCGCCTATCGTGACAGCGCCGGTTATCGCAAGATAGCCTATATAAAAGTAGCTTATCCCGTCACGCAGGGAGTTGACGATATCCATTCCCCACCCCATTTTTCGTTCATCGTGGCTCTCGTTTTTCCATACGCCGCACATTTTATCGGAGTAGTATTTCGCCTTGCGGTTCATCATATCCGCGCTGTCGTAAAGCCGGATATCCTTTCCATAGCGAAAGTCCGAAAGCTGCCAGAAAACATAGCCGAAAATACGGTTGAACTTTGACAGCTCGACAAAGCTTTTCTGCTCGACCGCGTTTATCTTCGACTGGAGCCAAGCTATAAGCAGCAGCGATATTATCTGCACCGGCAGCAGCCACGGGCAGGTGAATATGATGATACCCGCGCCGGTCACCGCCGTTACCGCGTTTACCGCCAGCCTGTACGCCGAGTCTGTGATACCCATGATACCGCCGCTGTACCAGCTCATGCCCTCCCGTGCCTTGTTCAGCTTGTCGAGAGCGTCCGGATCTTCTGTGTGCTGAAAGTCCATTTCCATTGCACGTTCGGCGAGCTTTATATCGATATATTCCGCGAACCATTCCCGCAGCACGTCCTGCACAGCGTTTCCCACAGCGTTTATCACACCCGCCAGCACGAGCACACCCATAAACGCCGCCGCCCATACTATTGCGTTGGTGATGTGAGCCTGAATATCGCCGCCTGCCATTGCAACAAGCTCATCTATGATGAATTTCGGGAACACGATACCCGCAATGCTCGTCGCGGCAGTCGCAAGCCCCATACCGGCATAGATCACGATGAACCACGGCTTCTCCCGCAGCATTATACCGAACATGAATTTAAGCGTAGGAAGTATCCTGCCCGGCTTTTTATTATTCTTAAACACCCGCAGCCGCCTCCTTTTCGTCTATGTAGTACTGCGCCTGAATGCGGAACATCTCAGCATACGCGCCGCCGCGCTCCATAAGCTCATTATGGGTGCCGTATTCCTCCAGCCGCCCGTCCTTGAACATTGCCACATTATGACAGAATTGTGTCGAGCTGAGCCTATGGGATATATAGACCGCCGTTTTGCCGCCGATAAGCTCGTCGAAGTCGCTGTACAGCTTGCTTTCGGCGAGCGCGTCAAGCGCGGCTGTAGGCTCGTCCAGTACAACTACGGGCGCGTTCTTGTACAGCGCTCTTGCAAGTGCAAGCTTCTGCTTTTCGCCGCCGGAGAGATCAACTCCGTCATCATGTATTATTTTCAGCATCTCGGTGGAAACACCATTCGGCAGCTTTTGCAGCTTGTCTCCCATTCCCGCGTCAGTGAGGCATTTTTCGGCAAGTGCCTTGTCGGTGTTCTCCGGAGACTGCATAGAAACATTCTCGCTGAGCGGGAATGCGAACAGCTCAACGTCCTGAAATACCGGGGCAAATGCGCGGTAATAGCTTTGCTTGCTGTACTCCTTTATATTCACCCCGTTCAGCAGTATCTCACCCTCTGTCGGTTCATAAAGCCGCAGCAGCAGCTTTATGAATGTTGATTTGCCGGCGCCGTTCAATCCTACCACCGCAAGCCGTTCCCCGGATTTGATCGTTATTGACAGGTTTTCGAGAGCATATTTTTCCGCTTTAGGGTACCTGAATGACACGTTCCGGAACTCGAACTCCCACCTGTCGGATTCGGGCAGCTCCTTTCCCTCTGCGGGGTCACTGCCGCCGTTATAGTCCATGAAGCTGCGGAAATCATCGACCTGTCTGCTTCTCTGGAAAAGATCCGCAACACCGCCCAGCAAGCCGTTCAGATACTCGAACATCTTGGTCGAGCTTGCCACATACAGCGTAAAATCACCGATAGTGACATCTCCGCGGGATACGGCGTATATCAGGTATATGTACACGAAAAGCTGCACACCCTGCGTGATGATCGTCGAGGTCAGAGCGACGATGAACCACAGCCTTTCATTTCTGACCTGAACGTTGTAACGTTCTTTTTTCAG